>JAWODB010000327.1:0-12132 GCA_046483505.1 Phycisphaerae bacterium
CACCCGGCGAAGCGCACGGCCGGACAAGACCGGCCGTGGCACCCGGCGAAGCGCACGGCCGGGCAAGACCGGCCGTGGCACCCGGCGAAGCGCACGGCCGGGCAAGGCCGGCCGTGGCACCCGGCGAAGCGCACGGCCGGGCAAGACCGGCCGTGGCACCCGGCGAAGCGCACGGCCGGGCAAGACCGGCCGTGGCACCCGGCAGGTCAGTCCATCACCTCGTCGGGGTGGGTGATGCGGCCGGTGACGGCGCTGGCCGCCGCGACGGCCGGGCTCGCCAGGTACACGCGGCTCCCCGGATGGCCCATGCGGCCGGTGAAGTTGCGGTTGGTGGTGGCCAGGGCGACCTCGCCCTCGGCCAGGACGCCCATGTGCCCGCCCAGGCACGGGCCGCACGTCGGCGGCGAGAGGACCGCCCCGGCCTCCAGGAACGTCTCCATCCACCCGCGGCGGAGCGCCTCCTTCTGGACCGCCGGCGTCGCGGGGAAGATGAGGCACCGGAGCCCGTCGGCGACCTGCCGGCCGGCGAGGATCCCGGCCGCCACCTCCAGGTCGCTGGCGCGCCCGTTCGTGCACGAGCCGATGACCACCTGGTCGAGCCGCACGTCCGAGAGCGCCGACACCGGCTGCGTGTTCGACGGCAGGTTCGGGCAGGCGACGACCGGCTCCAGGCCGGAGACGTCCCACTCGTGGGTGGCGGCGCAGGCGGCGCCCGGGTCGGAGGCGTAGTAGGCCGGCTCGCGCTCCAGCCGCCCCTCCACGTACGCCCGCGTGACGTCGTCGGGCGGGACGATGCCGTTCTTCGCGCCGGCCTCGATGGCCATGTTGCACATCGAGAGGCGGTCGTCCATCGGCAGGGCCTCGATGACCGGGCCGGTGAACTCCATCGCCCGGTACAGGGCGCCGGAGACGCCGATCCGGCCGATGGCGTGCAGGATGAGGTCCTTGCCGGTGATCCAGCGCGGCCGCTCGCCCGTAAAGACGAACCGCATGGACTCGGGCACGCGGAGCCAGACCTCGCCGGTGGCCATGACGGCCGCCAGGTCCGTCGAGCCGACGCCCGTGGAGAAGGCGCCGAGGGCGCCGTAGGTACAGGTGTGGCTGTCGGCGCCGATGACGAGGTCGCCGGGCCCGACGACGCCCTGCTCGGGCAGGAGGGCGTGCTCGATGCCGCAGCGGCCCACCTCCCAGTAATGCGTCAGGTCGTGGGCGCGGGCGAACCGGCGGAGGGTCTTGGCCTGCTCGGCGCTGGCGATGTCCTTGTTCGGCGTGAAGTGATCCGGCACGAGGGCGATGCGGTCGCGGTCCCAGACGCGGTCGATGCCGGCCTCGGCCAGTTCGCGGATGGCGATGGGCGCGGTGATGTCGTTGCCGAGCGCCAGGTCGACCTGGGCGGTGACGAAGTCGCCGGGGGCGACGGACTCCCGGTCGGCGTGGGCGGCGATGATCTTCTCGGTGATGGTCATCGGCATCGTGGGGCTCCGCGATGGAGATCTCGGGCCATCGGGGCAGTGCGCGGCGGGGCTCCGCATCCGCCGCGCGTCGCGACAGGAGCGCGGTCGGTACGGAGACCGACCGCGCACGCCGTCTCCACAATCTACCGGATTCGTGTCGAGACCGGGAGGGAAATCCGCGAGGCTCAGTTCTGCCCGAACCGCGCCCGCAGCCGCCGGGCCGTCAGCAGCGGGTCCTGGATGTACTTCGCCTGGCAGGCCGGGCACAGGTCGAAGCGGAACGTCTTGTAGACCTGGTCCTCGAGGGCGTCGGCGTCCATCTCGTCCATCCGGGCGAGGAGTTCGTGGATCGCCTCGTCGTGGTCCTCCTCGAGGTCCTTCGTGCTGATCTCCATGGGGTCGTAGGCGGCGTAGACCTCGATGCGGACGACGTACCGGGTGTCCTCGTCGGCCAGCAGCGTCTTGCCGCACATGTCGCACGTGAAATGGATCATGGCGTGCCCCCACGGGCGGGTCGGTCCGCCACTCCAACTATACCCCACGTCGGCGCTCGAGGCAAGCGCGGGAGGGGTCTTTCTGGCCAAACGATAGCGCGGTGCCCAGTCCCGGGCACCCCGCGGTGGGCAAGACTGCCCACCGCGCTATCGCACAGGTGCCACGGTTTGCTTGTCAAACCGTGTGTCGCGATGTGGAGGCACCGATTGACAAGCAATCGGTGGCACCCGGCTTACGCCTCGTGCGAGAGGCGCGCGAGGTCCGCGAGCACGCCGGCCGCGGCGCCGGAATCGATCGCCTCCGCCGCCCGCGCGATCCCGTCGTGCCAGTCCTCCGCCACGCCCGCCACGTAGAGGGCGGCGGCGGCGTTAGCGAGGACGGCGTCCCGCCGCGGGCCGGCCGCGCCGTCCAGGACCGACCGGACGGCCCCGACGTACTCCTCGACCGTGTCGGCCCGGACGACGTCGAGCCTTCCTTCCGGCAGGCCGAGGGTCTCGGGCGACACGTCGTACTCGGTGATTGCCCCGCCGCGCACCTCCGCCACGTGCGTAGGGGCGGAGAGGACGATCTCGTCCAGGCCGTCGTGGCTGTGGACGATGAGGGCGTGCTCGGCCCCGAGGCGGACCATGACCTCGGCGATCGGCCGCACGAGGTCCATCGCGTACACGCCCATGACCTGGCGTCGGGCGCCGGCGGGGTTGGTCAGCGGCCCGAGGAGGTTGAAGATCGTGCGGATGCCGATCTCCTTCCGCACGGGGGCGGCGTGTTTCATCGCCCCGTGCAGCAGGCGGGCGTACAGGAACCCCATGTGTGCCTCGCGGACGCAGCGGCCGACGACGGCGGGCGGGGCCTCGATGTTCACGCCGAGAGCCTCCAGGATGTCGCTGGACCCGCATTGGCTGGTGGCCCCGCGGTTGCCGTGCTTCGCGACGTACGCCCCGCCGCCCGCCGCCACCAGGGCGGCACAGGTCGAGATATTGAACGGTTTCTTCCCCGTCCCGCCCGTCCCGCAGGTATCGACGACCGGCAGGTCGCCGACGTCGACGCGGGTGGCCTTCTCGCGCATGACGAGGGCCGCCCCGGCGATCTCGTCGGGCGTGGGACCCTTGACGGAGAGGGCCGTCAGGAACGCCCCGATCTGGGCGGGGCTCGCCTCGCCGTCCATGATCCGGCGCACCGCGTCGCGCGCGGCCTCGAGCGAGAGGTCCTCGCCGGCGGCGAGTTGGCGGATGACGTCGATCATGGGGTGCCTACGCGACTGATCTCGCACGTATTCTCGACTCACGGGGGTGGCATGCTTTCGCGCCGTTGCGAAAGCATGCTTCCCCACTCGATACACACGCTTTCGCAACGGCGCGAAAGCGTGCCACCCACGGAATCTCGCGCACGGCCGGGCAAGGCATGCCCTGAGCGAAGTCGAACGGGCCGGCCGTGGCACATGCACGGCGAGATTCTTCGCTCGCGTCGCTCGCTCAGAATGACAGCACTCATGTCTCCACGGCCGCGCCGTCGGCGGCGGGGCTGGTCCAGATGCGGGGCTCCAGGCCCGTCTCGGCCGGGTACCGGGCGAGGACCGCGTTGCGGAGGTCGTCCACGGCGTCCGGCCGGACGAGGGAGACGGTGCATCCGCCGAACCCCGCCCCCGTCAGGCGGGAGCCGAACACGCCGTCCACCTCCCGCGCGATCGTAACCAGCAGGTCGAGTTCCGGGCCGCTGACCTCGTAATCGTCGCGGAGCGAATCGTGGCTGGCGCTCACGAGCCGGCCGAACCCCGCCAGGTCGCCCGCTTCCAGGGCCTCGACGGACTGGCGCACGCGGGCGTTCTCGGTCACCACGTGCCGGCACCGGCGGCGGACCGTCTCGGGCAGGGCCTCGGCGTGGGCCTCGAAGAGGTCGCGGGAGACGTCCCGCAGGCTTTCGACGGCCGGGTCGAACGCCTTGAGCCGGGCCGCGCCGTCCTCGCACTGGCTCCGCCGCTCGTTGTACGCGCCGGCGGTCAGTTTCCGCTGGACGCGCGAATCGATGACGACGACGGCGGCCGCCTCGGCCGGCAGCGGGACGGGCCGGTGCGAGAGGTCGCGGCAATCGAGCATGACGGCGTGCCCCGCCCGGCCGTGCACGCTGATGAACTGGTCCATGATGCCGCAGCGGACGCCGACGCGGTGCTCGGCGGCCTGGCAGAGGCGCGCGAGGCGCCCGCCCGTCAGGCCGTGGGCCTCGGCGACGGCAACCGCAGGGCCGGCCTCGATGTCCGGCTTCGCGGCGACCAGCAGGGCGAGGGCGGCCGCCACCTCGCACGCGGCACTGGACGAGAGGCCCGCCCCGACCGGCACGTCGCCGTCCACCACGCCCTGGAAGCCGCGAAGCGTCAGGCCCTCCTCCGCCAGGACCGCCGCGACGGCCATCGGGTACCGGAGCCAGTGCGGCGCGTCGCCGCCGGGCGTCTGGCCGAAGGCGAACTCGGCCCGCTCGGCGAACTGCTCGCTCCACAGGCGGACGACGCCCGTCTCGTGCGGCACGAGGGCGATGCGGACCGCCCGCGCGAGCGCCATCGGCATGACGAACCCGTCGTTGTAGTCGGTGTGCTCGCCGATGAGGTTGACCCGGCCGGGGGCCCGGACGGTGCGCAGCCCCTCCGGCGGGCCGAAGACCTCCTTGAACCGGGCCGCCAGGTCGGCCATGGGCCGCCTCCGGGATGGGTACGGATAAGGACGCCGCCGAGGCGCCGGGGAGTGTAGGCGGCCCCGGCGGCGGCGTCAACGTGAAAGTCGAGCCTGCCGACACGCCGTCGCTCGAGCCGGCTGCGGAAGCAGCCGGTCATCTTCATCCGCCATGTCGTGTGCCAAACCGGATGGAGATGTCCCGCCGCTCCCGCGGCGGGCTCGAACAGCAGGTAGACCCGCCGCACCACCTCCGGATGGATTCGCGTAAAGCCGGCCCCCCGCCCTGCCGATAAACCTCGTGGCGGCCCCGCGCGACGCACCCGAACCTCCCCCATAGGGACACTGACCGGTGCAGACCACCTGCAACGCGGACCGCTTCTCGCTCGTCAAGGGCGCGCACCGATACCTGGTGCGGTGCGCCCCCGGCGGCGAGGAGGCCGCCATCGCCCAACTCATGGCCTGGGCCGAGGACGAGACCCTCGACTTCGACTGGTTCGACGCGGCGGTCCTGGCCCGGCAGATCACCCGCCGGCAGTTCGAGCGGACCGTCGGCCGACCGGACGGCGACGACTGAGCCCACCACCCCATGGACCCATCCCTGACAGCCCGGTTCCTCCGTTACATCGCGAACGAGCGCAACTTCTCCGGCCACACGATCCGGTCGTACGCGTCGGACCTGGCGCAGTTCGTCCAGTTCCTGACGGCCGAGGGCCCGCCCGCACCGGTCGACGGCGACGGTTCCGCGAGCGCCCCGGCAGACGCCGCAACACCGGACGACGCGGACGCGGTCTCCGAGCGCCTCCGCCGCGTCACGCCCGTGGACCTGAGGCGGTTCCTGGCGATTCTGCGGCGGGCGGAGTACAGCCGCTCGACCATCGCCCGCAAGATCGCCACCCTGCGGTCGTTCTACAAGTTCCTCGCCCGCGAGGGCATCACCGAGCACAACCCCGTCAAGGCGATCCGGACGCCGCGGCAGGAGAAGCGGCTGCCGAAGTTCCTGCCGCCGGCCGACGTCGAACGCCTCCTGGCCGCCCCGGACGGCGACGATCTCCTCTCCCTCCGCGACGCCGCCATGCTCGAAGTCCTCTACTCCACCGGCATGCGCGTCGGCGAACTCGTCGGGCTGAACCTGGAAGACATCGACCCCATCGGCGAGGTGGTGCACGTGCGCGGCAAAGGGCGGCGCGAGCGGCTCGCCCCGCTCGGCTCGTACGCCCTGCGGGCCCTGAACCGCTACCTCGACGCCCGCGCCGCCGCCGACGTCAAGGACGAGGCGGCCGTCTTCATCAACCGGCACGGGCGGCGGCTGGCGGCCCGGAGCGTCCGACGCAAACTCGCCAAGTACCTGGCCCAGGTCGGGCTGGACCCGAGCGTCAGCCCGCACACGCTGCGGCACTCGTTCGCCACGCACATGCTGGAACGCGGGGCGGACCTCAGGGCGGTGCAGGAACTGCTCGGCCACCGCAGCCTCTCGACCACACAGATCTACACGCACGTGACGGCCAGCCGGCTGAAAGAGATTTACGAGTCGGCCCATCCCCGGGCGGGGTGACAAAGCCCGCGACCCGGCGCCTACGCGCGTGCTTGCAGCAGCCGCCCTCCCTCCTCTACAATCATCCCTGCCATGAGCATCGCCGAAACGCTGAAACACGTCTCGCTGTTCGCCCACCTGGACGACAAGGCGCGGGAGGCGGCGGCCGCCCTGGCCACCGCCCGCCGGATGCCCGCCGGCCGGATTATCTTCCGCGAGGGCGATACGGCCGACGGCTTCTACGTGGTGCTGGAGGGCAAGGTCAAGGTCTATAAACTCTCGCCGGACGGGCGGCAGCAGACGCTGCACGTCTTCGGGCCCGGCGAAGCGCTGGCCGAGGCCGCCATGTTCGCCGGCGAGACGTTCCCCGCGTGGGCCGAGACGCTGGAGGCGAGCCGGGTGGCGTTCTTCCCGCGGGACCGCATCGCGGAGGGGCTGGCCGAGCAGCCGGCCCTGGCGCTCGGGATGATCGCCTCGCTGGCAAAACTGTGCCGGCAGATGGCGGGCCTCGTCGGCCAGATCACGCTGAACGACGCCGCCGGCCGGCTGGCCCGGTACCTGACGGACCTGGCGCGGAAGAAGGGCGTGGCGATGGCGGCGGGGGCGACCGTCCGCCTGGACCTGCCGAAGGGCGAACTCGCCCAGATGCTGAACGTGGCCCCGGAGACCCTGAGCCGCGCCTTCGGCCGTCTCGCCGCCCAGGACCTCGTGGCCGTCGACGGCAAGGTCATCACCTTCCGCGACCCCGAGGGCCTGGAGGCCCTGGCGACGGGGGTGGGGGGCAAGGGGGCCTGACTCAGTTTCTGTCCTGCCCGTTAGCGCCGAAATCAGTTGACAGCGGTTGGAGGAAACGTACTCTGTCAGTGGCAGTGTCGGCCTCGGGTAACCAAAGGTGGAGTCAAGACTACTTGCCAACCAACCGATATAATTGGCACAGGAAAGGCAAAGCGTTCACGCCAAGAAGGAGCGGGTCATGTGCGAGTTTGGTGATCAGATCAGGGCGGGCAAGCTCCCGGTTGTCCTGTACGGTAACCAAACAGGAGCAAGCCGTCACATGGAGGACTTGCTCCAATCATGCGGAGCAACCTTCGCGATCTCTGACGCCTCAACAGAAAACTCACCCGAACCTTTCGCTGTAGTCGACGGCTGCTTCTTGAGCGCAAAGGACTTGGAGGAAGCCCTCGGGCCGAGTTAAGTCTGCCATATCAAGGGGGGGGGAACTATACCACCGCCTCCAATCAACATTGTTCTCTTTGGTCCTTCGGGCGTCTGCAAACGCCAAGCAGCCCAATCGCTAGCGACTGTTTGTCAGTCTCGTATGCCCGAAGTAAGGGTTGAGCTTTTTGACGTCAAAGACTACCTGGGAACCAGTACGCACCTCTTGCTCAAGCAGCCGCAGAAAAAGCAGCGCCAGGCCGTGGCGCAAGCCATTTCCCGCATACGTTCAAGACTGCCGGACGCAAACCTCAACATTATTTCTCTTCACGCCTGCCACTTTCGCGGCAGCATCCCATTTTTCGTATGTGCCGGTAACTGTGTGGCGAAGATAGAGCCCCATGTGTGTGTCACCCTCATCGATGACGTATACTCCTGCAGAGAGCGGCTGCTTCACGGTGGCTACCCTTTCCGATACCATCAACTACTGTCATGGCGCCAGATCGAGTGCGGTCTTGCAGATACCGTGGCTGAAGTGTGCGACGTCGACAATTTCTATCTCGCCGCAAAACACCCAAGCATCATGCTCTATCGCTTAATATTCGAACCTACCTCGCCAAGACTGTATTCTGCTTCTCAGATTACCAGCGCGAGGAACGATGCCCAAAAGCGAGGCGAGATCAACACCCACCGCCGGCAAATCCATCAAGCCTACACGGTGTTTGACCCGCTCACGATCGACGACCGAATCCTCGTAAACGACTTGCCACAAAATGAGGATGCTTTTCAGATCGAGTCTTCGGCAAGGTGGCCATTTGACATTTCCAACCTTGGCAATGGGTACGGGAGCCTTGTTCCAGAAGACGATACCGTCTTCCCAGTGGAGGTCGAAAGCGATGAGGCGAAGGCATTAGCCCGACCAGATCAAATGAGCGATTTTCAGAGCACCATTGATGCACAGATTACGCACAGGGATTACCGCTATATAGACCAAGCGGACGTTATGGCGGCATACCGGCCCCGACTGTTGGGCCATGAAAGCGGCGGCGTGGCCGCCGAGAAAACATACGCTGCCGGAACGGGCAGCACTCCCGTAGTGGAATACTCACCTCCCGAGGACACTGATGAAACAGGATCGAAGCCCTTCGGGACACCACTCGCGGGTCCGGTGTTAAAGGATTTGCATGGCTTTTACGAGAAGCTCAAATCCACCGCACGCGAAGAGGCAGAGAGACGCTACCGGACCAACGAGGACCGCTATAAGGTTTTCGAAGAGTTTGTCTCTCATTTCCGCTCGTAGATGCTCAAGGCTTTGCTCGGCCTCGCGGTCGCCGCCGGTCCGTGAGCAGGGCGTCCCGCTCCCCGTCCGAGTAGAGCGAGAGGGCCTTCCCGAGCAGCGCCCGCAGTTCCTCCACCAACGGGCACCGCGGGTTGAACTCGTAGACCCGGGTCCGCCCCACCCGGCGGCTGTACAGGATACCCGCCGCCTCGAACTTCTCGAGTTGGCGCTGGACCGGTTGCAGCGCCGTATCGTAGAACCGGGCCACCTCGTGGGCGTACCCTTCGCCGCGGGCATGCAGGAAGAGCAGGACCCTGGCGGCGTTCTCCGAGCCGAGCAGCGTTTCCAGCATCGAGTTCGACTCCGCATCTAAGCCGAGCGACTTATCGGGCAAGTCGTACGACTTTCTTTAGAGGTTAACTTAGGCCGGCCGGGGGCATCCGTCAAGGGGCTTCCGGCCCTTCTTGACCTCCGTCAAAGACCGCCCGCCGGGAGTCGGCTATCATGGGGACGGAATCCGAAACGGATTCCGGTCCCCCAGCGGACCGGCGCAAACCCAACGGAGGCACACGATGACCCAAGCCAGAACCGTCACACGCAAGATCGTCCGCATCGACGAGGAGAAGTGCAACGGCTGCGGGGCGTGCGTCACGCCGTGCGCCGAAGGGGCCATCCAACTCGTCGGCGGCAAGGCGAAGGTCGTCCGCGAGGAACTCTGCGACGGGGCCGGCTTCTGCCTCGGCGTCTGCCCCACCGGGGCCCTCTCCATCGAGGAGCGCGAGGCCCCCGCCTTCGACCCCGAGGCCGCCGAGGCCAACGAGGAGACCCGCGGCACGCAACTGATCGAAGAAACCTGCTTCCGCTGCGGGGCGAGTGAGGCCGACGCCGTCCTCTTCCCCTGCCGCCACCAGGGCCGGAGCCAATGGGTGTGCGTCCGGTGCCTGCCGCCGTTGATTCACGGATAGGGGCCGAGGGCCCGATCGCCGGGTGCCACCCCGGCACGGGTACGGCTCGTGCCGTGGCCGGCTGGCGGCTTGTCCGCCAGTGTTCTTCGATAACCGGACAGCCTGCCGCGGCACCCCGCGGCCTACGCCGCTTGTTACTCGCGGCTTTGAAAGGAGTTCCCGATGCAAACGAAAACCACCGATCAACCGACCGCTTGCGGGCGGGGCGCCCGCGGCTGCGCCCTCCGCGGCGACCACGGACCCACCGATTACGAGACGCTCGCCCGCAGGTGCCCGGGCCTCTCGATCGCCGACGACGTCGACCCGGCTCTCGCCGACGTCCTCCGCCGGTACCATCATCACGTGTGGGGCGGCGAGGGCGCCATCCCCCTGCGCTACAAATACCTGATGGCCCTCGCCACGGCCGTCACGGGGCGCGAGAAGCAGCGGGCCCTGCTGGAGACCCGCAAGGCCCTCGCGCACGGGGCCACGCCGGCGGAGGTCCGCGAGACCCTCGCCCTGGGCCTCTGGCTGGCGGGCAGCCCGCGCCTCGTGGACGTCGTCGGGCCCGTCGTGCGAATGCTCGAGAAGCGGGAGGGCGCCGGCGACGCCGAGGCGTAACCCGTCACCCGGACGGACGTGCATTTCCGCGCGGCGGGCCGGGAGACCCGGCGCGCGGCAATTCCCCGCATTCCTGCTCGCTCGTTTCGTCCTGCCCTTTCGCCGTCCGGTTCGCCTGTGGTATCCTTGACGTACGCGCAGCCCCCGCGCCACGGAAAGAGGAACCACACGCATCACCAACGCAGAAAGGGAGGCAGCATGGAAACCCGCAGGCTCGGCACGAGCGACGTTCAGGTGACGCCCGTGGCCCTCGGGGCCTGGGCCATCGGCGGTTGGATGTGGGGCGGCACGGACGAGGAGGACGCCCTGGCGGCCCTCGCCAAGGCCATCGACCTCGGCATGACGACCATCGACACGGCCCCGGCGTACGGCTTCGGCCACTCCGAACGAATCGTCGGCCGGGCCATCCAGGGCCGCCGCGACCAGGTCCGGATCCTCACCAAGTTCGGTATCCGGTGGGACCTCGACCCCGCCGAGGGCAAGGGCACACGCTTCTTCGACACGAAGGACCTGGAGGGCAACCCGGTCACGCTCGTCAAGTACGGCGGCCGGGAGAGCGTCATCGCCGAGTGCGAGGCGAGTCTCGAGCGCCTCGGCGTCGAGACGATCGACCTCTTCCAGCACCACTGGCCGGACGCAAACACCCCCATCGCCGAAACGATGGAGGCGTGCGCCGCGCTGCTGGAGCAGGGCAAGATCCGGGCGGTCGGCGTCTCGAACTACAGCCCCGAGCAGATGGAGGAGGCCCGCCAGGTCGTCCCACTGGCCTCCGACCAGCCGCCCTACTCCATGCTCCGGCGCGACATCGAGGACGACGTGGTGCCGTACTGCCGCGAGCACGACGTCGGCATCCTGGCCTACTCGCCGCTTCAGAACGGCATCCTCTCCGGCAAGGTCACGATGGACCGGACGTTCCCGGACGACGACCTCCGCGCCCACGACCCGTACTACAAACAGGAGAACCGGAAGCGGATTCTGGATTTCCTGGAAGAGACCATCCGCCCCATCGCCGACCGGCACGAGGCGACCATCGCCCAGGTCGTCATCGCGTGGACGATCCGCCGGCCGGGCATCACGTGCGCCCTGGTGGGATGCCGAAAACCGGAACACGCCGACGACAACGCCCGGGCCGCCGAGATCGAACTCACCGGCGAGGAGATGCAGCGCATCGCCGACGAACTCGACGGGCTGACCCTGGAGGTGTGATCCGGGCCAGGTCCGCCACGGCGCGGCAAGGCCTCACCCGCCGCCCTCGTCGCCCCCCGCCGTGGGGACCCGCTTCTCGAGGTCCGTCATCCGCCGGGTCAGCATGTTGATCTGGAACTCGATGCTCGAGAGGATCCAGAACTGGAAGTGGCTCACCTTCGCCTGCATGTGAATCATCCAGATGATCTTCAGCGAGACGAGCAGCACGGCGATTTCCAGGAGGATGTGCTGCGGCAGGAACGGGATCTTCCACCCCGCGAGCGACCGCGTCAGGTCAAACGCGAACGCCCCGACCACGAGCGCCAGGAAGACCATGTTGATGATGAAGTCGCGCCGCCGCGTCGATTTGCCGCCGATCTGCCCCACGATGTCGCGGATGCGTTCGCGCTCCGCCTTGTAGTGCTCGAGTTCGGTCCGGAGGGCTTTGGTCTCTTCCATGAAGCGGCCCCGTTCAGGCGGTCCGGGTGATGGGTCTGAGACCCGAAGATACCCGACCGCCCGCCGGCGTTGCAAGGCGGTTCTGCCGGCCGGCGCGCCGCTCCCCCCCGCCGGCGGTTGCAGAAGGGGGGGACGATGGCTCGGGCACTTCCCATCCCCCGCCGGAAATGCATTGCCCGGCCCCGCGCGGCCGAATATACTGGGGACTCTTTGGGTCACAGTACGTTGCGGAAGGAAAACGCGTGTCCGAGGGATGGGCCAGGATCGCCTGCGCCGCGCTGCTCGGCGCGGCCGTCTTCGCTCCCGCCACGGGCTGCGGCGGTGAGAAGGCGTACGTCACCGAGGA
>JAWODB010000309.1:0-63645 GCA_046483505.1 Phycisphaerae bacterium
TTTCCCCCAAGCATTTGAAATAAAAGGATTTGCGCTTTAGGTTTGGTGTTGTAATTATTCACTAAACCTAAATTTTATGGCAAGACAAGAGAGTTTTTTGAAGTTGAAAGGCAGGGTCGGTGACCTGACTTTCTACAAGAGTGGGGGCGAATACCTGGCCCGCACCAAAGGCGGTGTGGATGGCGACCGCATCAAAACGGATCCGCGATTTGCCCGCACCAGGGAAAACGGACAGGAGTTTATCCGGGCCATTAAAGCCGGAAAGCTGCTTCGGGATGCTTTCCGGGAACAGCTTGCTTTGACTGCTGACAGGCGCATGAGTGGCCGTTTGAGCTCCATTTTTTCAAAGATCGTGAAAAGCGATGAAGAATCGGCCCGGGGTGAACGAAATGTGATGGCCGGCGATGTTTCTTTGCTTTCAGGCTTTGAATTCAATGAAGCATCCAACTTGAAGAACCTTTTCTTTGAGGATTTTGATGTCAGCCTGACGGAAGGCGTGGCCGATGTGACCATTTTGCCTTTCAATCCCCAAAACATCCGGAAACCTGATGGAGCTACCCATGCCCAGTTTGTAAGCGTGGCCGGATTCTTTGACTTCAACGGACTGGAATCATCCGTGTCACTGGCTGAAGGGGAATCGTTTGAGCTGAGTCAACCCGACCATGCCGAAGAGACCTTGACCACCGGCACGGTTGACACCATTGAAGGGGGCATCAGCGTTGTGATGCTGGGGCTTTTGTTCTGGCAGGAGGTGAATGGAGAACTCTACAAACTCAACAACGGGGCCAGAAATGCGCTCCGCGTGATTGCCGTTGAATAATGATGAATCCGGGGCACATAGATCGCAGCCAACAGGCGGGCTTTGTAGGCGGGACGCTGACGGGTGTTTTTACGAACCCAGTTCCGCACGTATCCCTTCTCCAGCATGGCCGCCGCAAAGTGGGCGCGGGTCAACGTACCCGCGGTCTGCTTTCGGGTCACGTCGTCCATCGTCAGGTCGAACCCGAGGTCGTTGAGGCGCTTCAGGATGGCGTCGTTGCGGCGCTCGCGCCCTTCGCGTGCGACCCTCAGCACGCCGGCCAAACCGGGGGCGTCCGGGTCGATGAAGTAGCCCAGGATGTGGCAGGCGCCGTCCTCGAACTCGCCGGAGATCTCGACGCCCGGAATGACCTCGATGCCGGCGTCCGGGCCGGCGGCCAGGGCCTCGGCCAGGCCGGCGGTCGTATCGTGATCCGTCAGGGCGACGGCCTTCAGGCCGACCTCGGCGGCCCGCTCGACCACCTCCCGCGGCGGGTAGGCGCCGTCGGAGGCACTCGAGTGGACGTGCAAATCCACCAGGTCGGGCTGCGGTACCTTGTCCGTCACGCCGTGCCTCCGAGCGGAAACGTGCGAGTCGAGCACGGCACTGTAGCGGGGCGACCCGGCGGGGTCAAGGCGGGAAAAGCCGGTGACCTCCCTTCGGGCGGGCGAATCACTGAAGGCGTTCCGCCCCCGGTGCCGATGAGACAGGTGGCCCACCGCCGGAGAGAGGTCTCCGGCACCCGGTCACCGCCCCCTACGCGCGCCGAAAACCGGCCGACACGGGCCCTCACCGGAGGGCCGAAAATCGGACGTTTTTCGGCCGCGATGCGGACCGCGCACCCTGCGGACGCAAAACCCTCCCCTGCACGAAACGAGCCGAGGTGTCTGTAACCCGTTGCCTCATAAGGGTTTACAGTCGGCGTTTCGGCGAGCGGCCTCGCGGCGCGCCCGGCCGGGCCGACTCGTTTGACCGCCGCTCCCCTGCACGTAGGCTAACAATACGGGTCATCGTATCCACGCACAGCCCCCGTGGCCCGTAGGTCTGGAAGGATACGCGCATGGCGCATCTGAAGAAGCGAACGCTGTTGCCGATGGGCATCCACGTGACGCCCGAGGCTGCCCACGTGGTCCAGTTCGAGCAGGCGGGCGACGAACTCGAACTGGTGTCGGAGGCCTCGTGTTCGTTCACCTCGCCGCAGGACGCCGTGGCGCGGCTGGTGTCGGCCGAGACGCCTCAGGGCATGGATGCCGACGAGCCGGACTATGCGCCGGCCCTGCGGTTCCTTCGCCAGGAACTGGGCTGGAACCACTTCAAGGGCAAGGACGCCGTCGTCAGCCTGCCCACCGACCGGGTGGCGGTGCAGCACGTCCGGATGCCGCCGATGCAGCCGGACGAACTGGCGGCGTCGCTGCCGTACGAACTGGAGGACAAACTGCCGTTCCCGCCGTCCCAGGCGGTGGTGCGGCACATCGTGGCCGGCTCGGTCGCCGAGAACAGCGAAACCAAGCAGGACGTGCTTGTGTTGGCCGTGCCGCGCCAAGTCGTCCAGTCCCACGTGGCCGCCGTCGCTCGCCTGAAACTGAACGTCGTGGGCGCCGGCATCGAGCCGTGCAGCATGTGCTACGGGTACGCGTACGCGTCGGAGCACTCCGGCCCGTCGCAGTCCGGCCCGCCGTGCCTGATGATCGTGTACCTGGGCTGGGAGCGCTCTCACGTGGCCATTCTGCGGGGCCAGGAGACGATGTTCGTCAAGCCGGTGGCCAAGGGGCTGGACCACGTGACGCAGGCCGTGGCGGCCGTGACCGAGGCGTCGCTGGAAGAGGCCTCGGAACAGGTGGCGGCCTGGCGCGAGGGCGGGACGGCCGAGGCCGTCGACGAGGCCGTCACGACCTACAACCGCTGCCGGGAGCCGGTCGGCCATCTGACCGACGAGATCCAGTCGTGCATGCGGTACCACGCGTCGCTGGCACGCGGGGCGCAGATCGACCGGCTCGTCTTCGTGGGCCCCGGCGCCCGGGACAAGGCCCTGGTCCGCGTGCTGAGCGCGAACCTGAGCGTGGCGTGCGAGATCGGCGACCCGATCGGGACGGCCACCGGCTCGCCGGACCCGGCGAACGCGCGTCCGGAAATGGCCGTTGCGGTCGGGCTCAGTCTCTTCGGGGCGTCCTGAGGACAAGGGAACGGGCGAATGCTACGGGTTCTGAACTTCCTGCCGGATGATTACGTGAAGCGGCGCCGCGCCCGGCGCGCGAACCTCATCTGCGCGCTGATCGGTGCCGGCGGCCTGCTGTTTATCGGGGCCGCGGTCGGCCTGACGGCGATTCGGGCCGTCGGCGTGGCGGCCGCCCGAACCGCGGTCGACCGCCAGTACGAGCAGGCCCGCCTGAAGATCAAGGACCTGAAGGAACTCGAGGAACGCAAGAAGGGCCTGCTCCACAAAGCGGAACTGAGCGCCACCCTCCTGGAACGCGTGCCCCGGAGCCATATCCTCGGCCGACTGACCAACCTCCTGCCGCCCGACACGAGCCTGACCTCCCTGAGCATGGAACCGCACGAGATGCGCATCGAGACGCCGCAGCCGAAGGCCGAGGAGGCCAAGGCGAAGAAGGGCAAGGGCAAGAAGAAGGCGGCCCCGCCGGCGCAGACCGAGACGCGGTTCCGATTCCGGCTGGACGGCCTGGCCCAGACGGACGTGCAGGTAGCCGAGTACATCAGCCGGTTGGCCAACGATGCGCTGTTCGACAGCGTGGACCTCCAGTTCTCGGAGGCGTTTCCGTACGAGGAGGGGATCACGATGCGGCGGTTCCAGTTGGTGTTCCTGCTGGACAGGAAGGCGGCCACGGTGCTGGAGAAGGCCCCCCTGCCGCCCGGGGCCCCGGCGGATACCGCAGCCGCGACCCAGGCCGTCGGCCGGGGGAAGCCGGCTGCGAACGAGGAGGCGTCATGACGGGTCCGCTTCGCATTCTGCTGACGGCGGTGGCCCTGGCCGTCGTGGCCGGCATGGCCGCTGCCTTTATCCTCTGGCCGCTCCTGGAGCAGACGGCCGCCGACAGGGAGGCCATCCGGGCACGGCAGGCCGAACTGGTCAAGGTGCAGCGCGTCGTGCGCCGCATCCGCGACCTGAAGAAGGAGATCAAACGGCTGGAGGAGGCGCTGGCGTTCTTCGAGGACCGGTTGCCGGAAAAGCGCGAGATCGACGTCATCCTGCGGGAAGTGTGGCTGATTGCCGACTCCAAGTCGCTCTCCCCCCGCCGCATCCAGACGGGCCGGTCGGAGAACGGGTCCCGCTACAACACGCAGCCGATCACCATGACCCTCGAAGGCCGGTTCGGCCAGTTCTACGAGTTCCTGCTGGGCCTGGAGCGGCTGCCGCGCATCACCAAGGTCCGGCAGATGCAGATCACGAAATCGCCCACGCAGGAAGGCGTGGTTGAAGTCGACGTCCTCATGGACATCTACTGCGAGAAATAGCCATGGCGAGCAACGACGCCCCACGCACAAACGACGTCCGCCTCTCGAAGAAGGGGCTGGAGACCCCGTCGCAGAAGGGCAAGGTCCAGGGAGGCTTCGGCGACACGAAGAAGGTCCTGATACTCGGCGCCCTGGGCCTGGTGGCCCTGGCGGTCGTGGCGTACCAGTTCCTCGGGGGCAGCGGCCCCGCGCCCGCCGAGGCCAGCCCGACCAAACCGGAGGCCCCGTCGGTGGCGCCGGCGGCGGCCGCGGCCGTCCCCGATGCCGGACCGGCCGACGTCAGTGCCGCCTTGGACCGCATCGGCAAGGGAGGCGAAGACGGCCTCTCGGTCGAACGGGTCGAAAACATGGTCAGCAAGTTCGACACGTACGTGCAGGAACGGCAGATTCCTCTGGCCAGTCTCGAGGTCAACCCCTTCCAGGTCGTCCGGGGCGGTGGAATCGAAGCCCAGGAGGACAAGAAGGCCCGGCAGCAGGCCAACGCCGAGGCGGAGGCCGAAGCCCGCCGGCAACGCATCCTCCAGGCGGCCGCCGAACTCAAACTCAGTACCGTCCTCATCGCCGGCTCGACCCGCACCGCCGTCATCGAAGGCCGGCTCTACCACGTGGGCGACGTGGTCGAAGGCATGCGGGTGGCCAAGATCGAGCGCGACAACGTGACGCTGGCCTACGAGGATCAGACCGTTGACCTCCGGCTGAGGCCGGAGTGGCACGTGCCGTAAGGACCGCGCATGCCGAACGATGCCACCCAACCCGACGCCCCCGCCGCCGTGGCGCAGGAGGCCCCCGCGCAGCCGCAGGGCCCGCCCCGGGCCGACTCGGACGGCTCCGGCGGGCGCCGTCCCATGCGCATGGGCGACCGCCTCGTCGAGACGGGCGTCATCACCCAGGCCCAACTGGAGGAGTGCCTGGAACTCCAGAAGTCGAGCCCCGGCGAGCGGCTCGGCCAGATACTCGTCCGCAAGGAGTACGCCACCGAAGCGGACGTCATGTCGTGCCTGGCGGCCGAGTACGGGCTGGAGTTCGTCCACGTCGGCCAGATGGAGGTTCCCGAGCGGGTCCGCGACCTGCTCCCGCTCGAATTCTGCCGCCAGCACAACGTCCTGGTCATCGACGCCGACCCCGAGGCCGGCGCCGCCACCGTCGCCACGGCCGACCCGGCGAATATCTTCCTTCTGGACGAGGTGCGGCGCCGGCTCGACTGCCGCGTCCAACTGGCGGTCAGCACCGTCGCCGAGATCGCCAAGGCGCTGGAGGAACTGGCGGGCGGCGGCCAGGAGTTCCAACTCGACAACCTCATCCAGGACATCGCCGACGACGCCGTCGAGGTCGTCGACGAGGACGACGACGAGGTGGCGGACCTGGCCAAGGTCGCGGGCGAGTCGCCCGTCGTCCGCCTCGTCAACTACCTCATCTGCAACGCCGTCAAGGAGGGCGCCAGCGACATCCATATCGAGCCCGGCGAAAAGCGGATGCGCATCCGGTACCGCATCGACGGCATCCTGTTCGAGACGATGTCCCCGCCGCAGACCATGCACCCGGCCCTCGTGTCGCGGCTGAAGATCATGTCGAACCTCGACATTTCGGAGCGGCGGCTCCCGCAGGACGGCCGCATCCGCGCCATCGTCAACAACCGGTACGTCGACTTCCGCGTCAACACGCTGCCCACCACGCAGGGCGAGAAGGCGGTCATCCGGATCCTCGACAACCGCTCCATCCTCATCGGCCTGGAGCGTCTCGGCTTCGAGCCGGATCACCTGTCGGTCTTCAAGGAGGAGATCGCCCGGCCCCACGGCGTCATCCTCGTGACGGGGCCGACCGGCTCCGGCAAGACGACGACGCTGTACTCGGCCCTGATGACGATGGACGGCAGCACGATGAACATCTCGACCACCGAGGACCCGGTCGAGTACTTCCTCAGTTTCGCCAACCAGGTCCAGATCAACGATCGCATCGGGTTCACGTTCGCCAGCGCGCTGCGGGCGCTGCTGCGGCAGGACCCGGACGTCATCATGGTGGGCGAGATCCGCGACGAGGAGACCGCCCGCATCTGCGTCCAGGCCGCCCTGACCGGCCACCTCGTCCTCTCCACCCTGCACACCAACGACGCGCCGTCGAGCATCACGCGCCTGATCAACATCGGCATCGAGCCGTACCTCATCAGCGCGGCGGTCAACGCGGTCCTGGCCCAGCGGCTCGTCCGCCGCATCTGCGAGAACTGCAAGGAGGCGTACACGCCGAGCGACGAGATCCGCGCCGCCCTCGAACGCAACAACGTCGGCGCCGTCGAGGAACTCTACCGCGGCAAGGGCTGCGACAAGTGCCGGAACACCGGCTACAGCGGCCGGTCCGGCATCTATGAAATGGTCGTCCTGGACGACGGCTTCCGCGACCTGGTGGCCACCCGGCCCAGCGTCACGGAACTGCGCCGCTACGCCACGCAGCGGGGCATGGTGGGGCTGCGCGAGGACGGCCTCCGGAAGATGAAGCGCGGCATCACCACCATCGAGGAGGTGCTCCGCGCCACCGAGGATGCCGGCCCGGCCGAGGCCAAGGCCGAGGACGAAACCGAAGGGGACACGGCATGAGAAGCATCCACGACCTGCTCGAGCGCGCCATCGCCAACGGGGCCAGCGACATTCACCTCGTGGTCGGACTGCCGCCCCTCCAGCGCATTCACACGGTGCTGGCCGGCCTCGAGGACGAATCGCCCCTCGGGGCCGACGAGGCCGAGGCGTCCGTCCGGGAACTGCTCAACGACGATCAGTACCGGCAGTTCCAGGAGCAGCGGGACATGGATTTCTCCACCGCCCTGCCCTCCGGCGCGCGGTTCCGCGTCAACGCGCACTTCCAGCGCGGCACGCCGGCGCTGGCGTTCCGGGCGATTCCCAGCGAGGTGCCCGCGCTGGACACGCTGAACCTGCCGGAGGTCGTCGCCGACTTCGCCAACCTGCCCCAGGGCCTGGTGCTGGTGACCGGCGAGACGGGCTCCGGCAAGTCCACGACCCTGGCCTCGATGATCGACCACATGAACCAGAAGTACCCGTACCACGTCATCACCCTGGAGGACCCGATCGAGTACTACATCCCCTCCCGCAAGTGCGTCGTGGAGCAGCGGGAGGTGGGGGCCGACGTGCCCAACTTCCGGTCGGGCCTTCGGCACGTGCTGCGGCAGGACCCGGACGTCATCCTGGTGGGCGAGATGCGCGACCTGGAGACCATCTCGACGGCGCTGACGGCCGCCGAGACCGGCCACCTCGTCTTCTCGACCCTGCACACCAACGACGCCGCCTCCACCGTGCAGCGTGTCATCGACATGTTCCCGGCCGGCCAGCAGAACCAGGTCCGGTCGATGTTCGCCGACAGCCTGAAGGGGGTGCTGTGCCAGCGGCTGCTCTCGCGGGTGGACCGGCCGGGCATGATCCCGGCCGTCGAGGTCCTCGTCTCGACGCCGGCGGTCCGCAACTGCATCCGCGAGGACCGCATCTTCGAGATCCCCAACATCATGGAGACCAACCGGGCCCTCGGCATGCAGTTGTTCGACGAGTCGCTCAAGCAGCACTACTACGCCGGACGCATCAGCCGCGACACGGCCCTCAGCCACGCCAAGGGGCCCTCGGAACTCGAGCGGGCGCTCTCCGCCTAGGTGAACCATGAACATGTACCGCTACCAGATGAAGCGGCCGAACGGCGAGGTGGTGGTCGGCCAACTCAAGGCCGACAACCAGACCGTGGCGATGCAGCAGGTCCGTGAAATGGGCGGCGCCGTGCTCGACATCAGCGTGGTGGAGCCAGGGGCCGGGGCCAAGCCGAAGGCGGGCGGCATCCCGATCTTCAACCGCATCGGGGCGAAGGACCTGCTGGCCTTCACCCGCCAGTTGGGCGTCATGTCGAAGGCCGGCATCGGCCTGACGGCCGCCCTCGAGAGCATCACGGACCAGTTGAAGAACCCGCGGATGCAGACCGTCACGCGGGCCCTGAAGCGCGACGTCGAGGCCGGGTGCCAGTTCTCCGAGACCCTCCAGCGGTTCCCGAAGGTCTTCTCGCTCCTGTACATCAACATGGTCCGGGCGAGCGAACTCTCCGGCACCTTCGGCCACATGCTCGGCCGCATCGCCGAGTACCTCACCCAGCAGGCCCAGACGAGGCGGCAGGTGACCGGGGCCATGGTCTACCCGGTCATCATCGTGATCATGGCGATCCTGACGACGATCTTCATGCTGACCTTCGTCCTGCCGCAGTTCATGGTCCTGTTCGAGGGCAAGGAAGACATCCTCCCCCTGCCCACCAAGATGCTGATGGCCATGAGCGCCTCGCTCACCGGCTACTGGTACTTGTATATTGTGGTCATCGGCATGTTCGGCGGCGCCTTCATCTGGTTCATCCGCACCGACAAGGGCCGCGAACTCTGGGACCTGGCGAAACTCAGGATCCCGATCCTCCAGAAACTCTGCCACGCCCTGTACCTGTCGCGCGGTCTGCGGACTATGGGCGAACTCGTCAACGCCGGCGTCCCGATGCTCGACACGATTGCGATTACCGCGGAGGTGTCGGGCAACGTGCACTACGCGCGCGTGTGGCACCGCGTCCACGCCGCCGTCCGCAAGGGCCAGCGCATCGCCCCGTCGCTGGCGAAGAGTTCGTATATTCCGGTCAGCGTCACCCAGATGATCTCCGCCGGCGAGGAGACCGGGACCCTCGGCGAAATCCTGAGCGACATCTCCGACTTCTACGACGACCAGTTGAAAGCCACCATCAAGGCGGTGACCAGTGCCATCGAACCCTTGATGATCGTGCTGATGGGCGGCATCGTGGCGTTCATCGCCGCCTCGATTCTGCTGCCCATCTTCAAGATGTCGCAATTGGTGGGCTAACCATGCGCACACTCCGTCACACGCGAAACCGTACCCACCCGGGTGCCCGCCCCGCCGGCGGGTTCACCCTGGTGGAGGTCCTCATCGCCTCCGTCCTGGTGGTGCTGGCCTTCATCGCCCTGGTGGCGGCCTTCGGGTACGAGGGCGTCGTCATCCAGCGGACCGAGGAGATCACCTACGGCACGTTCCTGGCGGGCGAGATTCACGACAAGGCCCTCCGCATGAACTTCGCCGATATCTTCGACCTCGACGGCACCGTCTACGACCCCGCCATCCTCAGCACCGGCACCACGCAGGAACGAGACGAGTTCGCGCAGACGGTCGAAGTGGTCCCCGTCGACGCCGCCGACCTCGGGGTCACCGTCGCCCAGTCCGGCGCCGAGGCCGCACGCCTCACCGTCACCCTCACCGCCCGCGACAAGCCGGTGGTCACCCAGACGTATTACGTCTTCGACCTGAGCGACACGCCGTTTACCGACCGCCCCGAGATGCCCGGTTAGCCCGCGATGCGGTGCGGCCGGACCGATACGCAACCGTGTTTCTCACGCCCCGACACGGCAGACCTGAAAGGAGGTTGTGCCATGGCAACGGGGCTCATGCATCAGCGCGGTGCCCGCCGCGGCTCCGCCCTGTTCGTTGCGATGATTTTCGCGGCCATCTTCACCTGCATGGCGGTCGCCCTGGCGGTCGTTTCCGAGTCGAACCTGGCCATCTGCCGGAACCGGCTCGACGTCCAGCAGGCCTCGAACCTGGTGGAGACCGGGCTGCTCCTCGTCCAGCGCGAGATGGGTGGGCTGGAGGTCTCCGGGAGCGACGCCACCGCCCTCCACGCCGACCTGGCGGACCATTTCCGCACCGCCTGGGCCGACGCCGCCATGCTCGACGCCTCGCAGATCACCTCCGACGCCGGCGGCGTCGTCTTCCCGCCGATCTCGGTCCTCGGGCCGGACGGCCGCACGGGCACGATCGACCTCACCATCGTGGCCGACGGAGGCGTCGAGGACGCCTCGTGCGTCACCGTGACCGCGACCGGCCAGTACGGTGGGGCGGTCCGCAAGGCCTACTACGACTTCCACGTCGGAAGCGGGTACCAGTTGCTCCGCGATTTCGGCGTGGCGAGCCGGTCCCCCATCACGCTGGGCGGCGACGCCGTCATCGACGGCGCCAACAACGACAAGGAAGGCAGCCTGTTTTCGTGCAGCGAGGCGCAGAGCCGCGCCATCGAGTTGACGGACCTGTCGCAGATTACCGGCAACGCCGCCGTCAGCGCCGACGGCTGCGAGGTCTACAAGGGCCCGAGCGCCACGATCGGCGGCGAGATCCAGAACGACGCCCCCGAGCATCCCTGGCCCGAGATCGACACCGCCCAATTCGAGCAGTACGTCGAGACCGTCTACGACGGCGACGGCGACGAGCAGGACGCCACCTACGTCAACGTCCGCATCCCGCCGGGCACCAACCCGACGTTCAACGGCAACACGCAACTCTACGGCGTGGTGTACATCGAGTCGCCGAACACCGTCACGTTCAACGACACCGCGAGCGTCTGCGGCATCGTGGTCTGCGAGGAGCCGGCCGTCGAGAATTTCGCCGACAACCAGATCCACTTCAACGGGACCCTGACGGCGTCGGGCGTGGAGTACCTGCCAGGCGACAGCCGCTTCGACGGGCTTCGCGACAAGCAGGGCGCGTTCCTGCTGGCCCCCGGCTACGCCGCCACCTTTGCGGGCAACTTCAGCACCGTCAACGGCTTCGTGGCCGCCGGGCGGCTCGATTTCACGACGACGGCCAGCGGGACGGTCCGCGGCAACGTGCTGAACCTCTCCGATTCCGCCCTCACGCTTCAGGGAGACGCCCACGTGACGATCGACAAGAGCAATGCGACGGAGCAGCCCGCCGGCATCGTGCCGCGGTATGCCCTGCTCTGCATTTCAGGCTCGTACAGGGAGTAGCCGCCGGCCTCATGCAGCGCGGCGGCCAGTGATCGCCGAGTAACGGAGAATATCATATGCCTATA
The DNA here is from genome assembly GCA_046483505.1 of Phycisphaerae bacterium. GTDB lineage: Bacteria > Planctomycetota > Phycisphaerae > FEN-1346 > FEN-1346 > BS750m-G62. Next base: position 11,165 of record JAWODB010000309.1, read on the forward strand.
CGGGGGAACATGCACAGAACCGTCGGCAGGGGGTCGGCCCTCCTGATCACCTTGATCTTCGTGGCGCTGTTCGCCTGCATGGCCGTGGCGCTGGCGGTGGCCGCCGAGTCGAACCTGGCCATCTCGCGCAACCGGCTCGACATCCAGCAGGCCCGGAACCTGACCGAGACCGGCCTCCTGCTCGTCCAGCGCGAGATGGGCGGCCTCGAGGTCACGGGCGCCGACGCGACGGCCGTCCACGCCTGCCTGGCCGACCACTTCAGCACCGCCTGGTCGGACGCGGCCATGCTCGACGCCGCTGACATCGCCGCCGATACCGCCGGTGTCACCTTCCCGCCCCTCACCGTCCCGGGGCGGGACGGCCGCACGGGCACCATCACGTTGACCATGCAAGCCGACGCCGGCGTGCAGGACAGCGCCACCATCACCGTGACCTCGACCGGCCGCTTCAACGACGCCACCCGGACGGCCTACTACGACTTCTACGTCCGCAGCGGCTACCGCATTTTCAGCGATTACGGCGTGGCCAGCAAGTCGCCCATCGAAGTCGGGGGTGGGGCCGTCGTTGACGGCGCCAACAACGACGGCGAAGGCAGCCTCTACTCCTCGTCCGACTCCGGCACGTACGGCATCGAGGTCACGGGCACCTCCCAGATCACCGGCGACGCCGCCGTCAGCGGCGACGGCGTGCTGATCGACAAAGGCAACAACGCCACGATCGGCGGCGACCAGGTGACCGACGCGCCGGACCAGGACTGGCCCACCCCGGATCCCACCCACTTTGCCCAATACGTCGAGTCCACCTACATGGGGCTCAGCACGAGCGGCGGCGACGGCGACGAGCCCGAAAGCCTCAGCAATATCCGGATTCCCGCCGGCACCAACCCCAACTTCAGCGACGTGAACCTCTACGGCGTCGTCTACGTCGAGTCGCCCAATACGGTCACATTCAACGGGAACACGAACCTCTGCGGCATGGTCGTGTGCGAGGAACCTACCGTCGAGAACTACAACAGCAATAAACTCACGTTCAACGGGAACCTGACGGCGTCCGGCGTCGAGTACCTGCCGGACGACCCCCGCTACGACGGCATCCGAAGCGAGAAGGGCACGTTTCTGCTGGCGCCGGGCTTCTTCGCCAAGTTCAACGGCAACTTCACGACGATCCAGGGGTACCTGGCGGCCGGCAAGATGAAGTTCTCGGGCAACGCCGCCGGTACCGTCGAGGGCGGTATCCTCAACCTCTCCGATACCAGTCTCGAAATCGGCGGCGGCGCCCATCTGACCATCGACAAGGTGAACGCAGAGCAGCACCCGGCCGGCTTTGCCCGCCGGTACTCGCTCATCTGCGCCTCCGGCTCATACAGGGAGTAATGCCATGACTACCGCGGCCCCTATCCGGCGCGGATTCACCGTCGCCGAGTTGCTCGTCGCATTGGCGTTGACGGCTCTTCTCATGACGGCCATCGCCTTCGCCATGCACGGCGCCGAGCAGAGCAACCGTTACAATCGCACGAAGGCCGAACTCGTGGCCCGGTCCCGAGGCGTCCTGGACCGCATCGCCCGCGACGTCCGCTGTGCCGAAGCCACCATCGTGGCCAACGACGGCACCGCCCTGAACGTCATGGTCGTCCGCCAGGCGCAGGACGGGTCGATGACGAGCGTCTGGCGCCAGTACCGGTTCACCGGCGACGAGGTCCTCGTGTACGAGGACGCCTCGGCCATCCCCCTGCCGCCCACGGACCCCGAGGGCGTTTCCTCCGAGTCCCTGACCGGCGACGTCGACTACTTCCACGTCGAGACCCTGGTCAGCAGCACCCGGAGCATCACCGAGACGCTCGCCTGCCTCGTCATCACGACCGGCTCGGCGCCGGAGGGGCAGGCCACCATCCCCCTGAAGGAGGGGCCCTACGTCCTCAAACTCTCCCAGACCCAGTTCGACGAACTCCAGGACATGGGCCAACTGCAGGAGGGCGTCGACGTGGACCCCCGCCCCTCCTACGAGCCCGACGACGACCCCGATACCTACTGGCTCTGCCTGGAGGACTGCCAGGCCCCGGAAACCTACTACGAGCCCTGGGCCGACTGGGACTTCGAGGACGTCCTCGTCAAGGTCACCGAGACCGCCAACAGCGTCGACATGGAGGTCTTCGCCGGCCACGGCGGGTACGAGTGGAACATCCTGGGACCCGACGGCGACATGCTGTGGGAAGACCTCAGCGGCAACCAGTCCTACAGTTACACGCCCTACTGCTCCGACGCCGACACCGTCAGCGTCGAACTCGACCTCCAGCGCGACAACGTCCAGACGGGCGGCGAGATGACCGCCACCCAGCGAAAGGCCATCTTCTAGAAGAAATGACCAATGCCCAAACCCCAATGACCAAGAACGCTTCGCGTCGAGGATAACCGAACGGCGCACAGGCCGCAGGCCTCTTTGGTCATTGGGACTTGGTTATTGGGCATTGTCTTCAGAATTGCCTGAGGAACCGCACGTCGTTTGCGAACAGCAGGCGGATGTCGTTGATGCCGTACCGCAGCATGGCCGACCGGTCGATGCCCAGGCCGAAGGCGAAGCCCGTCACCTGCTCCGGGTCGTAGCCGACCGCCTCGAAGACGTTCGGGTCCACCATGCCGCACCCGCCGATCTCCATCCACCCGGTCCGTTTGCAGGCGGGGCATCCCGCGCCGCCGCACAGGAGGCACGAGAGGTACAGTTCGGCGCTCGGCTCGGTGAACGGGAAGTAACTGGGCAGAAACCGCGTGCGGGCGTCCGCCCCGCCCCACGCCCGCGCAAACGCCGACAGCACCGCCTTCAGGTCCGCGAAGGTCACCCCCTCGTCCACCCACAGCCCTTCCAGTTGGTGGAACATGTTGGAGTGGCCGGCGTCGAGGGTGTCCGGCCGGTACACCCGCCCGGGGGCCACGAGCCGCACCGGCGGGGGGCGGTTCTCCATGATGCGGATCTGCACCGTCGAGGTCTGTGTCCGCAGCAGCGCGTGGTCGGCCAGGAAGTAGTTGTCGAGCGGGTCGCGCGCCGGGTGGGCCGGCGGGATGTTCAGCCCCACGAAGTTGTGCCACTCGTCCTCGACCTCCGGCCCCTCGACGCGCTCGAAGCCGAGGCGGGCGAAGATCTCGACCATCTCCTGCGTGGCCCGCGTAATCGGATGCAGCCGGCCGAGACGCAGCGGCCGGCCGGGCAGCGTCACGTCGACGGCCGGCGGCGCGCCCGCGGCGGCCTCCACCTCCGCCCGGCGCTGCTCCAGGCGCTCGGCGACCGCGGCCTTGAGGGCGTTGACGGCCTGGCCGAAAGCGGCCCGATCCTCTTGCGGGACCGTCGGGATGGCCTTCATCAGGGCGGGGATGCGGCCGGCCTTGCGGCCGAGCCAGGCGATGCGGACGGCCTCCAGGGCCTCCGGGTCGTCGGCGGCCTCGATGGCCCGCAGGGCCTCCTCGCGCAGCGCCTCGACCTCGGCCGCGGTGGCCATGTCAGTCTCCGTTGGCGGCGGCGGAGGCCTGTTCGACGACGGCATCGAAGGCCTTCGGATCGTTCAGGGCCAGGTCGGCCAGCATCTTGCGGTTCAGTTCGACGCCGACCTTCTTCAGGCCGCCCACGAACTGGCTGTACGACGTGCCGCGCTGCCGGCAGGCCGCGCTGATGCGCGTGATCCAGAGCCTCCGGAAGTCGCGTTTGCGGTTCCGGCGGTCCCGGTAGGCGTACTGGTCGGCCTTCATGCGGGTCTGCTTCGCGACCCGGTACAGTTTGCCGCGCGCCCCCACGTACCCCTTGGTCCGTTTGAGCAGCCGCTTCTTCTTCTCGTGCCGCTTGGTGCCTTTTCGCGTTCGAGGCATGGTCCTGCTCCTGTTCTGTGCCTTCGGCCGGTCGGTTTACTTGCCGGGCTTGAGCACGTGCTGGTACCGCTTGGCCAGGTTCCCCTTGACGGTGTCCTTGCCGCGCAGCCGGCGTCTGCGTTTGCCGGACTTGGTGCTCATCAGGTGGCCGCGGTTGGCCTTGTTCCGGAGGATTTTGCCGGTGCGCGTCTTGCGGACGCGTTTGGCCAATCCCTTGTGCGTCTTTCCGGTCTTGTTTGCCTTGGGCATGTCGGCCCTTTCGGATTCGCAGGGGTCCAAATGGAAACGCTTCCCCCCTTGCCGTCGGCGACGGCTCGATTCGCGTCGGTCAGGGTGACGAGGGTGCGGCGAGGGTCAGGTCGGCTTCTTCTTGGTCGGGGCCAGGATGAGGATCATGCGCCGTCCCTCGCGCGAGGGGCCGCGCTCCACCGTGGCCACGTCGCCCAGGGACTCGACGAACGCCTGCATGTTCTGGGCGGCGAAGTCCAGGTGGGTCATCTCCCGGCCGCGGAACAGCATGTTGACCATGACCTTGTCGCCGTCTTCGAGGAACTCCCGTGCCCGCCGGATCTTGAACTCCAGGTCGTGCTTCTCGGTCTTGGGCCGGACCCGGATTTCCTTCTGCTTGACCTCGTGGCTCTTGGCCCGGCTCTTGTGGCTCTTCTTGGCCTGGTCGTACTTGTACTTGCCGTAGTCCATGATCCGGCACACCGGCGGCCGAACGTGCGGCGCCACTTCCACGAGGTCGAGGCCGGCCTCCTGGGCAATCTGGAGCGCCTCGTCACGTTCCAGGATGCCCATCTGTTCGCCGTCGGTCCCGATCACCCGCAGCGGCGAGATCTTGATCTGATCGTTGACCCGCTGCCTCTGATCCTTCAAGCGCTCCTCCTTATTACGGGTAGCCTGATATTGCGCGGCGGGTCTCCGTACCCGCCGCGGTCCGGTTTGATTCTGCTGTCATTCTGAGCAGGCCGTGAGGCCGACGAAGCCTGCCCCGAGCGAGGCGAAGCCGAGGCGAACGGGAATCTCGCCCTGGTCTTTGCCTTCTCTTTTGTCGCACGGCGAGATTCTTCGGCCCCGCAAGCGGGGCCTCAGAATGACATCATGAGCCACCCGCCAACGCGCCGATACAACCCGCTACGCCTCCTCCGGCGCCGGCCGGAGCCGCTTCTCCGCGATCTCCGTCTTGGCCCGGTCGATGAACGCTTCGAGGCCGTCGGCCCCCAGGTCGCCGCGGGCCTTGTCGCGGACGCTGACGGTGCCGGCCCCCTCCTCCTTCTCGCCGACGATCAGCATGTACGGGATCTTGCGGAGCGTGGCCCGGCGGATCTTGGCCCCGACCTTCTCGCTGCCGTCGTCCAGTTCGGCCCGCAGGCCCGCTTCCTTCAAGGCATCGAGCACCGTCTCGCCGTAGGCGTTGAACTTATCGCTCACGGGCAGGACGGCGGCCTGGACGGGCGCCAGCCACAGGGGGAAGTCGCCCCCGTAATGCTCGATCAGGATACCCAGGAACCGCTCGATGCTCCCCAGGATGGCCCGGTGAATCATCGCCGGCCGGTGCTCGGTGTTGTCCCGGCCCACGTAGGTCAGGTCGAACCGTTCGGGCATGGCCAGGTCGACCTGGATCGTCCCGCACTGCCACGACCGGCCGAGGCAGTCGCGGATGTGGTAATCGATCTTCGGGGCGTAGAACGCCCCCTCCCCCTCGTTGACCGTGTAGTCCATGCCGCACGTCTCCAGCGCCCCGCGGAGGGCCCCGGTGGCGTGCTCCCACATCTCGTCCGTGCCGATGGAATGTTCCGGGCGGGTCGAGAGTTCCACCCGCACCTGGTCGAAGCCGAACGTCCGGTAGATCTCGTCCACCAGCCGGATGACGCCCACGACCTCGTCTTCCAACTGCTCCGGCAGGCAGTAGATGTGGGCGTCGTCCTGCGTGAACTGGCGCACCCGCAGCAGCCCGTGCAGCACGCCGCTCTTCTCGTGCCGGTGCACCAGGCCCAGTTCCGCCACTCGCATCGGGAATTCGCGATACGAATGCTTCGTGTTCCGGTAGACGAGCAGCCCGCCGGGGCAGTTCATCGGCTTGACGGCGAACGCCTCGTCGTCGATTTCCGTGAAGTACATCGCCTCGCGGTAATTATCCCAGTGCCCGCTCCGGTGCCACAAGGCCTCGCTCAAAATGGTGGGCGTGCGGATTTCCTGGTACCCGGCCTCGGCGTGCAGCCGGCGCCAGTATGCCAGGATCTCGTTCAGCACGCGCATGCCGGCGTGATGCATGAACGCAAAGCCCGGCCCCTCCTCGTGAAAACTGAACAGGTCCAGGTCCTTGCCGATACGGCGATGGTCGCGTTTGGCGGCCTCCTGGCGGCGGGCGAGGTAGTTCTTCAGGTCCTTCTCCGAGAAGAACGCCGTCCCGTAAATCCGCTGGAGCATCGGGCGGGTCTCGTCGCCCCGCCAGTAACTGCCCGCCACGCTCAGCAGTTTGAACGCGGGGATGCGGCCGGTGTCGGGAATATGCGGCCCGCGGCACAGATCCGTGAACCCCCCCGTGTGGTACAGCGTGACGGTGCCGTCCGGCGCGGGCTTGGCCTCGGCGCGGTCGACCTGCTCGCCCTCGACGGGACCGGCGGCGGCCATGTCGCGGAGGAGTTCCACCTTGTACGTCTGGCCCTCGGCCTCCATCCGGACGCGGGCGTCCCGGAGCGTCACCGCTTCCCGCTCGAACGGGGCCGCCTCGGCGATGATCTCGGCCATTTCCTCTTCGATGCGGGGCAGGTCGTCCTCGGCCAGGCCGCCGGGCACCTCGAAATCGTAATAGAACCCGTCCTCGATGGCCGGGCCGATGCCGAAGCGCACGCCGTCCCCGAAGAGGCGGCGCACCGCCGCCGCCATGACATGAGCCGTGGAGTGGCGCAGAATCGAGAGGGCTTCGTCGCTTTTGTCGGTCAGGATCTCCACCTCCGGCGTCCCGTCATCGGGCACCGGGGCCGACAGATCCACCGACTTGCCGTTCAGCCTGGCAGCGACGGCGGCTTTAGCCAGGCCTGAACCGATGCGTTTGGCAACGTCCGCGACGCATGCCCCATCGGCCACTTCCAGCGTATCGCCATCAGGAAGTCGGACCGTAGGCATCGTCTTGTGCGTCCGGCCGGGGGTGCCCCGCTCCGGACGGGTGTCCTCCATGCTGATCGTGGATTCACCGATGAATGCGGACAAAGCATACGGCCGGCGGGGCCGCCTGTCAAGCGCTTTCGGGCCTCACCGGCCTCCGGTCAATCGCGGTGGGCGGGCGGCGAGACCTGAGTGGCGGCGTCACGGGTCAACTCGGCCACCTCGTACCCGCGTTCTCGCCACACCCGACGGTCACGGTCGAGGCGGGTCTTCAGTGCCGCGATATCCTTCTCCAGGGCGTTGAGACGCTCCTGGGTCTTGCGCACCTGGTCGCCTCGGTGCAGGCCGTGCGGCGGGGCGAGGTCGCCCGCCTCGTTGTGCGTCCAGCCCTCCTCCAGGAGTCCGGCCTTCAGGCGGCTGAGGTCGGCCTGCTTGGCGGCCAGTTCCTGCTGGGCCTCGGCGTGGTCCTTCCTGATCTCGCTCTTCGTCCGGCTGTCGCCTTTCATGGCCCGGACGTTGCACCCCGCGGCAAGGCACGCGGCGGCTGGCACCAGGACGCAAAGCGCCGTCATCCATCTCGTAGGCATCGCGGTGGCTCCTCTCGGCATTCGTGTCACGCGCGCGGCAACGGCCGGCGGCTACCGGCGGAAGTCCGGGCACCCCGGGCGGCAGGGACCCCGCCCCGGTCCCCGGATGATCGTCGGCGGGCGGACCACGTGGACCCGGATCACGCGGATGTGCGAGGTCACGTCCATCGGCCCGCCCGTGGTCGGCGTGGCACCGACCGACTCGCCCGGTAACCGGACCGGCTGCTCCGTCCGGTCGTTGCACGTCTGGTTGACCCAGTTGACGTGATTCGCCCAGTCCTGCCCCAGTTCGTCGAAGGCCGGGTCCACGGCGTACGTGTTCACGTAGTTTCCGGCAGCGCTGCCGGCCACAGCGCCGGTGAGGATGATGATCCAGCCGACCGGTCCCGACCCGACGCCTGCGACGGTGACGATGAGGGCCCCGCCTGCGCCACCCAGCGCGCCGGTGCCCATCCCGACGCCGGTCTTGACGGTCGCGCGGCCTCCCTCGATCACGATCAGGCCGGGGTCGGCGTTGGGGTGGGTGGCCTCGCCCAGGAACTCGGCGGCCGGTCCGACGGCGGCCATCCAGGGAGCCCACTTCTCGCCGGCCTCCTCGCCGAGCACGTGGATGAGCCCCTGCTTGACGCCTTCGCCGGCCGGGCCGCCGCTCGGGCTGACGGCGCCGTCGACGAGCGGCTGCAGGTACTCAGGGACTTTGATGGTGCCCCCCTCGGGCGCGGGGCCGGGCGGGGACCTGTCGGACAGGCCGGACGTGGTCGGTGTCCGCCCCACGCTGGAGACGTCGATGCCGTTGATCTCGCCGGGCGGATCCGCCCTGGGGCTCTCTGTCACCGGTTGCAGGGGGCCGCGCGGGTCGGGGGCGTTCCCGGAAGGCGGCGGCCCCAATCCCAACTCGCCGACCGTGTTCGCGGTGTACGCGTCCGCCGGGCCGCTGTAGTCGTCCGGCGACACGAGGGTCGGCGACGGTGGCACGCTCGTTACCCCGGGGCCGGCAAGGGCGGGGGCCGCCGGCCCGCCGACTACCAGAAGCCCCGCGGCCATCGCCAGCACGCCGACCCACGGGACCACCGCCAGGGGCCGCCGACTGCTTTTGTATGTGGTTTGCATCGGTCTGTCTCCTTTCGCTGCTGCGGCGCAGGGCGCGATGCCTATGCCCGCGCCCCTGGCCGTCCACCAGAAGACGGGCGCGGCCGCGCCGACTACGGCTTGCGGCGTGCGGCCGCCTGGGCGGGCTCGCCGGCGTCCTGTTTCTTGCGGACCCGGGCGTACGCCCGGCAATTGACATAATCGATGCGCCTCAGCGACCACGTGTCTTCCTGGTCGCCGGGGACGAAACTGAAGCACAGGAAAGCGTTCTGCTGGTCCCAACGCGTGGTGAACGCGAAGGCGGCCTTCTCGTCCGGCCCCACCGCGTACGAGACGAGGGCCTGGTTCTTCCAGTCGGCGGGGTCCACCTCGCGGATGGCGCCGGCCGCCGGCGCGGGGGTGTCCTCGGCCCGGGCCAGGACCCGCTCCGCCCGGCCGGCCACCAGGTCGTCGAACACCGCGTTCACCGCCTCCATCAGGAACTTGCGTCTGGTGGTGTTCTTCAGAATGTCCAGCGCCAGCAGGTTCAGGCGGAGCCGGGCCCCGGCGCAGACGCGGTTGCCGGTCTGCGCCTTGCCGCCGGCCAGGCCGGGCGCATGGGATCGCCAGTCGGCCAGGCGCTCAAGCATCGCCTCGACCTCGGTGTTGCTCATCGTCTCGACCTTCTCTCTTGGAGGGGGCCGGAGCCCGGCGAACAAGCGGCCGAAGCCTTCCGTCGTTTCGTAGGTCGTCTCGGCGACGGCGGCGGCGGCCAGGGCCTCCCGCGCGCGCCAGCCGGCGGCCGGGCTGTACGGGGGCCGGTGCCGCCCGCGAAGGTAGTCGCCCGTCAGGACCTCGGCGTCGCCGACACGGAGACCTTCGTCCGTCTCGTCCCACCGCAGGATGGCCGCCGTGTCCGTGTACGGGTTGTAGAAGAGGACCAGCGCGCTCTTCGGCCCCGGGTAATGGACCATGTAGATGGACGTGTCGAAGAAGTACCGCCAGGCCCGCCGGAAAACCGCCGGCGGCACCCGGCCGTCCGGATACGACGGCCCGTACGCCGCGTCCAGGACCTCGTGAAAGACCGTCGCCGCCTCCGGCGCCATGCGGTCCGGGATGGCCTGTTCGGGGTCGGCGTGGATGCACGTGCGGAAGTGCTCGACGTCGGCCACCAGGAACTTCGGCTGGAGCGTCCAGGTGGCGTACGAACCGGCCTGCTGACACCCGGCGGCACCGGCGGCCAGGGCGGCCAGGACCAGCACCACGCCCAGGCGCCACGCCGCCGGCCCCGTCCCCGGCTCATCCGCCCGCCAGGCCGTCCCTCGGTACCTCATCAGGCGTCTCCTCAGGAATGCGGGTACCCTGCCGCCGCGGCACGTTTTGTACCGGTTGCATTGTACGGCGCGGACGTGGGATGTGCCGCCCTCATTGCACGAAAACGGCCGGCCGCCCCGTCGCCCCGACGGATCGACAGGCCGTTGAACGATGTCGCGTCACCGAATGGACCCTAGTGGCTGTGGCCGGTGCACGGGGGCTTGCCGCCCGTCGGCACGCTTACGCTGCCCGCAGCACCAGCACCTCGCCGGCTGACGTCCGATCCAGTACTGCTCCTGCTGCTCTCGGCCTCCTGGGCGTCTGCCAGTTCCTCTCGCAGGTCCGAAAGCGAGGCCATGTAGCGGTTATGCTGCCCGATCAGCGTCTGCTTCTCCGCCTGCAAGTCGGTAGACGTTATGGCAAGGGGTCCCCTTCCTCCGTAGCCCCTCGAAAACTGGCCCGTCGAGGCGTCGTACTCGCTGCCGTGGACCTCCGCCAGTTGCTTCCGGATCTCCGCGGCGCGCTTCTCGGCGCTGGCGATATCGGCTTGGATATCGCTCGTCTTGCGCTGGTTGCAGGCCATGTGGGAGAAGGCAGCCAGGGTCACCGCCAAAGCCAGAACCACCAGCGGCAGATGTGCCAACCTGCGGCGCAGACCTCGCACGGCCCGATCGTTCATGACACGCTCTCCTTCCCTAACCCCTCATGACGTGCATGTCACCAACCTGCGGGCAACCAGGGGTCTCCGGCCGCGATGAACGCCTGCCGTCAGAAGGAGAACGAAAGCCCCAGGTTCACCGCGTGGTTCTCGTACGACTCGTTGCCCACGTCGGCGGTGTACTGGGCGTACAGTTCGAGGTTCTTCGTCAGGTAGTAGCGCACCTTGCCGCCCAGGGTGAACCAGCAGTGGTCCGGATCCTCGAGGGGGGCGATGTTGGTGTACTCTTCCTGAAGCACGCGGTTCCAGTCGAAGATGCCCGTCACGATGCACTGGTCGGACATGGCGTAATCGGCCCGGTTCATCAGGACCAGGGTGCCGTCGCTGGAATCGTCGCTGGCGATGTTCCGGTTGTAGTTGAACTGCTGCCACCGCCACACCATCGTCAGGGTCGAGTAGGCCGTCAGCGGTCCCTGCTGGAAGGCGGCCACGCCCACGTACGGCGCCAGGACGAAGGTGTTGGCGTCGACGACGGTCCGCCGCCCCGCGCCCCCCGCCCGCGTCCGGATGTTCGTGTCGCTGAACGTGAACGAGGAGCCGAAGTACAACAGGTCCACGTTCTTCGACAGGAAGAACGTGAACGAGTTGGTGTCCATGTCGTTGTCGACCTGGCCCGGCCCGACGCCCGTGCCGTAGGTGTAATCGTACATCAGGCCGACGATGATGTCGTCGATGGAGCGGAACGTCATGCCCACGGTGCCGCCGTTCAGGTCCGTATCGAGCCCGCCGGTCCGGCGGTCGCGGTTGCTGCCGTAATGGTACTCGAAGAACGGGATGGGGTCGTTGAACCATCCGCCGGGCGCATCGGCGGGCGGCGGGGGGGCGTCCGCTTCCATGGCGGCCGCCTGCATATTGGCCAGGCCGTCCATCCGGTAATTCAGCGCCAGAATCGGCGCCAGCGTGGCCTGACGGAGTCCGACGCCGGCCGGGTTCCCGGCCCCGAACAACTGCTGCATGACGTTGTTCTCACGCCGGACCGTCGCCGAGGCGTCCGCCGCCATCGTCCCCACCACGACGGCCAGAACCAACGTGCCCACCAGTGTGCGTGCCTTCATGGGACACTCCTTCCGCGTAGAGACCCGTGCCGGGTCAGTTCGCTGGACGAGGTTACTAGAACCCCTCCCGTGTGCTCATGCAACAAAAATCTGGCGCGACTTTGTATCTTAAAAGAACCTTCGCCCTCGCACGCCGCTCGCCCGGTTTATCGGCGTTCACGATGCCCCGCGGCCACTGATTCCCAGCAAGGGCCTCTGACGCGATCCGCTCGCGACATCGCCAACGCGCCGGACAAGTCCGGCGGCCACTGATCCCGGCAAAAGTAATGTCCGGGGTTGTCATTCTGAGGAGCGGCGAAGCCGCGACGAAGAATCTCGCCTTGTCACCTTTCGCACGGCGAGGTTTTTCGGCTCCGCAAGCGGAGCCTCAGAATGACAGCCTGGCCCGATGAGGACATTACTTTTCCTGGGCTCAGTAAAGGTTACCCTTACGCGCAGCGTTCTTGGTCATTGGGACTTGGGCATTGGTCATTCGCGGCTCGCCACCAGCGGCGCGAGCCGCGCGACCGTTTCGGCGTGCCCGCTGATCATCGGCCGCACCACGTCCTCCCCCGCCATGTACGCCATGAGGTCCACGTCCGTGCCGTCGAAATACCGGGTCACGCCGCCGGCGGCGGCGACCATGGCCATGCCCGAGGCGATGTCCCACACGTGCACGTCGCCCAGGACGACGGCGTCGGCGCAGCCGGCCGCCACGTACGCCAGGTGCCCGACGGTCGTGCCGACGCTCCGCACCTTCCCGGGAAAGGAGGGATCCAGCGCGAACCGCTTGTGGAACCCGGAATCGACGAAGATGGCCGACTCGCGATGGAACGGCTGCGGCCGGCGCAGGCCGGCCGGTTCGAGGGGGGCCTGCGGGTCCGACGCCGCCCGCATCCCGGCGTCCGGGCCGGCCTCGAACACCTCGCCCGTCACGGGCAGATGGAACCAGCCGGCCACGGCCCGGCCGTCGTCGACGAGGCCGACCGAGACGCCCCATCCCGGCAGGCCGGACGCGTACGAGGCCGTGCCGTCGATCGGGTCCAGCACCCACAGCCGCCGGGCGGACGGGGCCTCGCGGCCGACGTCCTGCTCCTCGGCCACGAAGCCGTCGTCGGGGTAGCGCCGGCCGAGTTCCTCGATGAGGGTGGTCTGGACGGCCAGGTCGGCGTCGGTGACGAACGAGCGGTCGGCCTTGCGATGGACGGCGGCCTCGCCGCGCATCCGGAGGGCCATGTCGCCGGCCGCCAGGACGAGGGTGCGTACGGCTTCCATCTCGGACATGGGGACGTCCGCCCTTTCCGGCCCGTCCGCGGCATCGTGCCGCGGGAGGAGCCTCACACCTTACCGCCTCGCGGGGCCGGTGTCCAGTGGCATACGGGGCCTGTTCCATGCCGGAGCGCGCTTTTAGTTCATATGGACGGCCGTTGATGATGGTTCAAAAACGCGAAAAAACGGGGGCATTTCCGGCGCGTTTTCGCGCGTTTCCGAAAAAAGCGGTACAAAAGTCGCGCGTTTCGCCTTACCCATTTTAACATTCGACCCCCAAATCGTCCCTGGCGCGTCAGAATCGACGATCCGGGTTCCGAAAACAGCCATTTTCGGGATCCCGGCGAAATCGCGTTTTCCTAGAATATCGATGAAGGCTCCGCCCGGGCAACCATTGAGCCGGCGACGGTACGTCGCCGCGGGCATGCGACGCGGTTCAGGGGCCGAAACAACCGGGCGACCTGCAGCCGCCGGCTCCACCTCGCGTACCGCCCCTCACCCCCCTTGTGCCAGGACCTTCTCGACCGCCAGTTTGGCGAAGAGGCCGGCCATGACGAACAGGATGCCCGCACAGACGGCGAGCAGGCCTTTGTAGAATCGGCCCTGGAGCAGCCTCTTGCCCCTAGCCACGCTCAGCGAGGCCGCCGAGAACCACGCCAGGTCCGCCGAGATGTGGCCGATGAAGAACGCCGCCACCCCCAGCCACCCCATCGCGGCCGCCCCCGCCAGCAGCAGCGTCGGCTGGGTCACCCACCAGAGGTACCAGTACGGGTTGACGAGGCTCGTGATCAGGCCCGTCGGGACGGACCCCAGGCGGACGAAGCCCGGTTCCGGGGCGGTCTCGTCCCGGCCCATCCGGCGCAGGAGGCCCACGCCCATCCAGGCGAGGGCCACGGCCCCGACGCTCCCGATGGCCGTCAGCACCCACCGGTTCTCCAGAAACGAGGAGATGCCCAGCAGGAGCAGGACCACGACGGGGATCTCGGCCAGGGCGTGGCCGAGGACCACCCCCGGCCCGAACCAGAAGCCGCGGCGATGACTGCCCGCCAGCGTCGCCGAGAGCATCGGCCCGGGCACCAGCGCCCCCGAGAGCGCCAGGACGAAACTGCCGAACGCCAGTCCCACCAGGTCCAGCACGAGGACGGTCTCCTTCCGCGACGCTCGATTCTAAGCCCCCGAACGGCCTCAGGCAACGGCTGAACGGCCGGCACGCGGGATTCGGGATTCGGCATTAGCCAACGGTCCAAGCGTCGCAGGGGCGTCGAGGCGCGCAGAGGCGCCCGTGTTCGCCGGGCCGCCCGCCGGCCGCGCGCCGTTTGCCACAGGCCGGAGGCCTGCCTGGTCACCCGCCTTCGCCGGGATAAGGGGCTTCGGCGGCCATGTTGGGTATGGGTCACTGGGCATTGGCCCCGGCCCATTTCACAACTTTGCGGCCGACCCCCTTGTCGGCCCTGCGTAATTCCGTTACAATTGCCGCAAGCGTGGAGCCGATATAACCCTGGGGAAGGTCTCGAGCGAGGGGCACGCCAAGCGCATCGACAGGGTGGGATGACGTGAACCACGAGTTGAAACTCCGGGCCCATGCCGAGTTCTCCGGCTGGGCCGAGACCTACGACCATCACTGGCTCAACCGGTTTCTCTTCGAGCCGGCCCACGCCATGCTGCTGAAGGAACTCCGGACGATCCCGCCCGGCCGGGTGCTGGACGTGGGCTGCGGCACGGGGGAACTCGTCGGGCGCCTGGCCGGCCGAGGTTGGGACGTCGTCGGCCTCGACCTGTGCGAGCCCATGGTCCGCCGCGCCAACCACAAACTCAACGGCCACGCCGACCGCGTCCGCCTGACGGTGGCCGACAGCGAGCACCTGCCCTTCGACAGCCGGGCCTTCGACGTCGTCACGTGCGCCAACTCGTTCCACCACTATCCCCATCAGGAGGCGGTCGTCCGCGAGTTGTACCGCGTGCTGAAGCCCGGCGGCCGTCTCTTGCTGCTCGACGGCTGGTCCGACCATTTCCTGGGGCGGATCATCTACGACATCGTCATCACGCACGTCGAGGGCGGCACGATCCGCCACCGCGACGCCCCCGAACTGCACGCCATGTTCCGGCGCGTCGGATTCCGTCCGGTCATCCAGCGGCGGCAATACGCCGTCTTCCCGATTCTTCTGACGCAGGGCACCGTGCCGCGGTAGGCCGACCGCTTTCCCTGAGACCACCCGATGCGCCGACGCTCACCACCGCCCACCCGCCCCGGCCTCCGCACCGCGTCCACGCGGCGACGGGTGCCGCGGACGGTGATGCTCCTGGCCGCCGTGGTGGCGCTTGCTGCGGTTGCGGCGTCGGACGCCGCCCAGCCGGCGGCGACGGGACCCGAGGCGGCCGCCGGGTCGGTCGACTACCCCCAGTCCCGCGAGGCGCTGGAGCCGGTCGTCCGCAAGGACCCGCTGGCGTTTCTTCAGCGCGCCCGCGACTGGGCCGACGGCCGCATCCGCGATTACACCTGCCACTTCCAGAAACTGGAGCGCGTGGGCGGCAAACTCCAAAAGCCCGAGCAGATGCGGATGAAGTTCCGCGCCGAGCCGTTCAGCGTCTACCTGAAGTGGGTCGGCGGCCCGTCCGAGGGCCAGGAGGTCCTCTACGTCGAGGGCCAGTACAAGGGCAAGATCCAGGCCCATCCGTCCGGTATCCTCGGGGTCATCTTCCGGAAGGTGGCGCTCGACCCCGAGGGCAAGATCGCCGTCAAGCACAGCCGCCGGCCCCTGACGAAGGCCGGCATGGTCAACATGGTCCGCCTCATCGCGCGGCAGTGCGAGGAGGCCCACGAGCGGGGCGACCTGACGCTCACCTACGAGGGCGTCCGGGTCGAGGCCGACCGCCCCGCCTTCGTCCTGAAACGCCTCCTGCCCCCCGACAAGGGCTACCCCTGCGAGACCCTCGTCATCTTCATCGACACCGAGACCCTGGCCTGCGTCCGCTCCGACGCCTACGACTGGGACGGCGAACTCATCAGCCACTACTTCTATACGAACATCAACTTCACGCCCGGCCTGACGGACCGCGACTTCGACACCGACAACCCCGATTACGGCTATCGCCTCTTCTGAGCGTCGTTGGAATGCCCTCTCCCCCGGCGGGAGAGGGTCAGATCGGGTATCGCAGCGACTCGTGCTTCGCAGCGGAGCACTGCTTTGTAGAGTAGCGGGTGAGCGTGATTGGGCTCCAGGCCACAAGCCTCAAGCCACAAGCCTCAAGCGACAACCCACGACAACGGCGCGCGGTTGTCGTCGTCTTTGCTTGCGGCTTGCGGCTTGGAGCCTTCGGCTTTCACCCTCACCCCTTCCCTCTCGCGCCTGCGCGGCCGAAGCCCGCTACGGCGGGCCAAGGCCCGTCAAGGGAGAGGGGGGCTTGACGAAAGGGGTCCTCTCCGTGTTCGCTCGCGCCGAGGCCGTCCTGTTCGACATGGGCGGCACGCTGATCGATTACCCGCTGCCGAGTTGGCCCGTCATAGCCGGCCGGTGCGTGCAGGGGGTCGTCAGCGGCCTGGTGCTCGGCAACGAATCGGCCCTGCCGCCGGCCGCCACGGTGCCCGACCCCGCCCATGCGCCGTCGAAGCGTCCGTCGGACCCCGAGGGCGCCCTGCCGTACCGGGTGACGATGGCCCTTCGGCGCGTGGTCCGCAGCGTCAGCGGCCTGACGCTGCCGACGCTCGGCGAGATGTGCGCCCGTCCCCTGGTGGCGGAGGGGTCCGTCGTGCCCGGCGCGCGGGAGACCCTCGCCGTCCTCCGGGCCCGCGGGTACCGCCTGGGGCTCGTCTCCAACACGCCGTGGGGCACGCCCGATTACCTCTGGACGGGCCAACTCGAACGGTTCGGCCTGGCGGACTTCTTCGAGGTCGCCTGCTTCTCGAGCGACGTGGGGTTCCGCAAGCCGGACCCGCGCATCTTCCGGGCGGCGCTGCGGACGCTCGGCGTGCCGGCCGGCCGGGCCGTGTTCGTCGGCGACGAGCCGGAGGCCGACATCGGCGGCGCCCGGGCGGCGGGCCTGGCGTGCGTCTGGGTCGACCGCCATCACCGCGCCCCGCCCGACCCGCCGGCCGACCTGGCGATCACCCGCCTCGAGGACCTGGACGACCACCTGCCCGGCGTGTCTGCAAGCGAAAACCATTGACACCCCCCGCCGGGTGCCCTAGCATGGGCGATTCGACACGGGCACCTCGACGGGATCGTAAGATTGACGTGTTTCAAATAGTGGTCTACATGAGCACCGCTTTGCCCTGATCTCGGCGGCGGTGACGGGCAAGATCGACGTGCTCGGAGAAGTGGGCGGATGAACAGAGTTACCGTCAGCACGGATGTTCTGCACTGGGCGGTCCACCGTTCGGGGCGGTCGCTGGACTCCCTCGCATCCCGACCCCAACTCCGGAGAGTTGAAGAGTGGGTGGCGGGTGAGACACGCCCCACGCTGCGCCAGTTGGAGAACCTGGCCAAGGCGACGGCGACGCCGTTCGGCTTTTTCTTCCTCGAAGAACCGCCCAAAGAGCGCCTGCCGGTTCCGTACTTCCGGACGCTCCGCAGCGACTCTCCGGAGGAACCCAGCCCGGACCTTCTTGAAACCATCCAGACGATGCAGCAGCGGCAGGCGTGGATGCGCGAGTTTCTGATCGAGGAAGGCCAAGAGCGCCTCCCCTTCGTCGCCGCGGCGCGGGCTGAAGAGGAGCGCCCGGCCGTCGCCGAACGCATGCGCAGGGCGCTGGGCGTTGGGCCGGACTGGGCTTCGAACCATCGGACGTGGAGCGACGCGCTGCGCGCCCTGCGCGAGACAATCGATGAGGCAGGAATCCTCGTAGCCGTCAACGGCGTTGTGGGCAACAACACCCATCGGAAACTGGACCCGCACGAGTTCCGCGGTTTTGTGCTGGTGGACGAGTATGCGCCGCTTCTCTTCGTCAACGGGGCGGATGGCAAAGCGGCGCAGATGTTCACGCTCGCCCACGAACTGGCCCATGTGTTTTTCGGGAGCAGCGCGGCCTTTGACCTTCGCCAACTCATGCCCGCTGAGGACGACACGGAGCGGGTCTGTAACCAGGTGGCAGCCGAGTTCCTTGTTCCTGAACGGCTGATGCGCCAGGTGTGGCCGTCCGTTTCCGATGGCCCGGAGCCCTTCCAGCAGATGGCGAGTCGGTTCAAGGTTAGCGAGATCGTGGTGGCTCGCCGGGCCCTGGACCTGGGCTTGATTCGCAGAAACGAGTTCTTCGCCTTTTACGAGTCCTACCGGAGCGCCGAGAGGCGTACGACATCGCAACAGCCCTCCGGCGGAGACTTCTACGCAACGCAGAATCTACGCATCGGCCACCGATTTGCCAGGACCGTGGTCCGGGCGGCCAAGGCGGATCGGCTACTTTATTCCGAGGCTTACCGGCTGACGGGACTTTGGGGCAAGACTTTTGACGCCTACGCCGCTTCGCTCGGAATGGAGGGGCCGCGGCGATGAACGGCGGCAGGTACGTCCTGGATGCCAGCGTCTTCATCGAGGCGGCCCGTCGGTACTACGCTTTCGATTTCGCTCCCCGGTTCTGGGAAAGCCTCGTCGAGCAGGCCAAGGCTGGGCGTGTGATGAGCATCGACCGCGTGCAGGATGAACTTGAGCGAGGAAACGACGAACTCGCGATGTGGGCCAACGGGCGCTTCGGCAGTGCGTTCATGGCAACGGACGACTCGCAGGTCATTGATCGCTACCGGGAGTTGATGGAGTGGGTGCAATCACAAGACCAGTTTTCAGACGCGGCAAAAGCCGATTTCGCATCCAAGGCCGATGGATGGCTTGTGGCCTATGCAAGGGTGAACGGTTGTATGGTGGTAACCCAGGAGGTTATCAACCCCGACGTGAAGCGTAAAGTCCCGATCCCAAACCTTTGTGAGGCGTTTGATGTGCCTTGGATCGATACGTTTGCCATGCTGCGCAACCTGGGGATACGGTTTGCCTAAACCCAAACCCTAACTGGCACAACGTCACTCCGGGGGCATGTAGCGCAATGTAAGGGAATGTGTACTGGCACGGTGCGGATTCGCATCCCGGCCGGATAAGCCCACCGGGCCACACAAGGGCGGTCGCTTACGCAAGCCGTCCGGCGTAACGCAAACCATGATTGTGGAGGAACGTATGGCTCACGACGTCACCCTCGTCACCGGCGACGGCGTCGGGCCGTCGCTGGCGGCCGTCACGCGCGACGTGGTCGACGCCACCGGTGTCGCCATCCACTGGGACGAGCAGGAGGCGGGCACCGACTGCCTCGAGCGGTACGGCACCCCCCTGCCCGAACCGCTCATGGAGAGCATCCGCCGGACGGGCGTGGCCCTGAAGGCCCCCGTCACCACGCCCGTCGGCAAGGGGTTCCGCAGCGTCAACGTGCACCTGCGGCAGACGTTCAACCTGTACGCGTGCCTGAGGCCGTGCAAGTCGTACCCCGGCGTGCGGTCGCGGTACGAGAACATCGACCTCATCGTCGTCCGCGAGAACACCGAGGACCTGTACGCCGGCGTGGAGTTCCCCAAGGGTGACCAGGCCACGCGCACACTCATCCGCACCATCAACGATCTCTCGACGGACAAGAAGGTCGTGACGGGCGAGGACACCACCGGCATCAGCATCAAGCCCATCAGCGTGGAAGGGACCGAGCGGGTCCATCACTTCGCCTTCCGCTACGCGCGCGAACACGGGCGGAAGAAGGTCACCACGGTCCACAAGGCCAATATCATGAAGCATTCCGACGGCCTGTGGCTGGACGTGGCCCGCAGCGTGGCCGAGGCGTACGACGACATCGAGTTCGAGGACCGCATCGTCGATAATATGTGCATGCAACTCGTCCAGAAGCCCGAACTGTATGACGTGCTCGTCCTGCCGAACCTGTACGGCGACATCGTCAGCGACCTGTGCGCGGGCCTGGCGGGCGGCCTGGGCGTGGCGCCGGGGGCGAACATCGGCGACGAGATGGCCGTCTTCGAGGCCACCCACGGCTCCGCCCCGAAATACAAGGGACTGAACAAGGTGAACCCGACGGCCCTGATCCTGTCGGGGATGCTGATGCTCGACCACCTGGGCGAGAAGGACGCCGCCCGGCGCCTCGAGGCGGCCGTCGCCGCCGTCATCGCCGAGGGCAAGGACGTCACCTACGACATGAAGCCGAACCGCGACGACCCGACGGCCGTCGGCACCCGCGAAATGGGCCAGGCGATTATCGAGAAGATGCAGGCGTAGATTGCCGGCCGGCCCAACCGGATGTCATTCTGAGGAGGCCGTAAGGCCGACGAAGAATCTCGCCGCGGTCGTCGCCGTTTTGCCGCTGGCACGGCGAGACCCTTGGCCCGCCTTCGGCGGATGAACTTCGCTCAGGGTGACAACGTAAGAGGCCGGTGGCACCCCGCCCTCGCGTCGGAACGACGGGCATGGACTCGCGTCCCTCCAACCGGGCTTCCGACGTGCCGCGCGGCGCGCCGTCCCGCTGGCGGGCCGTCGTCTCCGGCCAGGCGGCCGGCCTCGGCCCGGCGCTGGCCCGGGCGGGGCTGGCGGTCCTGGCGGGCGGCTACCGCGCCGGCCTCGCCGCCGCCAACCTTGCCCGCCGGCTGGGCGGCACCCCCCGCCGCGCCCCCTGCCCCGTCATCAGCGTCGGCAACCTGACCGTGGGTGGGACAGGCAAGACGCCGATGGTCGCGTATCTTGCGACGCTCCTCGCGGCCGAAGGGTACCGCCCGCTCATCGCGAGCCGCGGCTACGGGGCCGAGGGGGGTGCCGCGAACGAGGAGGCGGCCGAACTCGCCCTCCGCTGCCCCCAGGTCCCACACGTTCAGGACCCCGACCGCCTGCGGGCTATCCGCGACGCCGCCGCTTCCGGTGAGGCGTTTGACGTCGCCATCCTCGACGACGGCTTCCAGCACCGCCGCCTCGCCCGCGACCTGGACATCATCCTGCTCGACGCCCTGTGCCCGTTCGGCCACGGTCACCTCCTGCCGCGCGGTCTCCTGCGCGAGCCGCCGACGGCCCTGCACCGGGCCGACGTGGTCGTCGTCACGCGGGCGGACCTCGTGGACCCGGCCGCCCTGGCCGATATCAAGGCCGCCGCGGGCCACTATGCCGCCCCCGGCACGCCCGTCCTGACGGCCGAGCATCGGCCCGCGGGCGTCGTCTTCGCGGACGGTTCCCGCGCCCCGGCCGACTGGCTCGACGGCCGGACCGTCGCGGCCGCGTGCGGCATCGGGAACCCGGAGGCGTTCCGGCGGACGCTCGAGCGGCTGGGCGCGCCCGTCGCCCGGTTCGACGCCTTCCGCGACCATCACGCCTACACCGCCGACGAGGTGTCGCACCTCCGCGCCGCCGCCCGCGACGCAGGCGCGGCCGCGCTTGTCACCACGGCCAAGGATTTTGTAAAATGGCGTCCGCTGCTCGCCGATGAAGCGGCGGGAGAGGCAACTCGCGAGAGCCGCGCGGCCGCTGCCGTCCGCATCGCCGCCCTGGAGGTGGCCATGCACCTGGTCGACGGCGAGGACGTCCTCCGCCGCCGCGTCCTGGACGTGCTGCCCGAACCCCGACCCGGGGGAGACCGCTGATGCGTCAGCCCAAGCCGTACCCGCCCATCGACCTGGCGCGGCTGGAGACGTTTCCGATTAGCGAGCGGACGCACAAGGTGCGCCTGGCGGACCTGGCCCGTCCCGCCGGGGCGGACGCCACGCTCGGCGAGTTCGTCGCGTCCCTGCCCACCACGCCCGTGACGGACGGCCTGCGCGCCCTGGCCGCGGCCGTCGCCGACGCCGTCCGGGCCGACGCGCCGGTCGTGGCGGCGTTCGGCGGCCACGTGGTCAAGTGCGGCCTGGGGCCGATCCTGATCGACCTGATGGAGCGTGGCATCGTGACGGCCGTCGCCACCCACGGCGCCGGCGCCATCCACGACGTGGAACTGGCGTTCCACGGCGAGACGAGCGAGGACCCCGCCCAGACGATGCGCGACGGCCGCTTCGGCATGGTCCATGAGACGCCCGGTTACCTGAACGATGCGGCCCGCCTCGGGCGGCACCGCGGCCTCGGCCAGGCCGTCGGCGACCTGATGAACGAGGACCCGCAGGAGTTTCCGCACGCCGACCGCAGCGTCCTCGCCGCCGCCGCCCGCCTCGGCTGTACGGCGACCGTGCACGTCGCCATCGGGACGGACACCGTCCACATGCACCCGGAGGCGGCGGGGGCGGACATCGGCGAGGCCACCCTCATCGATTTCCGCAAACTCTGCGCCGTGGTGGCCGACATGGCCCGAGGCGTGTGGCTCAACCTCGGCTCCGCCGTCGTCCTGCCGGAGGTCTTCATGAAGGCGTACACGGTGGCGGCCAACCTCGGGGCGTCGCTCGACGGGATGACGACGGCGAACCTCGACCAGATTCAGCACTACCGGCCGCGGCAGAATGTCCTGTGCCGCCCGACGGAGCGCGGCGTGGCCCTGACCGGCCATCACGAGATCATGGTGCCGCTGCTCCGGCACCTCGTGCTGACGGAACTGGAGACGGAGTAGCAAAGGAGTCTTGCGCGGCGGGTCTCCGCACCCGCCGCGTGAATGTCATTCCGAGCGAGCGCAGCGAGTCGAGGAATCTCGCTGTTGGGCCGAGCAGCGGGGACGGTTGCCTGCTTGAACCCAACGACGAGATTCCTCCGCTCGGCCCTGCGGGCCTCGGTCGGAATGACATACGTAACGCACGCGCGGCGGGTACGGAGACCCGCCGCGCACAACCGCGAGGCGACACGTGTACCGCGAACTCATCAAGATGGTCGAAGGCCTCGGCCGGCCGCGCATCCTCGTCGTCGGCGACCTCATCCTCGACCGGTACGTCTTCGGCGACGCCGAGCGGATCAGCCCGGAGGCGCCGATCCAGGTCCTCCGCGTCGACTACGAGGAGACCCGCCTCGGCGGCGCGGGGGCCGTCGTCAACAACCTCCGGACCCTCGGGGCCGACGTGGAGGTCTTCGGCGTCGTCGGCACCGACCCGGACGGCGAGCACGTCCTGGCGGAACTGGGGCGCATCGGCGCCGGCACGGACGAGGTTCTTCGAAGCCCCGACCGGCCGACCACGCGCAAGACGCGGTTCGTCGGCCGGGCCCAGCACCGCATACCCCAGCAGGTCCTGCGCGTCGACTGGGAACAGCCGGACGACCTCTCGGACGCCGACCAGTCCGCCGTCGTCACGGCCTTCGAGCGGAGCCTGACCGGCCACCCGCCCGGCGCCGTCCTGCTGAGCGATTACGGCAAGGGCGTCCTGACGGCCGGCCTGACCGCCCGGCTCATCGAGGCCGCGGCCGCCGCGGAGCCGGCCGTTCCCGTCATCGTCGACCCCCTGAAATCCGCCGACTACGGCAAGTACCGCGGGGCCACCGTCCTGACGCCCAACCGCGACGAGGCCCAGACGGCCTCCGGCGTGCCGCTCGCCGGTGACGACGCGTCGGCCCTGGAACGCGCCGCCGCCGGACTCGTCGGCGACGTCGACCTCGACGCCCTCGTCATCACGCTCGACAAGGCGGGGGCGTACCTGCGGCGGCGCGGGGAGGCGGCGGGCGCGCTCGTCCCCACGCGGCCGCGGCACGTGTACGACAACGCCGGCGCGGGCGACATGGTCGTCGCCGTCATGGCCCTGGCGCTGGCCGGCGGGACCGACTTCCGCGAGGCCGTCCAACTCGCGAACGTGGCCGGCGGCCTGGAGGTCGAGAAGTTCGGCGTCCAGCCCGTCACGCGCGAGGAGATGGTCCTGGACCTCCTCGGCGAGGCCCGCCGCTCCGGCGACAAGGTCCGCTCTACGGACGGTCTGCTCGCCGACCTCAGCCGGCACCGCGCCCGCGGCGAGACGGTCGTCTTCACGAACGGGTGCTTCGACATCCTGCACGCCGGCCACATCGAGTACCTCGCGTTCGCCAGCCGCCAGGGCGACGTGCTCGTCGTCGGCCTGAACTCCGACCGCAGCGTCCGGTCCATCAAGGGGCCGGAGCGGCCCGTCTGCCCCCAGGACCAGCGGGCCCGGGTCCTCTCGGCCATCGAGGCCATTGACTACATCGTCCTCTTCGACGAGGATACCCCCCAGCGCCTCATCGAGGCGGTCCGCCCCGACGTCCTCGTCAAGGGCGAGGACTGGCGCGACAAGGGCGTCGTGGGGCGCGAGTTCGTCGAGTCGCACGGCGGCCGGGTCGTCCTCGCGCCGCTTGTCGAGGGCCTCAGCACGACGGACCTGGTCAGCCGCATCCGCGAGAACGGTGCGGCCGAGGGGTCGAAAGGGGACGCGCCATGATCGAGTCCATCCGGGCGCACCTGCGCATGGGCTCCGGCCTGTACGCGCAGATGGCGGAGGACCTGGCCGAGCCCGCCGCCCAGGCCGCCGAGATGCTCATCGGCGCCCTCCGCGCCGGGCACCGCGTGTACGTGTGCGGCGACGGGGGCAGCGCCGGCCAGGCCCAGCACGTCGCCGGCGAACTCATCGGCCGCTTCCTCAAGGACCGCGGGCCCCTGCCCTGCGTCGCCCTGACCACCGACACGAGCGTCCTGACGGCCGTGGCCAACGACTACGAGTTCGAGAGCGTCTTCGCCCGCCAGGTGGAGGCCCTCGTCGAAGAGGGCGACGTGCTGTGGGCCCTGTCGACGAGCGGCAACAGCGCGAACGTCCTCAAGGCCGCCTCCGCCGCCGGCCGGCGCGGCGCCCGCCTGCTCGGCATGACCGGCCGCGACGGCGGCCACCTGAAGGAACTCTGCGACGTCGTCCTGCGGGTGCCGGCCGACTCCAGCCCGCCCGTCCAGGAGGGCCACCTCGCCCTCATCCACATTCTGTGCGGCCTGGTGGAGCAGGCCCTCTTTGCCGATGGCGAACCCCAGGCGTAAGGTGACCCCGTGTCCGACCCTGCCGTCTTCCTCGACCGCGACGGAACGCTCATCGAAGAGGTCGGCTTCGCCTCGCGGCCGGAGCAGATTCGCATCCTGGGCGGCGTGGCCCAGGCCCTTTCGGAACTCGCCGACGCCGGCTACCGGCTCATCGTCGTCACGAACCAGTCGGGCATCGCGCGCGGCTACATGACCGAGGAGGACCTGGAACGGTTCCACGACGCCCTGGACCAGCAGTTGCATCTCCTCGGCGCCGCCGTCGACGCCTACTACGCGTGCCCGCACCACCCGCAGCCCGGGGCCATGGCGCGGCCGGACCTGGCCGTCGAGTGCGACTGCCGCAAGCCCAGGCCCGGCCTCATCCTGCGGGCCGCCGAGGACTTCCGCATCGACCTGAAGGCCTCCTGGACCGTCGGCGACACGTGGCGCGACATCGCGGCGGGCCAGGCGGCCGGCACCCGGACCATCAAACTCCCCGCCGACGCGGCCCACCGGGCGCCGCGGCCCGTCGGCGTGGACCCGCCGACGGCGGAGGTCCGCGGCCTGGCGGAGGCCGCCCGCGTCATCCTCGGCCGCGAGCAGCCCTCGCTCGCCGAAACGGCCGCCGCGACGACCGAGGACGAGGACGAAGGCCTCGCCGCGGCCGAGGAACCGCCGCCGACACCCGCCGCGCTCGCGGCCGACACCTTCCCGGACGAAACGCACGCCGCCGATATCGAGGCGCAATCGGATGCCGCCGAGGAAGAGTTGCAAGCAGAAGCGCCCGAGCCGGAACCGATCATCACGGAGGCTGAGGCCCAGGAGGTAGCCGAGACCGAGGAGGATACGGAACCGGAAACGACCGGCGACACCCTCGCCCCGTCCCTCTCCCGTCAAGGGAGAGGGGGAAACGATTCCCCCGCCCCGGCCGCGGAAGATGCAGCCGACGAAACCCACTGCGCCCGCTGCGGCCGCGACATCGCCGCCGCCGACATCGTTCGCGGCGAGGCCGTGGAGCGCGACGGCTTCCTCCTCTGCCCGGAGTGCCTGGCCGAGCAGCCGCGCGAACCCGGCGCCGGCCCGGACGCCTCCACGGAGGACCTTTTGCGCCTCGTCCTGGCGGAACTGCAGCGGATGCGGCGTGCCCAGCGGCCGTCCAGCCTCTCGCTGTTCCGGCTCCTGGCCTACATCGTGCAGGCGGGGGCCCTGTTCTTCGGCTTCGGCCTGGCCGTCGTCGGCGACGAGCCGGACCTGTACCTGCGGGTCGCCCTGCTTCTGCAACTGCTCGTCCTGGCGCTGCTGCTGTTCGAGAGGCGGTCATGACGATTGCGGTGGCCTTGCCGAACTGGGTGGGCGACGCCGTCATGGCCACGCCCACCCTGCGGGCGCTGCGGCGCCGGTTCCCCCGGGAGCGGCTGCTGGCCGTCCTCCGCCCGTACGTTCGCCCCGTCCTCGATCCGAATCCGTGGACGGATGCGTTTATCGAGATCGACAAGACCGTGCTTGGGATGAACCGCGCGGCCTGGGCGCTTCGGCGCGAGGCGCCGGACGTGGGCGTCCTGTTGCCGAACAGCCTCCGCAGCGCCGTGCTGATGCGCCTCGGCGGGGCGCGCCGCCGCATCGGCTATCGGCGGGGCGGGCGCGGCTGGCTCCTGACCGACGCCCTCGACCCCCCGCGCGACGGCCGCCGCTTCGTCCCCACGCCGCAGGTCACCTACTACCTGGCCCTGGCGGAGGTGCTCGGCGCCCCGACGGACGACGTTCGCCTCGAACTCACGACGACCGAGGCCGACGAGGCCGACGCCGAGGCCGCCTTCGCCGGCGCGGGCCTGGACCCGTCGCGGACGCTCCTCCTCTGCCCCGGCTACGCCTTCGGCCCGGCGAAGGGCTGGCCGGCGGGGCATTGGGCGGAGGTGGTCCGCGGGGCGCGGGAGCGGTTCGGCCTCGACGCCGCCGTCCTGGCGGGCCCGACCGAGGCGGACGTGGCCCGCGCCATCTGCGACGCCGCCGGCTGCGCCACGCTCCACGAGGCGGGCCTGACGCTCGCCTCCGCCCGGGCCGTCGTCCGGCGCGCGCGGGCGATGGTGACCGTCGACAGCGGCCTGCGGCACTATGCGGCCGCGTTCGACCGGCCGGTCGTCGCCCTCTTCGGCCCGACGCACGCCGGGTGGACGGAGACGTGGCACGCGAAGGAGGTCCGCCTCCAGGCCGACGTGCCGTGCGGCCCGTGCCAGCAGCCCGTCTGCCCGACCGGGACGGGCGAGTGCATGGTCAAGGTTGAACCGGACGAGGTCCTCGACGCGCTCGGCGATGCGCTGGCGCGCGGCTGAGCAAGCGACTACAGAGAAGCGCGGTGGGTCTCCGCACCCACCGCGCTCGAAATGGGGGGCATGCTTTCGCGCCGTTGCGAAAGCATGTGGCTGGATTTGCGGGTCACACGCTGCCGCCGGGCTAGCCCGGCGCGCGGAGCGACCGGCGACGTGCCGTCGCCGGCTCAACGAGGAAAACCCGGCGGGTGTCCCTTCGCTACGGTCGGGACAGGCTCCGACCCGCCGGGCCCAGGTGATATGCTCGACACCGCCCAACTCGAAGCGATCCGCGACGGCCGCAAGACGCCCGACGACCTGGCGTCCATCGTCATCCCGCATTACCGGACGCCGGACCTGGCGCGGCTGTGCCTGCGGGCCATCCGCCGCCTCACGGACCATCCGTACGAGGTCATCGTCGTCGACAATCACAGCGACGACGGCTCCGCGGAGGCGCTCGACGAAATCGCCTGGATTCGTCTCATCCGCCGCGGCCCGGAGACCGAGGCCGAGGCCGTCTACGCCCACGCCGCCGCGATGGACCTCGGCACCCGCCAGGCCCGCGGACGCTGGCTTGTGAGCCTGCATACCGATACAATCGTCCGCCGCGAGGGCTGGCTCGGCGACCTGGTCGGCCGGCTGAAGGCGGCCGCGAACGCCGCCGCCCTCGGCTCGGGCAAACTCGACCCCGATCCCGGCTGGTACCGCGCCATGAAACGCCTGTGGGACACGCACCGCATGAAGGCGGCCCTTCGGCGGCTGCTCCGGCTGCCGCCCGACCCGCGCCTGGAGCCCGCCCCGTGGTACCCGCGCTCCTACTGCGCGGTGTACGACCTGGAGGCGGTCCGGGACCTCGGCCTCTCGTGGCAGCCGGCGCCGGGCCATCCGACCGGCGACCTCTTATACCGCGGTCTCGTGGAGGCCGGCTACGACGCCGTCCGCCTGCCGCCCCAGGTGATGCAGCAGTACGTGGAGCACGTGGCCCACGCGACGGCGCTCCTCGGCCGCGACGGCCTCGGCCACTGGCGGGGCAACGCGAAGGTCCGGCGGGCCCTGGCGCGGGTCATGGGCTCCGACCTGGCGCGCCAACTCCTCGCCGACGACTCGCTCGACCGGTAGACCGCATGGCCACCCTCGTCATCCATCCCGACTACCGCGCGCCGCTGGCGGCGGCGGGTCTGGACACGTTCGACGCCCTCTGGCAGGCGGCCGAGGGGCCGACCGTGGACGGCCACGCCACGCGAAGCGTCTCGCGGGTCGAATTGGCCGGGGAGGCCGACCGCCGCGTCGGCGTCTACGTCAAACGATTCTGGGGGCGCGAGGCCCGACGCTCGTGGCGGTGCGTCCGCCTGTTTCGAGGGCCCCTCACACCGGCCGAGTACGAGTGGCAGAGTGCCCATCAGTTGCTGGACGCCGGCGTCGACGTGGCCCGTCCGGTGGCGTGGGGCCACCGCCGGGAAGCGGGACCGCCGCGGGCCCTGGTGGCCTTCCGCGAGGTGGAAGGCCCGTCGCTGGCCCAGTGGCTGTCGCGTCAGCCGACGGGCGTTGTCGTGGGGCGGGAGGGGCGCGTGCGGCACGCGGTCGCCACGGCCCTCGGGCGCGCCGTGCGCCGCATCCACGCCGCCGGCTTCACCTACCCCGACCTCTACGCCAAGCACGTGTACCTGGTGGACGCCGAAACGGTGAACCCGCGCGTCGTGCTCATCGACGTTCAGCGTCTGCGGATGCGGCTGCCGTTTCGGACGGCCCGCGACCTGGCGGCCCTGTACGTTTCGGCGGCGGCGTACGGCGTCCGGCGAACGGACGTGACCCGGTTTCTGCGGGCGTACCTCGGCCGCCGCGTTTCGGGGCCGCGCGGGCGGCGGCTCATTCGGTCGGTGCGGCGACGGGCCGAGCGGATGCCCGGCCGCGGACGCGACCCGAACCTGATTCCCGGCCGCCGCCACGCCCCGCCGGGCGTCGTCCCGCTGGCCGAGGAAGAGATGCCGCTCGCCGACGCCGGCCGGGTGCACGTTAACGAGGCGTTCCGCCCGATGCTCGAGGCGGCCGGCCTCGCGACCCTCGACGCCCTCATGGCCGTCGGCGGCGGCGAGACCTACCGCGAGGCCGCCGGACGCTCCACGGTCCGCCTCGTCCTGGACGACCCGGCGACCGGCGGCACACGGGCCGTCTACCTGAAGCGCTACACCGCCGTGCCGTGGCGGGTCCGGCTTCGCCGAACGCTCAGCCTGCACCCGGGTGAGACCTTGGCGCGGCGCGAGGTCGGCGGCCTGGTGCGCCTGGCGGACGCCGGCATTGCAAGCATGCGGCCGGTGGCGTTCGGCGGCGAGATGCGCCGCGGCGGCCGCGACGAACGCAGCGTCGTCGTCACGGAGGAGATCGCCGGCGCCATCCAGGCCGACGACTTCTGCGAGGCGCGGTACGCCGGCCCCCTCTCGCCGGGGCGGACGGCCGAGAAGCGCCGTCTCATCCGGCGGATGGCCGACCTGGCGAGCCGGATGCACGCGGCCAACCTGTCGCATCGCGACTTCTACTTGTGTCACATTATGGTCCGGCCGGTCGAGGGCGGCGAGTTCGTGCTCCACCTCATCGACCTCCAGCGGCTGACGCATCACCGGCGCGGCCTCGGGCGGCGGTGGATCGTCAAGGACCTGGCCGCCCTGCTCTTCTCCTCGTGGCCGGGACCCGCCACGGGCATCCGCTCGCCGGTGTTCACGCGGACGGACCGGCTGCGTTTTGCGCGGGCGTACTTCGGGGCGGATCGCCTGACGGCGGCGCACAAGCGGCTGCTGCGCGCCGTGGTCCGAAAGGCCCGGCGCATCGGCCGGCACGATGCGCGGAAGCGCGCACGCACGGGGGGCGGCACGTGAGGATCGGCTTCCAGATCGAGCACCTCGACCCGTCGCGCGGCGGGGCGGAGACGTACGTCCACCGCCTGGCCCGCGACCTGCTCGCCGCCGGGCACCAGGTGCACCTCTTCGCCGCGGCCATCGAGGATCCGCCCGAGGGGGCGACGCTGCATCACGTGCTCCGCCGTGGCCTGACGCGGCCGGAGTGCGACCTGCGGTTCGCGCGGGCCGTCGGCAAGGCCACGCGCCGGGCGGAGGTCGACGTGGCGGTCGCCGTCGGCCGCACCTTCGGCGCCACCGTCCTCCAGCCGCACGGCGGCACGCTGCCGGGCAGCCGGCGCCAGAACGCCCGGCTGGTGCGGCCGGCGTGGCTGGCCGGCCTCAAGCGGGCGTCCGACCGGCTGAACCCGCGGATCCGGGTCCAGGCCTGGATCGAGCGGCGGCAGTACCGGGCCGACCCGCCGCCCGACGTCGTCGCCATCAGCCGGATGGTCCATCGCGATATGCAGGCCTTTTACGACGTGCCGGACGAGCGGCTGCACCTGGTGTACAACGGCGTGGACACGGCGCGGTTCAGTCCCGAGGCGTGCGCGGCGGCGCGCGAGGCGGCCCGGCGGGCGTGGAACCTGGCGCCGGAGGAGACGTGTTTCCTCATGGTCGCGCACAATCCGCGGCTGAAAGGCTTGCGCGAACTGCTCGGGGCCGCCGCCCGCCTCGGCCGCGGAGAGCCGTGGCGGATCGTGGTCGTCGGCCGGGCCCGCGAGCGGCGGTTCCGCGAGCAGGCCGCGCGGCTCGGCATCGCCGACCGGCTGTTCCTCGCCGGTCCGATGGACGACGTGCTGCCCGCGTACGCGGCGTGCGATGCGTACGTCCAGCCCACGTGGTACGACCCGTGCAGCCTGGTGGTGCTGGAGGCGCTGGCGTGCGGCCGGCCGGTCGTGACGACCCGTTTCAACGGGGCCAGCGAGTTGATGGACGACGGGCGGGAGGGGGTCGTCCTGGACGCGCCGGACGAACTCGACCGACTGGCCGAGGCGCTCCACGCCCTGCAGGACGCGGACGTGCGGCGCCGGATGGGCGCGGCCGCACGCGAGGTGGCCGAGCAGCACACCATCGAACGGAACGTGCGGGAGATGACGGCCGTCTTCGAGACCGCCGCGGCGCGGAAGGAGGCCCTTGGCCGATGACTCCCTGGCTCATCACGGCGGCGCTGCTCGTGGGGGCGTACCTGTGCGGGTCCATCCCGTTCGGCTGGCTCATCGGGAAGATGCGCGGCGTCGACATCCGCGAGCACGGATCGAAGAATATCGGTGCGACGAACTGCGGCCGGGTGTGCGGATGGCCGTGGGGCATCCTCGCGTTCGTCCTGGACGTGGCCAAGGGGTTCGGGCCGGTGAGGTCGGCCGTCGTCCTCCTGCCGGGTGTTGTGGGTGGCGAGGGGCCGCGGGCCGTCTGGCTCGCCCTGGTGATCGTGGCGGTGGGGCCGATTCTGGGTCACACCTTCCCCGTATGGCTGAAGTTCAAGGGCGGCAAGGCCGTGGCGACCAGCCTGGGCGTCCTCCTCGCCCTGCCGCCGCTGTGGTGGATCGCGCTGGCGGCCCTTGGGGTGTGGATCGTCGTGACGGCCGCCACGGCGTACGTCTCCGTCGGCTCGACGGTGGCGGCCCTGGCGTTCGGAGGCATCTACGGCGGGTATTACCGGGGCGAGGCGCTGGGCGAGTTCCTGCCCGTGACGGTCTTCGTGGCGGCGATCGTGGTCCTGGTCATCGTCCGGCACAAGGCGAACTACGTGCGGCTGGCGCGGGGAGAGGAGAACCGGGTGTGGGGACGCAAGCGAGCTCGTTGAGCCGTCGACCGAAGGTCGACGCGGCGCACGGGGCCCGTGAAACGGCAACGGCCGCCGACGCGTGAGTCGGCGGCTCAACGGGTCGCCAAGCGTTGCGCGGCGGGTCTCCGTACCCGCCGCGCTTGAGCGCATACGTCCTGAAACGCGCGGTGGGTGCGGAGACCCACCGCGCTTCATCTTGGGGTCACCCACCGCGCTTCGTCTCTGCGTTACGATCCCCGAAGTTTCCTGATGAGCAGGTCGCGGACGACCTTCGGGTTCGCCTTGCCGCCCGTCTTCTTCTTGGCCATGCCGATGAGTCGTCCGACGGCCTTGTCCACGCCGTCGGCGAACTGGCGGGCGGCGTCCGGGTTCTCGGCGATGACCTCGTCGACGAGGGCCTCGAGCTGGCCCGCGTCGGAGGTCTGGGCGAGGTTCTCTTCCTTGATGATCTGGTCGGGCGGGTTGCCGGTTTCAAGCATCCGGTCAAACACTCTGGACCCCACTTCTCTGCTGGTCGTGCCCTGCTCAACCAGGATTATCAGTTCGGCCAGCCGTTCCTCAGAGAAATGCTCTAAATCTGAAAGGCGGACGTCTTGCCCGCTTCGTGCTCGTTCCTCGTTTAGCGCGCGTCTTACATCCTGCTCAATCCAATTTCGAGCGACCTGCAAGTCTCGACCATCAGTGCCCCAAGTCAGCGGCGTACGAAGATCGTCGAGACAACCCAACAGTTTCTCGTAACACTCTCCCAGGTCTTCTTCCTGAAGGAAGATGTTCGCTTGTTCCCGAGACAGGCCCATGCTCATGTAGTGCTGCCGCTTCTTCTCCTGGGATTCGGGCATATCCTCCTTGACCTTGTCAATCAGCGAAGCGCCGTTTTCCAGTAACTCATAGGGTCGGACAGGCACGAGGTCCGGCTCCGGGAAGTAGCGGTAATCGTGGGCCTCTTCCTTCGACCGCTGGAGGAACGAGGTGCCGCGGTCGTCGTTCCAGCCGCGGGTGGACTTGCCCAGATTCTCCAGGGTGTACCCGTCCGGGTCGGCGGCGAGTTCGTCGCGGTGGCGGCGGATTTCGAAGTCAACCGCCCGCGCCACGCTGCGGAACGAGTTCAGGTTCTTGATCTCCGTGATGGGCGTGTAGCGCGGCGCGCCGCCGGCGTCCTCGCCGATTCGCAGGCTGATGTTCGGCTCGAACCGCATCTGCCCGAGTTGCATGTTGCAATGGCCGACGCCGAGGTAGACGGCCAGTTGCCGCAGCGCCTCGCCGTAGGCCCGCGCCTGGGCGGCGGAGTGGATGTCCGGCTCCGAAACGATCTCCAGCAGCGGCGTGCCCGTGCGGTTCAGGTCCACGACGGAGACGTTCGACCCGTCCTCGGCGTGGACGAGTTTGCCGGCGTCCTCCTCCAGGTGGACGCGCGTGATACCCACGCGGAACGTCTCGCCCTCGAGTTCCACATCCAGGTGCCCGCCGACGCCGAGCGGCTCGTCGTATTCGGATATCTGGTAATTCTTCGGCAGGTCCGGGTAATAGTAGTGCTTGCGGTCCCACTTGGCGAAGTCGGGGATGCGGCAGCCGAGGCCGAGGGCCATCCGCACCGCCAGTTCCACCGCCACCTGGTTCATCACCGGCAGGACGCCCGGCATGCCGAGGCACACGGGGCAGACGCACGTGTTGGGCGGGGCGTCGTAGCGGACCTCGCACCCGCAGAACATCTTCGTGCGGGTCGCCAGGTGCAGGTGCACCTCCATGCCGATGGTCGGGATGGGGTCCGCGGCACTCATGCCGATTCCTCGCAGACGGGCGGGCGTCGGTCGGCCCAGCCGGTGGCGCGTTCGACCATGCGGGCGATGCGGAGCAGCCGGTCCTCCGTGAAGACGCCCGAGAGGATCTGGAGGCCCACCGGCAGCCCGTCGTCCGTGAAGCCCGCCGGGATGCTGACGCCGGCGATGGCGGCCATGCTCGCCCCCACCGTGAAGAGGTCCGAGAGGTACATGGCGAGCGGGTCGTCGAGGCGTTCGCCCAGGCGGAAGGCGGCCGTCGGGCTCGTCGGGCCCATGATGCAGTCGCACCGCTCGAAGGCGGCGTCGAAGTCCTGCCGCACCAGCCGCCGCACCTTCAGGGCCTGCTTGTAGTACGCATCGTAGTAGCCGGAGGAGAGGGCGAACGTGCCGAGCATGATCCGCCGCTTGACCTCGTCGCCGAAGCCCTCGCTGCGGCTGCGCTTGACCATGTCGATCATGTCGGCGGCCTCGCTTGAGCGGTGGCCGTAGTGCACGCCGTCGTACCGGGCCAGGTTCGAGGACGCCTCGCTCGGGGCCACGATGTAGTACGTGGCGATGGCGTAATCGGTGGCGTGCGGCAGGTCGACCTCGACGACCTCGGCGCCGAGGCCCTCGTACACGGCGACGGCCTCGCGGACCACGCGCTCGACCTCGGCGTCGAGGCCTTCGCCGAAGAACTCCTTCGGCACGCCGATGCGCAGCGGCTCGACGGGTTCTTCGAGGGCGGCGAGGTAGTCCGGCACCGGGGCGTCGGCCTCCGGGGCGCTGGTGGAGTCGCGCGGGTCGTGGCCGGCGACGGCCTGCAGGAGCAGGGCGGCGTCGCCGACGGTGCGGGCGATGGGGCCGATCTGGTCGAGGCTGGAGGCAAACGCGACGAGACCGTACCGGCTCACCCGGCCGTAAGTCGGCTTCAGGCCGACGACGCTGCACAGGCTGGCGGGCTGGCGGATGGAGCCGCCCGTGTCGGAGCCGAGGGCCACGGGGACCATGCGGGCCGCGACGGCGGCGGCGCTGCCGCCGCTCGACCCGCCGGGCACGCGGTCGAGGTCCCACGGGTTGTGCGTCGGGCCGAAGCAGGAGTGCTCGGTGGACGAGCCCATGGCGAACTCGTCCATGTTGGTCTTGCCGACGATGACGGCCCCCTCGGCCAGAAGCCGCTCCACGACGTGGGCGTTGTACGGGGCGTGCCAGGTGCGGAGGATGTCGCTGCCGCAGGCGGTCGGCAGGCCGTCGGCGGTGGCCATGTTGTCCTTGACGGCGACGGGCAGGCCCGCGAGGAGGCCGACGTCCTCGCCGGCCGCGCGGCGGCGGTCGATCTCGGCGGCCCGGGCGCGGGCGGCGTCGGCGCCAATGGAGGCGAAGGCGTGGACCGCCGGCTCGAGGCGGTCGACGGCGTCGAGGCAGGCGTCGGCGGCCTCGACGGCCGTCAGGTCGCCCCGGCGGAGGGCGTCGCACAGGTCGCAGGCGGTTTGGTCGAGGATGGACATGGGTGTCGTTGAGTTCGCGGCGTTTCGGGCTGCGCAGGGGCGCCGCACATTCTTGCTACGGCACGCGCGGCGCAAGCGCCGCGGCGAACAGAAGCGTTCATACGCGCGTCAACGTATGTGTTCGCCGCCCCGCTTGCGGGGCGCGTGCCTCTTGTATACGCCTTACGCGCTGCTGCCGTCGTCGATAACACGGGGGACGCGGAAGCATCCGCCGGCGGCGTCGGGCGCCCCGCCGAGGGCCTCCTCGTTCGAGAGTCCCGGCCGCGGCACGTCGGGCCGCAGGACGTTGCGCAGCGGCAGCGCGTGGGCGAGCGGCTCGACGCCGCCGGTGTCGAGTTCGCCCAACTGGTTCACGTAATCGACGATGGAGGATAACTGGTCGGCGAACTTCGCGACGTCCTCGTCGGAGAGGTGGATGCGGCCGAGGTGGGCCACGTGGAGCACGTCCTCTGGCGAGAGGCCCATCGGAGTTCTCCGAGCGCAGGGGTACAGGCGCATGTGCCCCGGCGGGTCTTGTCCCGCCGTGTTCTTCCCCGGTCGAACGCACGGCCGGGCAAGGCCGGCCGTGGCACGGGGCGCGAGGAAGCGGGCGAGGGCGCGGCCGCGGCGGCTACGTCGATTCGACGGCCGGGCGCTTGCCGGGTTTCTTCACCTTGCCGCTGCGGAGGCACTGGGCGCAGATGCGCATCCGTTTGCGGGTGCCGTCCGGCAGTTCGACGCGGACGCGCTGAAGGTTCGGCTGGAACTTTCGCCGGCTGATGCCGGTGACCTTGCGTCCGACGCCGCCGAGGTACTTGGCCTTGCCGCGGCGTGTGATGGAGTTGCCCATCCGGCCGCCCTTGCCGCAGATTTCGCACTTCGCTGCCACGATCCGTCCTCCGTCCGTTGGTTTCCGCCTGCGCTAAGACGGCACAGTATACGCGTTTCGCGGGCGGCTTCAAGGGGATTTCGGGCGCGGCACATCACCCGAGCCGGCTGCGGAAGCGGCCGGGCATCACCATCGGCCTTGGCACCTGCCATGGCGGATGAGGATGACCCGCCGCTCCCGGGGCGGGCTCGAACGGCGCGAGGCCTCGGTCGGAATGACAAATCGTGGGCACGGCCGGGCAAGACCGGCCGTGGCACAGCCCCGCCTACTCCTCCGCCGCGCCTAAGTCGGCATGTGCCACGGCGGGCCTTGTCCCGCCGTGTTCTACGCCGGCTGAACGCACGGCCGGGCAAGGCCGGCCGTGGCACGGGGCCTCTACTCTTCCGCCGCGCCTATCTCCCGGCGGAGCCAGGCGGCGGCCTGGTCGGCGGTGCGGCTGTCCTCGTCGCGCATGACCTGGTAGTTCGCCCGGCGCATCGTCTCGACGGGAATCGCCCGGACCAGCGGCCGCAGCGCCCGGGCCAGGGCCTCGTCCTCGGCCACGCCGGGCGCGAGCAGCAGCACCGCGTCGTACGGTGGGATGATTTGCTTCGGATCCTCGAGGACCACGAGGTCGTAGGCGGCGATGCGGCCGTCGCTCGTGAAGGCGGCGATGACGTCCACCTCGCCCGTCGCGACGGCCTTGTACATGAAGGTGGCCTGGTACTGCTTGCGGCCGGCGAACGCGAGGCCGTAGGCGTCGCGGAGGCGGGTCCATTCCGGCCGGCCGAAGAACTCGTAACTGCCGCCGATCTTCAGGTCCGCCGACACCTCGGCCAGGTCGTCGATGGAATCGACG
Organism: Phycisphaerae bacterium; assembly: GCA_046483505.1. Classification (GTDB taxonomy): domain Bacteria; phylum Planctomycetota; class Phycisphaerae; order FEN-1346; family FEN-1346; genus BS750m-G62. The sequence goes on from JAWODB010000309.1 coordinate 47,941, forward strand.
CCGAGGGCCTCGGCCCGCTCCCGCTTCATCGCCAGGGCGTAGGCGTTCTCGAAGCCGAGCGGCCCGAGGCAGCGGATGCCCTTCCGGCGTGCCAGCCACCACGTCATGTCCGTCAGGACGGTCTGCGGGTCGGCCACCGTATCGCGTTTCATCTGGTTGACCCAGATTGTGCCGGAGTAATCGACGTAGACGTCGATCTCGCCGGAGGCCAGGGCCCGGAAGACGACGGCCGAGCCGAGCCCCTCGCGCATGCGCGTGCCGAGGCCGGCGTCCTCCAACTGGTCGCGGATGGCGGCCGCCAGGACGTACTGCTCGGCGAACGTCTTGGAGCCGATGGCGTAAACGTCCTTGGTGGCTTCGGCGGGGCCCTCTTCGGTGTCCTTGCGGAACCATCCGCGGAAGAGCCCTTCCCCCTGGAGGGCCGGCAGCGCCAGGCCCCCGAGGATCACCACGCCCAGGCCGACGGCGGCGCCGGCGACGCGGCCGCGGCTCCGCAGATCCACGCCCGTCTGCATGAGACCGATCAACTGGTCCAGCACCAGGGCCAGGGCGGCCGCGAACACGCATCCGAACAGGACGGCGATCCAGTTCTCCATGTACAGGCCGCTGAAGATGTACGTGCCCAGGCTCGTCTGGCCGATGGGGGCCGACAGCGTGGCGATGCCGACGACCAGACCGTGGCGGTCCGGACGCCCGCGATGATGACCGGCAGGGCGAGCGGCAGTTCGACTTTCAGCAGCACCTGCCGCGGCCGCATGCCCAGCCCGCGGGCCGCCTCCGTCATGGCCGGGTCCACCCCCGTGATCGCCGTCACCGTGTTCCGAAGCACCGGCAGCATGCTGTAGAGCGTGAGGGCGATGATCGTCGGCAGGAACCCGAGGGCCGATATCGAGACGCCCACCAGCCGGTTCGTCACGTACGACACGCCCACCAGCACCGGGAAGAAGAGGGCCAGCAGCGCCATGCTCGGAATCGTCTGGATGATGCTGGCGGCCGTCAGGACCGGCCACCTCAGCGCCTTGCTCCGGGCCCCGAGGATGGCGAGCGGCAGGCTGACCACGATGCCGATGCCGAGGGCCAGCGCGCTGATCAGCACGTGCTGGCCGAGGTAACTCGGCAGGTTCCGGAGGCACTCGCCGATCTGTTGCCAGACCTCGCCGGTCATGAGGCGTCGGCCCCCTCGTCCTGGACGATTTGCTCGAGACGGTCGGCCTGTTCCTTGGGCGTGTCCATGAGGCTGCGGACGAAGCCGTCCTGCGGGTTCGTCATGAGGTCGTGGGGGGAGCCGACCTGGACGATCTCGCCGCTGCGCATGCAGGCGATGCGGTCGGCCATCAGGAGGGCCTCGGTCATGTCGTGGGTGACCATGACGCTCGTCAGGCCGAGGCGGCCGTGGATGCGGCGGTACTCGTCCTGGAGGCTGGCCCGGGTCAGCGGGTCGAGGGCGCCGAACGGTTCGTCCATGAGCATGATGTTCGAGCGGGCGGCCAGGGCCCGCGCCACGCCGACGCGCTGCTGCTGCCCGCCGGACAGGTTCCGCGGCATGCGGTCGCGGAAGGCGCCGGGGTCGAGGTCGACCATGGCGAGGAGGTCGTCGACGCGGTGGGCGATGGTCGGCTTGTCCCAGCCGAGGAGTTTCGGGACGACGGCCACGTTCTCGCCGACCGTCATGTGCGGGAAGAGGCCGATCCGCTGGAAGACGTAGCCGATGCGGCGGCGGAGGCCGACGGGGTCCTGGTCGCGGACGGCCTGGCCGTCCACCTCGATGCGTCCCTCGGTGGCGTCGATGAGGCGGTTGATCATCTTCAGGGTGGTCGTCTTGCCGCAGCCGGATTCGCCGAGGAGGACCACCAACTCGCCCTCGCGGACGTGGAGGTCGAGGCGGCGGACGGCCCACGTGGCGCCGCCGTCGTACGATTTGCCGACCTGGTCGAGGCGGATCATGGCTGCCCTGCTGGTGCGTCGTAACGCCGACATTCCGCGCGGTGGGCCTCCCGGCCCACCGCGCCGACTGCTTCCGTCTCCCCTTTGCGCGGCAGCCTGGGAAGGCCGCCGCGCGGGAAATCGCGCCGCTGCCCTGGACCCTAGGCGCTCGGGCGCGGGCTGTCAACGGCAAAGCGGGACGCGGGTGCCACCGATTGCTTGTCAATCGGTGCTTCCCGTTCCCGGGACACGGTTTGACGAGCAAACCGTGGCACCCGCTTCACCCGTTGAGCCGTCGACGGTACGTCGACGGTCGGCCGCTTCGAGAAGTGCCCGGCTTCTCCCGTCGACCCTCGGTCGACGGCTCAACGCTCAGCACTCAACACGGGCGTGCGTCAGAATTCTCTGGCAAGCCATACCCGCGGCGGTGGCATGGCCACGCCCCGCGTGACCATGGGATTGGCGCGGCGGGCAGTCTTGCCCGCCGCGCGGTGCCCAAGACTGGGCACCGCGCGATATCGGCCTTACGAGACCTCATGACCACCCGCCATGAAGCGGTGGCGCACCCCAACACGGGCGTGCGCCATTTTTTGCTTGCCCGCAGCGGCCGGCGGCGGTACAAAACGCGGCCCTCGGTTGGCGGGTTTCCCCCCTGAGACGCAGGGCGCCCATACTATCCTCCATCCAGCGGAAAGGGCCGGGCATGAACAGTCGGGTGTGGAAAGGCATCCGCCTTGGCGTCGGCATCGTGCTGCTGGCGGCGATGGGACTGCTGGCGCGCGAGGTCTTCAGCGAAGAGGCCGTCCCCGAAGCGGCGGCGCCGGCGGAGGCCGCCCGGCCCCTGCCGGCCGTCTGGTACCTCGCCTTCGGCGGTGCGGTCCTCGCGCTCATCATGGCGTATTACTTCTACAAGAGCGCCATGCGCGAGAGCGAAGGCACCGACGAGATGAAGGAGATCGCCCACGCCGTCCGCGAGGGCGCCTACGCCTACCTCAAGCAGCAGTACAAGGTAGTGGCGATCTTCTTCCTGATCGTCTTTGGCCTGCTGGCGATCCTGGCCTTCGTCCTGCACGTGCAGCACGGCCTGGTCCCGTTCGCCTTCCTGACGGGCGGGTTCTTCTCGGGCTTGGCGGGATTCATCGGGATGAAGACGGCCACGCAGGCCTCCGCCCGGACGGCCAACGCGGCCAAGAACAGCCTGAACCGTGGCCTGACGGTCGCCTTTCGTGCCGGGGCGGTGATGGGGCTGACGGTGGTCGGCCTGGGACTGTTGAACATCACCGGGTGGTTTATCCTGCTCTATAAGGTCTGGGGATACGCGGGGAGCGACACGCTTGGGTGGCAGCCCCTGGGACTTGAGCAGATTACCGTTATCATGCTCTGCTCCGGCATCGGTGCCTCGAGCCAGGCGCTGTTCGCCCGTGTGGGGGGCGGCATCTATACGAAGGCGGCCGACGTCGGCGCCGACCTGGTCGGCAAGGTCGAGGCCGGCATCCCCGAAGACGACCCCCGCAACCCCGCCACCATCGCCGACAACGTCGGCGACAACGTCGGCGACGTGGCCGGCATGGGCGCCGACCTGTTCGAGTCCTACAGCAACTCGATCCTGGCGGCGGCCACCCTCGGCGTCGCAGCCCTCTTCGGCGTCAAAAGCCTCTATCCTGAAACGTTGGAGGCCATTACCCAGGGTACCCTCCAGGTGGACCTGATGATGGCGCCGCTGGCCCTGGCGGGGCTGGGCATCCTCGTCTCGATCCTCGGCGTCTTCGTCGTCCGCACGAAGGAAGGCGCCTCGATGAAGCAACTCATGGGGGCGCTGAACCGCGGCATCTGGCTCTCCAGCGCCCTGGTGGTGGCCGCGACGGTCGCCGTCATCCTCGGCCTCGGCCTGCCCTGGCAGTTCATCATCAGCGTCGTGGCAGGCCTGGCGGCGGGCATCGTCATCGGCTGGGGCTCCGAGCGGTACACCTCCGCCCAGTTCAAGCCGACCCGGAACCTCGCCGAGTGCGCCAACACCGGCCCGGCCACCGTCATCATTGACGGGATCGCCACCGGCATGCTCTCGACGTGGATTCCGATCGTCGCGGTCGGTGTGGCGATGATCGTCGCCTTCGCCGTGCCGGGCGGCTTCGCGGAGATCACCCTGGGCCTGTACGGCGTGGGGATCGCCGCCGTCGGGATGCTTTCGACGCTCGGCATCACGCTGGCCTCCGACGCCTACGGCCCGATCGCCGACAACGCGGGCGGCAACGCGGAGATGAGCGGTCAGCCCCCCGAGGTCCGCCAGCGGACCGACGCCCTCGATTCCCTCGGCAACACCACGGCCGCCATCGGAAAGGGGTTTGCCATCGGCAGCGCCGCCCTGACGGCGCTGGCGCTGCTGGCCGCCTACGTGGAGGAGGTCCGCGTCGGCATGCACCGCGAGGCCACCGCCGCCTACCAGTACACCGAAGAGGACGAGGTGTACCCGTTGGGCTACGGCAAGTTCGCCCAGGGCACCCGGGCCGAGAGCGACGTACCCAGCCGGGCCCTCAAGGACAGGGCCACCGTCGTCTATATCCAGGCCGCCGGCGAGGATGAGCATACGGTAGCCCGAAACGCCCCGCAGGGAACGACCCGTGGCGTGGACAAGAACGGCCGGATTCATCTCGTCCCCGTGGCGGTGGGCCGGGACGCCAAGGCGCACCTGACCGACGTCGGCGACTCCCAGGCCGGCATGCTCGACTTCATGCGGTTCTACGGCGTGACGCCGATGAACCCGAAGTTCCTCGTCGGCGTCTTCAGCGGCGTGCTGCTCGCGTTCGTCTTTTGCGCCATGACGATGAAAGCCGTCGGCCGAGTGGCCGGGAAGATGATTGACGAGGTCCGCCGGCAGATTCGCGAGATTCCCGGCATCATGGAACGCACCGCCAAGCCGGACTACGCCTCGTGCGTGGCCATCGCCACCGCGGGCGCCCAGCGGGCGATGGTCGTGCCGAGTTCGCTGGCGGTCGTCGTGCCCGTCCTGGTGGGCCTGGTGCTGGACGTGAGCGGCGTCCTTGGTCTGCTGGTGGGCGGCCTGACGAGCGGCTTTGCCGTCGCCATCTTCATGGCCAACGCCGGCGGCGCCTGGGACAACGCCAAGAAGTACATCGAGGGCGGGGCGCTGGGCGGCAAGGGGTCCGACGCCCACAAGGCCGCCGTCGTCGGCGACACCGTCGGCGACCCGTTCAAGGACACCTCCGGCCCGTCGCTGAACATCCTGATCAAACTGATGAGCATGGTCAGCGTGGTCTTCGCGGGCCTGGTGGTGAAGTACGGCCCGCAGATCGGCGAACTGCTCCGGATCGGCTGGGACCACCTGGCGAAGTAGTACCACCACACGAACGCGCGGGCGGCGGGTCTCCGTACCCGCCGCGCCCTCGCACGAACGCTTTTCCCGCGCGGTGGGTGCGGAGACCCACCGCGCCCTATGCTGTCATGGCGACGTCGCCGTAATGGCCAAAGCCAACAGTCAAGCGCGCCGGCTGGCGGTTCACCTGGCCCGCGTGTGCGCCGAGAACCGCTGCCGCGACGTCGCCGTCCTCGACCTCACGGACCTCTCGCCCGTGACGGATTTCTTCGTCATCGCCACCGGCACGTCGCCGCGGCAGATGCGGGCCGCCGCCCATTTCCTGGCCGAGGCGGGCGAGGCACTCGGGGACAAGGCGTTCGGCGTGGAGGGGCTGGAGACGGCCGACGAGGCCCAGGAGGCCCGCTGGATCCTCGTCGATTACGTCGACGTGGTGGTCCACGTCTTCTCGGCCGACTCGCGATCGTACTACGACCTGGACCTCCTCTGGGGCGACGCCCCGCGCGTGGACTGGCAGAAAGGCTGGACGCCGGGGCAGGAGAATGAAGAATGACGAATGATAAATGCCAAAGTTCGGGCCTTCGGCCCGAGAGGGTAGCCGGCCCCCCGGCGGCCGATTTGTCATTCTGAGGAGCCCGTAGGGCGACGAAGAATCTCGCCGTGGCCGTGTCGGTGCTGTGGCGCTTTGCCGTTGTCGTCCATCGGTCTTCTCCTTATGCCGTCTTTGCGGCTTGGCGCCCCACCTCCGGCGGGTAAACTTTGCGTGAGGCCTGTCGTTGCCGTTTTGCCGTCCGCACGGCGAGATGCTTCGGCCCTGCAAGCGCGGCCTCAGCATGACAGAAGGAATCCCATGCCCAACATCCGCGCCCTTCTCGACGCCCGCGTCTCGGCCGCGATTGCCGCGGCGTTTCCCGACGCCGCCGACGCCCCCGCCATCGTCCAGCCCGCCCAGGACCCGCGGTTCGGCGACTACCAGGCGAACGGGGCGATGGCCCTGGCGAAAGAGCTGAAGGCCAATCCCCGCGAGGTCGCCGGCCGCGTCGTCGAGCAACTCCGAGCCGACCCGCAACTCGCTGAGATGGTCGATACGGAGGAGCGGGACGAAGGCGACGCGCCGCCGCCCGGCATCGCGATTGCCGGCCCCGGGTTCATCAACTTCCGCCTCCGCCCCGAGTGGGTGGCCGAGCAACTCGGCCGGGTGAACACCGACGTCGCTGACGGCTCCGGAACGCGGCCCCAGGGCGAGGAGCGGCTGGGCGTCGAGCCTGCCCAAAAACCCGAAACGGTCGTCGTCGATTACTCCGCCCCGAACCTGGCGAAAGAGATGCACGTGGGGCACCTCCGCTCCACGATCATCGGCGACGCCCTGGTGCGCATGCTGGAGTTCGCCGGGCACACGCCCGTGAAGCAGAACCACGTCGGCGATTGGGGGACGCAGTTTGGGATGCTGTGTGAATACCTAATTGACAGCGGAATCGTTACTTTGGGGGGACATATGCTCCCAACGGTCGCGGGGTGGGAGTTGCAGGACATTGAGGAGACCTACCGCCGCGCGAAGTCCAGATTCGACGAAGACCCGGCTTTCGCAGACCGCGCAAGAGAGCGCGTTGTGCTACTCCAGAACGAGGATCCATATACAGGGCTCACGTGGTCCTTTTTCGTCGGGTTCTCGTTAGATCACTGCCAGGAAATCTACCGCCGGCTGGGGGTTCTTCTTTCGCGTGACGACAACCGCGGCGAGAGCCGTTACAGGTACGTCCTGGCCGACATCGTTAACACCCTGGCAGAAAAGGGCATGCTTGCCGAGTCCGAAGGCGCCCAGTGCGTCTTCCTTTCCGACGCCGACGGCGATTCGCTGTTCGTCAACAAAGAAGGCGATCCCCTGCCCCTCATCGTCCAGAAGGCCGACGAGGGGTATCTGTACTCGACGACCGACCTGGCGGCCATCGCCTTCCGGACCGGCTATTTCAGCGAGTTGCCGGACGGGTCGAAATCGCCTCAGGCAAACCGCATCCTGTATACGGTCGACGCCCGCCAAGCCCTCCATTTCCAGATGGTCTTCGAGTGCGCCTACCAGGCCGGCTTCGCCGACCGGGACGAGCACGAACTCGTCCACGTCGCCTTCGGCACGATGATGGATGAGGCGGGCAAACCGTTCAAGACCCGCGAGGGCGGCACCGTCAAACTCATGGACCTCCTGGACGAGGCCGAACGCCGCGCACGCGACCTCGTCGAACAGAAACAGGCCGACCTGCCCGACGACCAGCCGCGCCTCTCCGAGGAGGAGAAGGACCGCATCGCCCATATCGTCGGCATCGGCGGCGTCAAGTACGCCGACCTCGCCCAGAACCGCACCTCCGATTACGTCTTCTCGTGGGACAAGATGCTCAGCCTCCAGGGCAACACGGCCCCGTACATGCAGTACGCCTACGCCCGCGTCCGCAGCATTTTCCGCAAGGGCGAGCACGATGAGAGCGAGACACGCGGCGACGCCTCGCCCATCCCCGTCCCGGACCCCGCCGAGGCCGCCCTCGCGAAGATGCTCCTCCGCTTTCCCGAGACGCTGGACCGGGCCCTCGCGGACTATCGGCCGAACGTCCTGGCGGCGTACCTCTTCGACCTGGCCCAGGCGTTCACGGCCTTCTACGATGCGTGCCCCGTGCTGAAGAGCGAGGAGCGGAAGCGCCGCCACCGCCTCCGGCTTTGCGACCTCACGGCCCGCGTCATCGCGAAGGGCCTGGACCTCCTCGGCATCGAAACCGCGGAACGGATGTAACGAATGCGGAATTCGGATCGCGGATTTCGGATTGGCGCATGAGACCGGCCCAGCAGCCCCGTGTGCCAATCCCAAATCCGAAATCCCAAATCCGAAATTCCACGCCATGAACGTCTACGAAATCTTCCGCAGCCTCCAGGGCGAGACGAGCCGGGCGGGCGTGCCGATGGATTTCGTGCGCCTCGCCGGCTGCGACCTGGCGTGCACGTACTGCGACACGGCGGCCGCCCGCAACCCGTCGGCCGGGCGCCAGATGGCCGTGCCGGAGGTCGTTGCCGCCCTCCCCTCGCCGCCGCTTCCGTGGGTCGCCGTGACGGGCGGCGAGCCCCTTCTGCAACTCGACGAGGTGAACGCTCTTGTCGCCGCCCTCGCCGACACCGGCCGGCGCGTCCTCGTCGAAACGTGCGGCGCCCATCCCGTGGCCGCCCTCGACGCCCGGGCCGTGCGGATTCTGGACGTCAAGACACCCGGCAGCGGCATGGCCGACCGCATGGTCTGGGCCAATCTCGACCGTCTCCGCCCCACGGACGAGGTCAAGTTCGTCCTCACCGGCCGGGCCGATTACGAATGGGCCTGCCGGGTGGTGGACCGCCACAATCTGGCCGCGCGGACCGTGGTGCTGATGGGTCCGGCCCGGCCGTCGCTGGAGGCGGCGACGGTGGCGAAATGGCTCCTGGCCGACGGCCGGCCCGTCCGCCTTAACCTCCAAATCCACAAGGACTTAGGGCTTCATTAGGTTCCCGGTAAGTCTGAAAGTTGCCGCCGCACTGTCTTGACAACGCATCCCCCGTCGCTTATACTGCACCGCTCTACGGATAGCCGTTGGACATCCAGAACGAGGGGATGGCCTCATGCGGTCACGCGAACTCGAACAATTCCGCAAACTGCTTCTGGCGAAGCGGCGGATGCTGGCAGGCGACGTCAGCGGCCTGGAGAAGGCCGCGCTCCAGAACAGCCGGCAGGATGCGAGCGGCGACCTCTCCAAGATGCCGCTCGACATGGCCGACGTGGGCTCCGATAATTACGAGCAGGAATTCACCCTCAGCCTGATCGAGACCGAGCAGGCGACGCTTCAGGAGATCGACGAGGCCCTCGAACGCATCGAGAACAAGACGTTCGGCAAGTGCGAGGGCTGCGAGCAGCCGATCCCCAAAGCCCGCCTGAAGGTCCGGCCCCACGCCAAGTACTGCATCGAATGCAAACGCCGCCAAGAACAGGGCTCGCTGTAAGAGACGCCCGGAGCCACGCGCGCCTCTGGGGCGTGGCGGCCGGCGGCGTGGCGGTGGACCTGGCGAGCAAGTCCCTCCTCTGGCAGTACCTGGCCGGCCCGCCCGACGTGGGTGGCCGGATCGTCGATCTCCTCCCCGGCCTTCTTCGGCTGGTGGCCAGCCGCAATCCCGGCATCGTCTTCGGCATCAACGTCGCGGAGTGGTTCTCGCTGGGCGCGGGCGCCGGCCAGGCGCTGACGGCCGCCCTGACGGTCCTGACGGCCGGGCTCATCCTCTACGTCTTCGCGACCACGCCGCCCACCCGGCGGTGGGCGCACGTCTGGTGCGGCCTGATCCTGGCCGGGGCCCTCGGGAACCTGTACGACCGCCTCCTCTTCGGCTACGTACGCGACGTGTTCCAGTTCACGCTGACGGTGGGCGGCCGGACCCTCTGGCCGTTCGTGTTCAACGCGGCCGACGTTTTCCTGGTCCTGGGCGTGGCGCTGCTGGCCGTGGCGATCCTGTTTGCGCCCCGCCCGGACGAGACGGCCTCGTCCGAAAGGACCTCGGAGGCTCCCGCCCGTGAGCGCGCCTGAGACCGACATCGCCATGATGCGGCGGGCCCTGGCCCTGGCGCGCCGCGGCCTCGGGCGCGTCGAGCCGAATCCGATGGTCGGGGCCGTCGTCGTCCGCGACGGGCGCATCGTCGGCGAGGGGTACCACGCCCGTTTCGGCGGCCCGCACGCCGAGGTCGTCGCCCTGGAGGCGGCCGGTCCCGACGCGCGCGGGGCCGACCTCTTCGTCACGCTCGAGCCGTGCTGCCACCACGGCAAGACGCCGCCGTGCACGGAGGCGATCCTGGCGGCGGGCGTCGCGCGCCTCGTGGCGGCGGTGGCGGACCCCTTCCCGGAGGTGTCCGGCCGGGGCCTCGCGCGCCTGCGGGAGGGCGGCGTCGAGGTGACCGTCGGCGTCCTGGAGGAGGAGGCCCGCCGCGCGAACGCCGCCTTCTTCAAACGCACCCGGACGGGCCGGCCGCTCGTCATCGCCAAGTGGGCGATGACGCTCGACGGCCGCCTGGCGGACGGCTCCGGCACGAGCCGCTGGATCTCCGGCCAGGCGAGCCGCCGCCGCGTCCACGAGGTCCGCCGCGTGTGCGAGGCCGTCGTCGTCGGGTCCGGGACGGCCCTGGCGGATGCGCCGTCGCTGACGGTGCGGCACGTGGACCCGCTGCCGGAGCGGGGCCAGCCGACGCGGGGGATCCTGGACGGGCGGCTGCGTCTCGCGCCGGACGCCGAGCCGGCCGCCTCCGCCCGCCAGGTGCCGGTCATCGTCTACACCCGCGAGGCCGCCGACGTGGAGAGGGGCGAGCGGGCGGCCGCCCTCCGCGCCGCCGGGTGCGAGGTCGTGCCGCTTCCCGCCGGGACGGGCGGCCTGGATTTGGGGGCCGTCCTGGACGACCTCGGCCGACGGGGCGCGAGCCGGGTGCTCATCGAGGGCGGAGCGACGGTCCTGGGATCGCTGCTCGCCGAGGGGCTGGCGGACCGCGTGATGGTCTTCATCGCCCCGCGTCTGCTGGCGTCGGACGACGCCCGGTCGCCGCTGGACGGGCCGGCGGGACGGGCGCTCGCCGATGCGGTCGCCCTCCGTGACCTCACCGTGGAGCGCGTGGGCGAGGACGTGCTCATCGAAGGGCGGGTCGGCGAGTTCTGAGCAGGAACGTGCCACGGCCGGTCTTGCCCGGCCGTGCATGTGGACTCCGCGTGGTGGGCCTCCCGGCCCACCGCGCGCGATGTGCGGCCGATGTGCGCCCCCAGCCGTTGAGCCGCCGACGGCACGTCGGCGGCCGTTCGGAAAACCTCTGGCCCATCGCGTCGCCCTGCGGTCGACGGCTCAACGGATGGGGTGCGTGGCCGCATATAAGATAAAGCGCGGTGGGCAAGACTGCCCGCCGCGCAGATGCGCACAGATTCGAAGTAGAACACGGCGGGACAAGGCCCGCCGTGGCACCCGCCGCGCAAACTCACACACACTCAGATACGTCACCCTCACGCCATCCGTCTCCCGTCACGGGAGAGGGAGACAGTCGTTCACCACGGCCCGTAGCGGGCCTTCCAGAGGTCGAGGAGGCGGCGGGCCCGGGCCTCGTCGTCCATCCCCTCAAGCACCGCCTGGTCCTGCGGGCTGAGGCTGGCGACGAATGCCTTGAGTTTGGCGGCCCGGTCACGGAGGAACGCCCGGCGCGCCTCCGGCAGATTGCGGAACGCCGCGTAGCGATCGATGAGCGCCTCGCGCTCGCCGGCGTCGAGGCCCGCCAGGTCCCAGTACCGGTCGAGCAGGCGGCGGCGCCGGGGGCCGGACATCTTCTGCCAGCGGATGGCGTTGGCCTGCGTCTCGCGCGGGTCGAGGGCCAGGCGGGCCGGCAGGTCGAGGGGCGTGGCGGCGGCATCGGCCGCAACCGGGGCGTCCGCCGATGGGACCGCCGCGACGCCGACACCGGTGCCGCCGATCAGAATCCGGGGGCCGACGAGGCCGGCCACCGTCCCGCACGCCACGGCGGTCACCACGCACACCAGCAGCAGCCGGACGCGGCGCCGGCGGCGCCGGAGCAGGCGGGCGAGTTGGGCGCGGCGGGGATCCATGTCAGGCTCCGTCCGGCTCGTCGGCGTCGGGGGCGTCGTCGGGGTCGCGGTCGAGGTGGTCCATCGCCTGGATGACCGCCACCTCGTCGAGCAGGTCCACGTCCTCCAGGAACGACACGTGCCGGCTGACCTCGCACTCCACCGGGCTGGCCGGCGTCTCGGCGCTGCCCGTCCAGGCGTAGACGGCGAAGCCGAAGACGAGTCCGGCGGCCACGCCGAGGACGGAGGCGATCGCGTTGCGCCGGCGCTCGTGCGGCGCCAGGCGCGCCGCGAAGCGGCTCAGGTCCTTCTCCTCCACCACGCGGGCCATCATCCGCTCCGTGAACCCCGACCGGACGGGCGCGGGCGGCATCTCGTCCAGGAGGCGCCAACTTTCCTGGAGCAGGCGCAACTGGGCGCGGCACGATTCGCACCGCGCCAGGTGCCGGCGCACGGCCTCCGCCGTCGACGGCCGCAACTCGCCGTCGAGGTACGCGACCAGCACGCTACGCACCCATTGACATGGAGGAGACATTCCGTCCGCCTTGCCTGGACGTTGGTTCACCCGGTTAACACTACAACGCTAAGTCGGCCATACCCACCGCGCTCGAAACGGCCTTTCCAGGGCTGGGCGGCGGGTACGGAGACCCGCCGCGCACGAGTTAGCGTTGTAGTGTTAAACCCCCGGGTGTCGGGCAGGTACTGCAAAAAGGCGGGGAAGCCTCGGGCCTATCCGACGCGCTGCCGGCCCCGGCCCGTGCGGATGTAGAGCAGGAGGTGGTCCTTGAGGTTGTCGCGGGCGCGGGCCAGGAGGCTCTTGACGGCCATGGTGCTGCACCCGATGGTGTGGGCGATCTCGGCGTAACTCATGCCCTCGTACTTGTTGAGGACGACGGCGACCTGTTGTTTTTCGGGGAGTTCGCCGATCGCCTCGCGGACCTTCTCCTGCAGTTCCTCCTGGTGCAGGTCGTGGTCCGGCATCTTGCTGTCCGGGTCGGGCATGGCCCGCGGGCCGTCGCCGAAGTCCGTCACCTGGTCGATCGAGACGTCGTCCTTGCGGTGGGCGCGGCTTCGGAGGGCGTTCAGGCTGACGTTGGCCGTAATGCGGAACATCCACGTCGAGAACTTCGCGGTGGGCTTGTACGTCTTGCGGGCCCGGTAGATGCGGAGGAACACCTCCTGGGCCAGGTCCTCGGCGTCGGAGGCGTCGCTGATGAAGCGGTAGATGAGGCCGACGACGCGGTTGTGGTTCCGCTCGACCAGTTCCTGAAAGGCCAGTTCGTCGCCCTTCTGGAACCGGAGCATCAGGCCCACGTCGTAGTCGGCGGCGGCCCCCCGTCGGCCTGCCTGTTCGTACGAACGGCCGACAGCGGCGATGGCCTTGGCCATATCGGCTCCGATCGCTCAGGAGGGACACCGACCGTATGCGTGTGGACTTCAGCCCTGGCGCAGGCGGGCGCCCCTTCGCTCGCGTCTTACTCTTTGATACGATTTGGCGGGCGGATGTCCAGCAAAAAATCGCCCGCGTGTGCGGCTTGTCCGCTGTTCGGTTTTAACGCAGAGAGCGCGGAGAACGCAGAGTACGGCGGAGAACGACGACAGACTGAGCACGCCGGAGGCGCTGCGTCAACATGCCATCCGCCGTTGTTATGCTTGCCTTTACTCAGCCTCCGCTTTTGCTGTTGCCCTGTCTATGCTTTCCTCTGCGTTCTCTGCGATCTCTGCGTTAATAACGGAGGACCGGAGTCCTCCGCCCTTGCCACGGACGTTGCCGAGGCGTCGGCTATTCACTCTCCATTCTCGCGAGGAGGGCCTCGAGCGTCTCTCGGGCCCGCGTGAGGTCGCCGACGCGGTCCTGGCCGGCCTCACGCTCGACGATGAGGCCGCCCGTGAACCCGCCCTCCTGGAGCGTGCGGATGACATCCTGCAGGGGCACCTCGCCGGTGCCGAGCGGCACATCCTCGCCCCAGACCTCGCCGGGCCGGTCGGAGGCCGTCCCGTCCTTCATGTGGGCCATGGAGGTGCGCGGACCCAGGAGGCGGGCCGCCTCCAGCGGGTCGTCCGACCCGTACAGGATGAAGTTCGCCGGGTCGAAGTTGACGGTCAGGTCGTCGCGCCCCAGTTCGTCCATGGCGGCCAGGAGATGTTCGGCCGACTCCTGGCCCGTCTCCAGGCCGATCGTCAGGCCCGACTCGTGGATGGCGTCGACGGCCGTGGCGAGGCGCTCCATGAACGCGTCGTGGCCCTCGTCGCCGGCCGGCGGGATGAACCCGGCGTGGATCGTCACGTTGCCGATGCCGAGGTCCGCGAACGCCCGCGACCACACCTTGCACTGCTCGAGCCGGTCGGGGAAATCGGCCGGGTCGATGAACCCGCCCGTGGCCCGGATGGATTCGATGGACGAGTAGTCCTCGCCGGGAAAGATGATGCACGCCGCGGGCACCGCCAGGCCCGTCCGCTCGATGGCCTCCCGGATGCGCGCCACGCCCTCCGGCGTGGTGTCGGACGGCTGGCGAAACGTCAACTGGACGGCTTCGTAGCCGATCTCCTTCACCTTGTCGAGCGAGGCGACCGTGTCGTCCATCGCGAGCGACCAGAGTGCGGCTCCGACGAGGTGCTTGGCCATGGTTCGTCCTCCCGGGGCGTGCGGTTCCGGATTGCCTTAAGTTGCCCGTCCGGCGGCACCGATACCGTCGGTGAGCGAGGACTACCCTACCGTGCCGCAGGACACACGTCAAGACGGGCGTCCGCTGTACCGCATCGGCGAGGTGGCCGAGATGGCCGGCGTCTCCCGCCAGGTCGTCAGCACGTACTGCATGTACGGCCTGATTCAGGAGACGGCCCGGACGCCGGGCGGGCATCGGCTGTTCGACGAATCCACCGCCCGCCGCATCCGGCTGATCCAAGAATTGAAGAAACGATATACGCTGGGCGAGATCCGCGAGATCTTCATCCGCGACCGGTTTTGACACATGTCGGTGGTCCTTTGTCATTTGTCATTTGTCCGCCGTTGCCGTCTTTGCGGCCCGCCTCCGGCGGGTGAACTTTGCGTGAGGCATGTCGTTCGCCGTTTGTCGTTGGCGCCGCGCACGCCACTTGACGCCGCACCTGCCGTGTGACATACTTCGGGCGGCACGATGATCGGGCCGCACCTCTCGCGGCCCGCAAGCGGGCCGGGAAGGAGCGCATACGTATGACGGTCAAAGAGCAGATGAAAGAAGTCATCGAGCATCAGCCCGACGACGCCACCTACGAGGAGATTCTGCGCGAACTGGCGTTTGCCGGGATGGTGGAGCGCGGCCTGGCCGATGCCCGGGAAGGGCGTGTCGTCTCGAACGACGAGATGGGCGAGCGGATTCGCCGATGGCAGAGATAAGGTGGACCCACGAAGCCGCTGCCTGGCTCGAAGACGTTCACGCTTACATCGCCGCGGACAACCCGGAGGCGGCTGCACGGGTCGTCCACGACCTGTTCGACCGCGTTCAGTCCCTCGCCGAGTTTCCCGAATGGGCTACGTCTATCGGACCGAACCGGAGGGCGACGTGCGCGTGCTGGTGCACGGGCATTACCGTATTGCCTACCTGGTCCGCGAGACGGATACGCTTGAGGTTCTCGGCGTCTTTCACGGCGCGCTGGACATCGACCGGTACCTTTAACGGCGTTTCTCCCACCTCGAACGGCAACAGCCACGGCAACGGCGGCCTCACGCAAAGTTTACCCGCCGGAGGTGGGGCGCCAAGGCGCAAAGACGGCCAAGGCAGGCAATCGGCGACAGCCAACAGGCGAGCGACAACGGCGAACAGCAACGGCCACGACGTATGACCGGGCACATTCAGCCGCCGGGCTTCC
>JAWODB010000315.1:0-18745 GCA_046483505.1 Phycisphaerae bacterium
CCATCAGGGCGAACCCGCCGCCCGAGGTCATCGTCAGCGCCGGCACGCCCGCGTACGTGGCCCCGCAGACCATGTTGACGGCGGCGATCTCGTCCTCGGCCTGCTCGACCACGATGCCGTACTGCTCGTCGACGCCCGCCAGGTACGTGAGGATCCCGGTGGCCGGCGTCATCGGGTAGGCCGTGGCGAACTTGATGCCGGCCGTTGCGGCCGCCAGGCCGACCGCGTCCGTCCCGCCCGCGATGGAGACGGCCTCGTCCTCCGGCTGGGGGGCGTCGAGCGATCCGGCCCCGTCGTCGCCGAGGCGGTCGGCCCCGGCCTTGGCGCACTTCGTGTTCGCCTCGATCGTCTCCTCGCCCTTCTTCTTGAAGGCCGTGGCGAAATAGTCCGTCAGGGCCGAGAGGTCGTACCCGAGGAGGGCGAAGACCGCCCCCGCGGCCACGGCGTTGGCCATGACGGCCGAGCCACCCGTCTCCTTCGCAATGGCCGTCAGGGGGATGCACAGGCACCCCTCGGGGGCCTCGGTCTCCTCGTCGTCCGGGTCGGCGTCGAAGAGGACCGCGCCGCCGTCGGTCACGTGAGGCTGGAGGGTGTCGAGGGCCTCGTCGGTGAGGGCGACGAGGACGTCGGCCTCCTCGCGCCCGGCGTAGAGGGGGGCGTCGCCGATGCGGACGTCGAACCAGTTCAGCCCGCCGCGAATCCGCGACATGTAACTCTTGATGGCGAAGACGTGGAGGCCCATCTCGGCGAAGGCCGAGACGAGCAGGTTGCCGGTCGTCTGGACGCCCTGGCCGGCCTCGCCGGCGATGCGGATGAGCAGGTCCATGGGGTTCTCCGACTGTCGCATGTACGCTTCGAGCCGCGACCGTGAGGTCGCTGGTACTCTACGGTGCGAACTACGTGCGCGTGCCGCAGAGCGCGCCGCCCTTCGGGCATACCCCCGACCTTACGGTCGGGGCTCGGTGCCTGGCGCGCCGGCCTAACCGGCCGGCTCGAACTGGTCCTTCCCCACGCCGCAGTCCGGGCAGGTCCAGTCGTCCGGCAGGTCGTCGAAGGCGGTGCCGGGCTCGATGTTCTGTGTGGGGTCGCCCTTCTCGGGGTCGTAGATGTAGCCGCAGACGAGACACTCGTACTTCTGCATGGAGGCATTCCTTTCTGCCAAAAGGGGTCGACCGTTTCGCGCCGCAGGCGGGACCGTGCCGCATGCCGCGCCCGAACGCTTATCATAGACCGCCGGCGAGGCGGTTTTCAACGCTGCCGGGAAAAAGGCGGCCGCACGAAGCGTGTGACCGGCGTGTGCCACCGATTGCTTGTCAATCGGTGCCTTGCGATCGCAGAGCACGGTTTGGCGAGCAAACCGTGGCACCCGGCGCAGCGGCCGGTTTATTTCGCCAGGTACGACTCCAGCGCCAGAAGCATCGCGGCGGCCGCTTCCGGCGTCTCGGTCATCGTCGGATGGAACGCCTTCAGGGTGCCGACGGCCGCATCGCGATACGCCGCCTCGTCCGTGTGCTGCGCCAGCCGCAGCAGGGCCCGGGCGGCGACGGCGTTGCCGTTCGGCCGCGCCTGGTCGTAGCCGCGCTTCAGCCGCGCGATGAGGTCCTCCCGTCCCGCGGGCGCCTCGTAGAAGCCGCCGCCGTCCGGGTCGGCGAAGCGCTCGAGCAACGCATCGGCCACGCCCCGGGCTTGCTGGAGCCGCTCCGCCTCGGACGTCACCTCGTACAGGTTGAGGAGGGCGGACGCCAGGTACGCGTAATCGTCGAGGAACGCGGGGGTGTGGCTGGTGCCCGCCCGGTGGGCGTGGAGGAGGCCGTCGGTCTCGTCCCACATCCGGCCGAGGAGGAAGTCCGCCGCCCCTTCGGCCGCCTGGCGATACTCCGGTTCGTCCAGGAGGCGGGCGGCCCTGGCGAAGGCCGCCACCGCCAGGGCGTTCCAGTCCGCCAGGACCTTGTCGTCCTTGTGGGGCGGCTCGCGCTCGCCGCGCACCTGGAGCAGTCGCTCGCGCGCCGCGTCGATCCGTTCGCGCAGGGCCTCGGGCGCGATGCCCTCGCGCTCGGCGAACGCATCGTGCGGGACCGGCACGTGCAGGACGCTCCGGCCACCCTCGAAGTTGCCGTCCTCCGTGACGCCGAAGTACCGGCCGACGAGGCCGGCCTCGTCCGGGTCGCCGACCGCCTCGCGGACCTGGCCGGGCGTCCAGACGTAGAACGCGCCCTCCTCGCCCTCGGTCTCGGCGGAGAGGGCGGAGTGGAATCCGCCGCCGGCGTCGGCCATCTCGCGGCGCATCCAGTCGAGCGTCTCGCGGGCCACCCGGGCGTATCGCTCATCGCCCGTGGCCTGGTAGGCCTCGATGTACGCGACGGCGAGCAGCGCGTTGTCGTACAGCATCTTCTCGAAGTGCGGGACGAGCCACTCGGCGTCGACGGCGTAGCGGTGGAACCCGCCGCCGAGGTGGTCGCGGATGCCGCCGCGGGCCATGGCATCCAGGGTGCGGCGGGCCATATCGAGCGCCTGCTCATCGCCGCTGCGTTCGTGTTGTGCGAGCAGGAGCCGGAGGGTCGTGGCGGGCGGGAACTTCGGCGCCCCGCCGAACCCGCCGCGCTCGGCGTCGAAGCGGCGCTGGAGGTGCCGGGCGGCGGCCGCCAGCGGGCCGTCGTCGAGCGTCACCTCGCCTGTGCCCGTCCGGTCGGCCGACCGCCGGATGGCCTGGGTCACACGGCCCGCGCTCTTTTCGACCTCGTCGCGGCGGTTCTCCCACGCGTCGGCGACGGATGCCAGCACCTGGCGGAAGGACGACATGCCGTGCTTCGGCCGGTCGGGCCAGTACGTGCCGCCGTAGAACGGCTCCAGATCGGGCGTCAGGAAGACGCTCATCGGCCACCCGCCCCGGCCCGTCATCGCCTGGACGGCAGTCATGTAGAGGGCGTCGAGGTCCGGCCGTTCCTCGCGGTCGACCTTGACGGAGACGAAGCGGGCGTTCAGGACCTTGGCCGTCTCGGCGTCCTCGAAGGATTCGCGGGCCATGACGTGGCACCAGTGGCACGCCGAGTACCCGATGGAGAGGAAGATGGGCTTGTCCTCGCGGCGGGCGCGCTCGAGCGCCTCCTCGTCCCACGGGTGCCACGCCACGGGGTTGTCCGCGTGCAGGAGGAGGTACGGGCTCGTCGAACCGGCGAGGCGGTTCGTGGGTTGGTCGGCGACTGCGGTCATGGTGTGATCTCCCTGCATGAGAAGGAAGGCGCCGGCGGCCGCGGCGAGCGTGACCGCGGTTACCGCGATTCGTTGAACGTGACCCCGCTGCCGCATGGTTCGCGCCCCTCTTGCCCTTTCAGGCATTGTTCGAGGCTCGCTCCGGCAAGGTCAACGGCGTTGGAACGGGCGGGCAAGCCGGCCGGGCCACGCGTGTTGAGGCTCGCGGCTCGTGGCTCGCGGCTCGGGGCTAGACCTCCAGGACGATCTTGCCGAACTGCTCGCCCGCCTCCATGCAGGCGAGGGCGTCGGCGGCGTCGGCGAGGGGGTACGCCCCGTGCACGACGGGCGCCAGTTCGTTGGCTCTAACCGCCAGCAGCAGCCGCCGGAAATCCTCGTCCGAGCCCATCGTCGAGCCGAGTACGGTCACCTGTTTCCAGTACAGGGCGTGCAGGGGTGTGGTGGCCTCGGCCCCGGTCGTGACGCCGCAGTTGACGATGCGGCCGCCGCGGCGGACGGCCTCGAAGTCGACGGGCCACGTGGCGGCGCCGACCGTGTCGACGACCACGTCCACGCCCCGTCCGCCGGTGGCGCCGATGACGGCCTTGGCCACGTCCGGCTCGGCGCGGTAGTTGACGGTGGCGTCGGCGCCGAGGTCCTCGGCCCGGGCGAGTTTCTCGTCGGACGAGGAGGTGACAATGACCCACGCGCCGGCGAGTTTGGCAATCTGGAGCGACGCCAGGGCCACGCCCCCGCCGATGCCGTGGATGAGCACCGTTTCACCGGCGGCGACTCGTGACCGCGTCATCACCATCCGCCACGCCGTCAGGTACGCCAGGGGCAGGGCGGCGGCGTCCGGCCAGTCGAGGTGGTCCGGCTTCGGGCTGACGCACCGGGCGGGCACGGACACACGCTCGGCGAACGTGCCCCATCGGCCCAGGCCGACGATGGTGTAGGCGCGGCATGCGCTCTGCTCGCCGCGGCGGCAGGCCTCGCAGCAGCCGCACGAGAGCCCGGGGTTCAGGACGACCTCGTCGCCGACGGAGACGCCGTGGACGCCCTCGCCGACCTCGGCCACGACGCCCGCTGCATCGGACCCCAGGACGTGGGGGAACTCGAGGTCCATCCCCGGCGGGCCGATGCGGACCCAAAGGTCCAGGTGGTTGAGGGCGGCGGCCTGGACGCGGAGGACGACCTCGCCGACGGCGGGCGACGGGTCGTCGACCTCTTCCACGCGGACGACCTCGGGCCCGCCGTGCCCGCGAATCGTGACGGCTTTCATGGCAACCTCTCGTTCGTCTGGGCGGGTGCCAGCCACCGACGCGCGGTGGGCAGTCTTGCCCACCGCGCGGTGCCCACGACTGGGTACCGCGCCGTGATCTTGTTTTGTTGTATGGAAACCGCGTTGACCACGCGGCTTCAAACGGCGACGGCGAGCATGGCGATCGGATCCGGCGCTTCCCAGACCTGTCGCCACGCCCCGCCCGTCAGCGGACCGGCGTACAGGTACCGGCCCTCGCAGGCCCACCCCGTGCCGTCGGGCGTCACGGCCACGTGAAACGTGTCGATGTTATGGGGCGTCGAGTCGGGGAAGCCGTCGGCCACGTGGTCCCAGTCGCGGCCGGCGTTCGTGGTCCGGTACAGTTGGCCGTGCACGTTCTTGCCGTGCGGCCCGTCGCTGACGCTGGCCAGGCAGTGGTCCGGCTTGTCGGGATGGACGGCGATGGCGCGCCCGTACCGATGGCCGAGCGGTTTGCCGCGGCTCGACCACGACCGTCCGCGGTCCTCGCTGATCCAGACCGCGCGGGCCGTGTTCGCGTACACGCGGTCGGGGGCGGCGGGGCAGGTGGCCACCTGGTGCACGTCCTCGTTCAGGTCGGGTTTGACGGGGTGCCACGTCCGGCCGCGGTCGGGCGAGGCCATGATGCTGCCCACGTGGATGTCGGCGTAGACCCAGCCGTCGGGCGTGCCGGCGAGGCTGCGGACGGCGGGCGGTCCGCCCCACGGCGTGTGCCAGCCGTCGCGGACGGACAGGGCATCGAAGGCGGCGCAGCGTTCGGCGTCGCCGTCGGCCCCCTGGCGGAAGACGTGGGCGGGTTCGGTGCCGAGGAGGATCTCGAGCGGGTCTTCTTTCACGAGGAGCAGGCTCGTGACCGCGACCTTGTCCAGGTCCGGCTCCAGCGTGCGGGTCTTGTGCTTGCGGGCAATGAGCAGGCCGCCGTCGTCGGTGGCGACGGCGTCGAGGAGCCGTCCTTCGGCCACGTGGAGGATGCCGTCGACTTCCAGCCGCCGGACGGGCGCCGTGTCCGGTCCCTTCGTCGCGTAGACCGCGTCGTGCGTGGCGATGAGCATATGTGTTGTCCTAACAGAATCGTTATCCCAAGAGAACGTCCATGGACATCATGACGACGAAGCCGACCATGACGCCGAAGGTGGCGAGGCGCTCTGAGCCGCTGCGATGCGTCTCGGGGATGATCTCGTCGCTGATGACGAAAAGCATGGCGCCGGCGGCGAAGGCCATACCGAAGGGCAGGACGGGAGCGAAGAGGCCCACCAGGCCCGCCCCGAGGACGCCGGCGATCGGTTCCACGAGGCCGGTGGCGGCGGCGATCCAGAGGGCCCGGCCCCGGCCGTAGCCCTCCCGCACGAGCGGCAGGAAGACGGCCAGCCCCTCCGGCATGTTCTGGAGGCCGATGCCGAGGGCCAGCGTCGTGCCTTGGGCCACCGCCTCTTCCGTCCCGCCGCCGAAGCCGACGCCCACCGCCAGGCCCTCCGGGAAGTTGTGGAGCGTGATGGCCAGGACGAAGAGCCACGTCTTCCGCAGGCTGGAGGAGGGGCCCTCGTGGCCCTTCACGAAATGGTCGTGCGGGATCCATTTGTCCAGCCGGTCCAGGAAGATCGCCCCGAACAGGATGCCGCCCACCATGACGATGACGGCCAGGTACGAGGCGCCGTAGATCGTCTCGCCGTACTCGATGCCCGGGACGATGAGGCTGAACGCCGTGGCCGCCAGCATCACGCCCGCGGCAAATCCCAGCAGCGTGTTGAGCGCCTTCTGCGAGAGGTCCTTCATGACGAGGCCGGGCAGGGCCCCGACGCCGGTGGCCAGGCCCGCGGCGGTGCTCGCCGCCAGGCCGTACAGGACCGTTTCGGCGGGGGAAAGGGTTTCGAGTTGCATGGGGTCTCCTCGCGATTTCCCGCGCGGCGAGTGGCCATGTCACCCGCTTTCAAGCGCGGTGGGTCTCCGCACCCACCGCGCATGACAAGGGTTTTCTGGGCGCGGCGGGTACGGAGACCCGCCGCGCCATCTACGGAGACCCGCCGCCTAACACTTCGTGTCCCGCATCATGCATGCCGCCGCCGGACGAGCATCCAGTCTCGGCCGTCGTCCCGGATGAGGCGGTCGCCGGCCTCCGGTCCCCACGACCCGGCCTCGTAGGTCGGGAGGGAGTCGGCGTCGCACTGGCGGCAGCCGTCGAGGATCGGCTGGACGTACGCCCAGGCGGCCTCGACCTCGTCGCTGCGGGTGAAGCGGGTGGTGTCGCCGAGGGCGGCGTCCAGGATGAGGCGCTCGTACGCGTCCGGCGAGCCCTCGCGGAACGCCTCGGCGTAACCGAAGTCCATCCGGTACGGCTCCAGCCGCATCGCCGGGCCCGGCACCTTGACCTGGAACCGCATCGTAATGCCGTCGTTGGGCTGGATGCGAATGGCCAGGACGTTCGGCTGAAGCGGGCCGTGCGGCGGGGCGCCGAACAGGACCTGCGGAACCGACTTGAAGTGGATGCCGATTTCCGTGATGCGCACGGGCATCCGCTTGCCGGTCCGCAGGTAGAACGGGACGCCCGCCCATCGCCAGTTGTCGATGAGCAGTTTCAGGGCGACGAACGTTTCGGTGCGCGAGTCCTCCGGCACGCCGTCCTCGTCGCGGTAGCCGGGCACGGGTTCGGCGTCGACGGTGCCGGCCGCGTACTGGGCGCGGACCACCTGGCCGGGGGCGCAGTCGGCCGGGATGCGCCGAAGCGCCTGGAGCACCTTGACCTTCTCGTCGCGGATGGCGTCCGGGTCGAGCGAGACGGGCGGCTCCATGGCCACCAGGCTCACCAGGTGCATCAGGTGGTTCTGGACCATGTCGCGCAGGGCGCCGGAGGCGTCGTAGTAGGCGCCGCGGGTGCCCACGCCCTCCTTCTCCGCCACGGTCACCTGCACGTGATCGATATACTTCTGGTTCCAGAGCGGGTCGAAGATGCTGTTGGCGAACCGCAGGACGAGCAGGTTCTGGACCGTTTCCTTGCCGAGGTAATGGTCGATGCGGAAGATCTGCCTCTCGGCGAAGGTGCGGCGGACGAGGTCCGTCAGGGCCCGGGCGTCGTCGAGGCTGTGGCCGAACGGTTTCTCGATAATGACGCGGGCCCACGGGTGTTCGCCGTCGCCGGCCCGGCCGAGGCCGGAGGCGTCGAGGCTCCGGACGACGTCGGCGAACGCGCCCGGCGGGGTGGCCAGGTAGAAGAGGCGGTTCGGGGGCAGGGCGCCCTCGGCCGCGCCGCGGTCGAGCCGGTCGGCCAGGGCGCGGAAGTCGTCCGCGTCGTCGTACTGGCCGGAGACGTACGTGAGGCGTGCGGTGAAGCCGGCCCAGCCGGCGTCGTCGTCGGCCGCGGCCCGTGAGAACGTCGAGACGCCGTCTCGCAGGCGCTGGCGCCACGCCTCGTCGGTCATCTGCGTGCGGGCGTAGCCGACGACGGCGAAGTCTCGCGGCAGATGGCCGTCGCGCCACAGGTCGTAGATGGAGGGGATGACCTTCCGCCACGTCAGGTCGCCGGAGGCCCCGAAGATGACCAGCGTGAACGGGTCGGGCGGCGGGGGCGCGGCGGCCGGGGCGGCTTCGGCGGACGGGGTGTCCGGCTCGTTGGCCATGGTGCGGTTCCCTGGTTCGCTTCTCGGTTGCCGATGCGGCGCGGCGTGGCCGGCGGGACGCGAAGCGCCTCCGGCTTCGTCGCATCCATTATGGATGGAGCCGTCGGCGCGGGGCAAGGGGGTAGTGAAGGGGTGCCCCTCGCCGACGGGTCGGAGGCGCCGGTGAGGTGTCAGGGCGCGCCCGCTTTCAATCGAGTCGGTGCGCGATACAATGCGGGTGCGGGTCCCGGAGGAACGGCCATGAAGAACCGATGCAAGTTGGTACGGCGCGTCGGCGCCCTTTGGAGTAAGCGGGCGGTGGTCACGGCAGGTTGCCTTGCCGCAGCCATGGCGACACTCTGCGACGCGGGCCCATCCGGGGAGGAGTCGTTCCGGCCGCAACTCATCACGGCAGAAAGCCGGGCCGACGGCGAGGCGCTGGCATGGCTCCAGAAGCCCGGCAAGGTCTTCTTCCGGGACGCGTTCGAGTCGGCCGACTCGCTCAAGAAGTACTTCGAGATTCGCGGCCTGAAGGACGGCCGGGCCAAACTGGTCCGCGATGCGACACTCGCCCACTCCGGCGAGGGCGCGATCCAGTTCACGGCCCCGACCAATGACGGCCGGTCGAGCGGGGCCGGGGCCGTTGCCTGGTTCGGTCCCAAGGGTTACGACCGCGTTTACTTCCGCCGGTACGTCCGGTTCGCGGCCGACTACGACCAGGGGAACCTGAATCACGTGGGCGGCGGCCTGACGGCCGTGGCCGGAACCAACCGCTGGCGGGCGATGGGCTCGGCCGGTATCCGCCCCAAGGGCGACGACCACTTCAAGAGTGCCTTCGAGCCCTGGCGCGACTGGGGACGCTATCCTCCACCGGGCTACATGTTCCTCTACACCTACTGGATGGACATGACCCGCGACCCCGACGGGCATTACTGGGGGAACATGCTCGGCCCGAAGAAGGATGAGCGCATCGCGCTCCAGCGCGACCGCTGGTACTGCCTGGAGCACATGATCCGGGTCAACGAGGTGGGCAAACCGAACGGCGAACTGGCCGCCTGGATCGACGGCACGTTGTACATCCACTATGAGGGGCTGCGCTGGCGCACGAGCGCGGAGGTGCGGCTGAAGCGGTTCGGCGTCGGCGTGTACGTGCACCAGGCCCGCAAGGACAACACCGTCTGGTACGATGACGTGGCCCTCTCGACCGGGTACATCGGGCCGCTGGAAGAGTGAGGAACGCCCCCCGCTGCCGGGTGCCGGCCGGAGCGTTTTCCCTGATTCGACGGGCCGGCGAGGCCGCCCGGCGCAAAGAGAACGGGCGGCCGCGAGGGCCGCCCGTGTCGGTGCATGTCAGGTTGGTGCCGCCGGAGCCTAGCGTTTGCGGCGGGCCAGGAGGCCCAGGCCGCCCACGGCCAGCAGCGCGACGGTCGCCGGCTCGGGAACCACGGCGCCGACCAGACTCATATCGATGCCGCTGCTGTACACCGCCAGCCCCTTCAGTTGTTGGTCTGCCAGTAGGGGAGCGCCGGAATCGTCCAGCAAATCTGTGACGGCAAAGGAGGTGCCCTTGATGGCCTGACCGTTGTTGGGGTTTACCGTGCGGGTCAATCCCGTATCGCCCCAGGTTTGGCTGCCGGGAAGGCTCACCGCGTTGCCCAGCACGGGACCCGGCAGAATGGCCTGGATGGTGATGTCGTCGTCACCGAACGTGCCGGAAGCGGACTCGAAGATGAAGAAATCCGGGTTATCGCCGTTGACGTCGGACCACAGGCCCCCGCCGAAATTGGTCACCGTGATGGGATTGGAGTTCTGATTGCGGGCCAGGATGTCGTTGATGTCGAAGTTCGAACACGGAGCCGGATCGTCAGGATAATCCGGCCACGTGCCACCGCAGAAAGGTGCACAATTGCCAGACTGGAGGGGTGTGGCGTCGGTGTCGCCGACGCGGAGATCGTCGACCGATACGGTGTAGGTGCCGACGGTGATGCTCTGGAGGTCGTACGGTGGCGATCCGTTCGTGCCCGCGACAACGGAGTCGATTGCGATAATGTCCCCCATGGCGGTGGATGCCAGGAGACAGACGGCGAGGGAAACCAGTCCTGTCCGGTACATAATCGCACCTCCACTTGTTACTGGGTGTTCCGGTTTTCGGGCCTTGTTCCGTGCCCCCGGTAGCCCTGTCCCCGGACCGGGCGATCCCTACGGCAAACAGTCGCCATAGTACACACCAGAATCGGGGTAACTGGCACTCGTTCAAACCGCACGGGCTTCGGTCTTGGGCCGAGGCTTTCGTAGGCGCTTGCGCAGGCGTGGTTTACGCAGCAGGTCCCTGGCCGGAGTGTCCTTGGAGGACCTGACTGGATTTGCATGGGCTGCACTTCGGCAGATAGCGGTCGGCTGCCAGGACCCCTTGGTTACCTCGGTTCAAGAACCGGCCAAGGCTACGTGCGCCGCCGCCGGGCCAGCAGGCCCAGTCCGCCCAGGACCAGCAGCCCGAGCGTCGTCGGCTCGGGGACGATGCTGAACTGGCCGCCGTGCATGTCGTAGGCAACGGCCAGGCCGGGGTCCAGGTAGAGGACCTCCAGCGCGTCGAAGCCGCCGCGGAAGCCGCCGGCCGTGAGGAACGTGTATACGTCGCCCGGGTGCGGGTCTTGAAAACTCAGGAAGTTCAGCGTCAACGTTCCGCCAAGGACCGCATCGCCCCTGACCTCCAGGAGGTCGCACGCGCCGGCTTCCGACGGCGCGTCTCGAACGAAGATGACCAGGTTGCCGCTGTCGGCCTGCTCGTAGTTCCCCTCCACGTGCAGCGAATAGCGCACGAGTCCGTGGTTGAACACGTCGCCCTGGACCGTTCCCCCTCCGCCACTCAACCCCCCGCCGTCGGCGCCGATGACCAGTTGTCGCCCGAGGCCCACGGACACCTGCCCGCCGTCGGCCACCGTGAGGGCGCCGCCCAGGTACGTCGAGTCGTAGCAGTCCAGCCTGGACCCGGATCCGGTCACCTCGATCATGGAGCCGTCCAGGAAGCCGGTATCCCATGCGTAGACGTAAGCCCCATTGGTGACCTGGAACTGGCCACTGCGCCGCACAACCAGCGTACGCGCCTTGAGGTCGCCCTGGCTGTGTACGTACGGCTCATAGTAGCCGCCTACGTCGATGTCCCAGTATTGCAGGGCCAGGTCGCCGTTCAGGGGCGGGCGGTAGTGGTCCAGCCTGAAGAGGGTCGCGCCGATCGTGTATTGGATGTCCAGACGTCCATCCCAGGCGCTGGGAACCAGCACGGCGTAGACCTGCCCCGGCCCGAGTTCGGTCACGGGCTGCCTGTCTAACCCCGTGGCGACGCTGACGAGCGGCGGCTGGGGCCCCTCAAGGGGCCCATAGGACAAACGCACGTCCTCCAGGTCGGCGGTGCGGGCGCCGCTTACGAGCAGCACGTCGAAGTCCGGATAGGCGTATCCGTCCGGCGTCCAGGTGCGCAGGCTGACGACGGGGCACTCGCCCCGCGGGTCCATGTACAGGTCCGCCGCGTTGAAGGCCGTCAGGCCCGAGGCATGGGGCCCGCCGACGAGGTCCGGCATCCGCGGCGTCAGGGTTCCGCCGGTGTACGCGTTGGCCGCCCACAGGCCGGCGTCGGCTCCCGTGCCCGTGACCTGCCGTCCCTCGACGCTGGCGGTCACACTCCCGACATCGCTGCAGAGGACGAATCGCCCGCTCTGGCCTTGGGCCATGACGGGCTCGTAGTAATGGTCGCCCGGGCTGTCCCCGCCGGTCACAAGAGCGGTCACGTCTCCTTCAAGAACGGAGGCCGCCAGTCGGACCGTCCCGCCGGCACCGCCGCCGCCGCTTCCGCCGGTCCCGCCGAGTCCCCCCGCGCCCCCCGCGCCGCCGTTGCCGCCATTCCCTCCTCCGCCGCCCTGGTTCTGCCCCTGCTGGCCGGCGGCTCCCGCGCTTCCGGTAAGCCCTGGGCCCCCCACAAGGCCGGCGGCTCCTCGGGCATCCCAGACCGCCGCGGACACATCCGTGCGGCCAAGGGCGACAATCTCGATGGCGCCGCCGCCGCCACCGCCCGTACCGCCGCTGCCGCCGGCCCCGCCCGCGCCGCCGGCGCCGCCGTTGCCGCCCAGGTCGCCATTGCCGCCGCTTTCCCCCCATAGTCCCAGGAACCACCCGCCCTCGCCACCGCCACCCCCGCCTCCACCGCCACCGCCTCCGCCGCCGCCCCCGGCGCCACCCGCGCCGCCGCCGCCTCCGCCGCCACCCGCCAGATCGAACCCCGACGCCGGGTGACCCCCGCCGCGCCCCTCGAAGGCCCGCGGCGCGGGGAGACCGGCGCCCCCTGCACCGCCGGGGCCCCCGTTGCCGCCATCGGAGAACCAGGCTCCGCCTGATCCGCTCTGGCCGCCCGTCCCCGCAGTGCCGCCCGGGGCGCATTCCCCCGTGCCGCCGCCGGCGCCCCCGCCGCCACCCTGACCCGCACCCGCGGTGCCGGCACCTCCTGCACTGCCTGTTGCGCTGTATCCGCCGGCTTGGCCCGCTCCGCCGGCCTGCCCGGAACTGCCGCCGTGCCATGGGTCGCCACCGGAGCCGCCCGATCCACCGCTCCCCGGCGTGCCGCCGGCGCCCCCCACGCCGCCCCTGCCGCCCGCGCCGCCGGCGCCACCGCCCGGTCCCGGACCTTCCGGCATGGCCGCGACGTCGAAAGACACGTTGGTCCCGATCAGGATGTTGTTCGTGGCCAGCAGGGAGGCCATGTTGCTCCCCGTGACCGTGATGGCCGTATCATTGCGGAGAGTCAAGTCGCCGTCGAAGGTCCAGCGGCAGAGGTGCGCCAGCGGATCGATGGAGACCGTCCAGGCGCCCGTCCCCACCCCGAACGAGCCTGTGACCAGGCCCGTATCCGTGTCGAACAGGATGGGGCTCGCCCCCACCGTCGGGCAGACCGTCAGGGCGAAGCAGACCGCCCCGA
Source organism: Phycisphaerae bacterium (assembly GCA_046483505.1). GTDB lineage: Bacteria > Planctomycetota > Phycisphaerae > FEN-1346 > FEN-1346 > BS750m-G62. The sequence goes on from JAWODB010000315.1 coordinate 13,046, forward strand.
GGACCAGGACGCACCGCCGCCACTCCGGACCTTCCTCGTGAGCATGCCAAGGCATAACTCGGCCTCCTCCCGAAACCGGCCGCGTCCTGACGTGTCGAGGGCCGTCTGCCTTGTCGCGCAGGGCGCACTGAGCAAACTGCGGCCTTTCGCCGCGGGCTCCCGGCCGGCGGCGATGGGCTTCTGACGTGCTGACCGCCTGAAGTCTACCTCACGTTTGCCACCCTGGCAAACCGATTCGGGCGGCTTCTCAGGCCAAACCGACCCGTGGCCGGGCCAGGTGGTTCTCGCGGCCCGGGCCGGATTGGCGGCACCTCAGACGGTTTGCAGAGCGGAGAGTGCCGCCACGTGCTCATGTGCGGCGGGCGAACGGGTTGCCATTCCAGTTACCCCCTCCGGCGCGGTCGGACCGCTCCCTTGGGGCAGGCCACTGTACGTGCTTGTCATGAAAGAAGAAAGCCCACCGCTCTCTGGCGGAGGGCTTCCTGTCGAGTTTGGTCGGGGCGACTGGATTTGAACCAGCGACCTCTGCGTCCCGAACGCAGCGCTCTTCCAAACTGAGCTACGCCCCGACGAATCGGAATTGATCGGCTTGTATGCGTCCCGCGCGAGCCGCGCGGCACGGCCTTCTTCACAACCTCCCCGGCGTGCCGATCGGCCGATCCCCGCCACGCGCAGGGCAATCTGCAGCCAACGCCCGCCGCTTTGCGGCAGGCCGACCCGAGCCGGCGGCGGCGCCCGCAGGTCGGGGGATTATAGCCGCCGGCGCGGCGAAATCAACCGCTTTCCGCCCTCCGTGCCACCGGCCTCAGTGTGCGACCTCAGGAATGCCGTCCCGGCGCAGCCGGGGGCATGGGGCGAGGAGCGCGTTCACGGCTTGCCGGACCGCGGCGCCCTACGGCTCGGACGGTTCCTCCGGCACCATCTGGACGGGCAGTTTCTGGAGGTCCGGCTCCAGGTCCGCCGTCGCCTCCGGCACGGCCTCGAACGGTCCCTGCGGCGGGACGAGGTTCTCTTCCTCCAGCGGGACGTGGGCCGTCTTGAACTCGGACCGCCGGCCGGGGCCCATCCAGGTGTCCGGCCAGAGCCGGCGCACCGTGCCGTCGCCCACGTTCACGTGCCACAAGGTCCTGGCGGCGGTCCAGACGCGCAGGGCCCGTCCGTCGTCGGTCCATCCCTCGATGACCGGGTTGCCGCGATCGAACAGCGGCGCGAAGTCGATGCGGACGCCGCGGGGTTCGTCGAGGTCCAGGATCACCAGGTTCTTCTCTCCGTCGGAGACGTACGCCAGCGCCCTGCCGTCCGGCGAGAAGCGGAGCGACTCGGCCTCGCGTTCGTTGTGGATCTTCGTCAGGTGATGGTTCCGCGCGTCGACGAGGACGATGCGGGGCTGGTCGCGGTCGGCGGCCACGTAGGCCGCGCGGTACCCCTCGGGCGCGAAGGCGAGGACGTACCGGCCGGCGTCCCGGAGGACGGGATCGGCCCGGCAGACGGGCTGGATCTCGCCGGTCGGCAGGCCGATGCGCCAGGCCTGTTTCCGGTAATGGCCCTTGCTGTCGGGTGCCTGGGCCATGACGAGGACGGCCGTGCCGTCGGCCGACCATTGCGGCGGGTCGCAGTCGCGAATCGCCCGACGGCCGGCGCTGTGGCGCGTGCCGTCGGACTTCAGGAAACCGACGCGGTCGCGGTCGACGTAGAAGAGCCACTCGCCGCCGGGGCCGACGAAGAAGTCCGGCGCCGCCGACCGGTGCCGGACGGGGATCCGGTCGGTCGTCGCGACCTGCCGGTCGCGCTCGCCGGTGACGGCGACGAGGCGGAAGCGGCCGTGCCCGTCCAGGAGGAGGAGCGACGGGCCGGCCGGGTGCCAGACGGGCAGGTTGCCGGCCCACTGGGGGTCGCTGGTGCCCGCGCCCTCCTGCGAGGTGACGCGCCGGTTGGTCTTGCCGCTGCGGCTGACGACGCACCACCCGCGGTTCCAGTAGAGGAGCCACCGGCTGTCGGGGGACCAGGCGCAGGCCTGCCCCTCGGCGGTAAGGCGGAGAACGCTGCCGGCGTCGAAGTCGCGGATGACGGTGTTCCGCTCGCGCTCCGGGAACATGGCGGTGCGGTCCGGCGAGAAGACCCACGTCTCGAGGTCCCTCAGGTCCAGGCCCATCGGGTACTGGGGCTCCGGCGGCTTGGGCGGCTTCGGCGGTGCGGAAGGGTGTTTCTTGGGCAGCCTGGACGGCGGTCCGACCGGTTCGGACGGTTCCGGGTCGTCCGGGTCGGGCGGCTCGATGCCCAGGGGATCGAAATCCTCGCATCCGGCCGCCAGGAGACAGGTCAGGGCGAGCGCTGCCGCGCGCCACGGTTTTGCCGTCCGCGTGAAGCGCCCGCGTTGCGCGCTGCGTCCGTTCATCGTCGGCTCCGTTCGTCGAGCGGCCGCATCCGCCGGGCGACAGGTCGAAACCTGTCACCCCCTAGCCTAGGGGAGTACGGGCGGTCGGGCAAGGAGTTTTGTGGTCGCGGCGGGACGAGGTCGCGCGGGCGTGCGGCCGCTCACGACGGGCACGTCCTGCATTTTGGTAGAAGCGAGGCCCTGTGTGTCGTATGCTGCTCGTGGGGATGGCGGCTGTGGACTGTCACGGTCCCCCGGCAGTGCATCACCAGGAAGGCACAGGAGGAGGCAGCGGAATGGACCATAAACGGGTGACGCGCCGGCGGTTCCTGGCCTCGACGGGTGCGGCCGGTGCCGCGGCGTTGGCGATGGGCGCCGGGGCAGGGGCCCTTGCCGCCCAGAAGTCCAAGCGCCCGAACGTCCTCTGGATCATCTCCGAGGACACCGGCCCGGAGTTCGGCTGCTACGGGTATCCGCAGGTCCACACGCCGAACGTCGACCGCCTTGCCCGCGAGGGCGCCCGGTACACCAACGCCTTCACGACGAACCCGGTCTGCTCGCCCAGCCGGTCGGCGTTCATGACGGGGATGTACCAGACGACCATCGGGGCGCATCAGCATCGGACGCCCGGCGTGGCCAAGGAGCCGCTGCCCGAGGGCGTGCACGTCTTCACGAAGTACTTCCGCGATGCGGGGTACTTCACGGCCCTTTGCGGCAAGGGCAAGACGGACTGGAACTTCAATACCACCGTCAAGCCGTACGATTCGAACACGTGGGAGGGTCTGAAGACGCACCAGCCGTTCTTCTGCCAGTATCAATTCAGCGAAACGCACCGCGGGTTCAAGCACTGCAAGGCGCACCCCGTGGACCCGGAGAAGGTCAGCCTGCCGCCGTACTACCCGGACCATCCCGTGGCGCGGAAGGACTGGGCGATGTACCTGGAGACGGTGAACGTGCTGGACGAGAAGATCGGCAAGGTCCTCGACCGCTTGGAGGCCGACGGCCTGGCCGAGAATACCATCGTCTTCTACTTCGGCGACCACGGGCGCGCGCACGTGCGCGGCAAGCAGTGGCTGTACGACGGGGGGATTCACGTGCCGCTCGTGGTCCGGGCGCCCGGCGTGACGGAGGCGGGGACGGTCGTCGACGAGATGGTCAGCGCCATCGACTTCGGTCCCACGTGTCTGCGGCTGTGCGGCATCGCGCCGCCGGCGCACATGCAGGGCCGTGTGTTTCTCGGTCCGGACCGCGACGAGCCGCGCGAATGCATCTTCGCCGCCCGCGACCGATGCGACGAGACGGTCGAGCGTATCCGGTGCCTCCGCGACAAGCGGTGGAAGTATATCCGAAACTTCATGCCCGGACGGCCGTGGACGCAGCCCAACTACTACAAACTCAGTTCGTACCCGATGCTGGGCCTCATGCACCGGCTGCACGATGACGGGAAACTGACGCCGGAGCAGGACCGCTGGTTCGCGCCGCGGAAGCCCGTCGAGGAACTGTACGACCTGGAGAACGACCCGTGGGAGGTCCACAACCTGGCCCGCGACAAGGCCCACGCCGACCGCCTGGCTGCGATGCGGCAGCAGGTGTTCGACTGGATCGAGCGCACCGGCGACCGCGGCATGCAGCCGGAGGACCCGGAGGCGCTGCGGCAGTTCCTGGAGGCCCGCCGCAAACGCGGACGGCTTGACTACAGCAAGTTCGAGTTCCTACACTGATGCCGAGTGTCGGGGGGGCGCAGCGGGCCGGGAGCCTTGCCGCGCAGAATGCGAAACGCCGGGTGCCACGGATTGCTTGCCAATCCGTGCCCGACGTTCGGAGAACACGGTTTGACAAGCAAACCGTGGCACCTCCGCATTCAGCGCGGCGGGTGCGGAGCCCCACCGCGCTGAAGGTCGGCTCAACCGAACCATCCGCCTCTGTGGCAAGGAGACCCGTCATGCATACGTCCCGCTGTCCCGCCCACTGTCACGGTCACGGCGTGTCGCGGCGCCGGTTCCTGGAAACGAGCGCCCTGATGCTCGGCTCGGCCGTCGCGGCCGGGTGTACGAACACCGCCGACCGTGCGCCCGTCCCCGGCCTCAAGCCGATTCAGCAGTGCGGCCCGGCGTCGAAGGTCAAGCCCACGCTCCGCGCCACGTTTGTCCGCCGCAAGGAACCGTACGGCATGTGGTGGCCGGGCGCCGTCTACGACGGCGAGGCCGCCCGCAAGAAGTACACGACGATCATCCGCGACACCGCCAAGCGGCTGGGCATGGAACTGGACCTGCGCGACGAGCCGATCCACTCGAACCAGGAGGCCGACGCCTGGGTGGCCGAGGCGAAGAAGGCCAGGCCCGACGGGCTGCTCGTCGTCCTGCTGGACCGGCAGCGGCATTCTTGGCCGACGGCCGGCAAGGCGATGGATTCCGGCCTGCCCACGATCGTCTACTCGCCGGTCGGTTCCTCGTTCACGACGAACACGATCCGCGTGGCCGAGAAGCCCCACTCCGTCATCTACGCCACCGACGACACCACGCAACTCGTTTATGGCATCAAGATGATTCACGCCCGCGCGAAGATGCGGGCCACCCGGTGCCTCGTCCTCCGCGGCAACGAGCGGAAGGACGTGCCGCTGGCGGACCTCGGCATGACCCTCCGCTACGTGCCCGCCAAGACGTTCCTCGACGAGTACCGCAAGACGGAGACCGACGCCGAGATCAAGGGCATGGCCGACGAGTACATCAAGCACGCCGAGCGGATCTTCGCCGCCACGCCGGACGACGTCGCGGACGGCATCAAGTCGTACGTGGTGGCGCGGCGACTGCTGGAGCGCGAAGAGTGCGACGCCATCTCGATGGACTGCCTCGGCGCCCTCGGCCGCACGGACGTCAGCCTGCCGTGCATCGCCTGGTCGCGGATGAACGACGAGGCGATCCCCGCCGCCTGCGAGGCCGACACCGGCGCCATCGCCACCCACACGCTCGTCCAGTACCTGTTCGACCGGCCGGGGTTCCAGCAGGACCCCGTGGCCGAGACCGCCCGCGATGCCATCATCGGCGCCCACTGCTCGTGCGCCACGAGGTTGAACGGCTTCGAGGCGCCGCCCGAGCCGTACCACATTCAGCACCATCACGGCAACCGCGACGCCGTGCCGGTGCCGACGTGGGAAGTGGGCCGGCGGGTCACGAGCGCCGACATCCTGCCGGGCAAGCCGTCAAAGATGCTGATTGCGGCCGGCGAGGTCCTCGAGAACGTCAAGGTGCCGCCCGCCGGCGGGTGCGTCGTCTCGGTCATGGTCAAGTTCGACGACACCGAGAACGTCCTGACCTGGCCGGGCTTCC
>JAWODB010000103.1:0-8010 GCA_046483505.1 Phycisphaerae bacterium
GTAAGAGGTTGTCCCGTAGCCAAGGGTCTCGAGTTCCTGGATGTACCCGCCGGCGCCGTTCGACCGGGCGCTGAACGTTTCGTCGTAGCCCGTTCCGGCATTCGTGATTCTCAGCAGACCGTTGGAGACCAAGAGCGTTTCATCGAAGGCGTATCCTTCGGCCATCATGTAGGCTTTCGTCTCCGCGCTGATGACCGGCTGGCACTCGTGAGGACAGCCCTCATACGTGACGTTGACGCTGGCCCACGAATCCGTCATCGTTGCGGTGCCCAGGTCGAGGCTGTAGGACACGCCGGTCGCCGAAGCCGTGCCCGGGAACCCGCCGCCGGTAATGACGCCGATGTCCCAATTCTTGGCGTCCAACGTCTGATCGTAGGGGAAAAACGTGGACCACAATTCGTTGGAGTCCACGATCTGAGAGTTGGCCCACGGGCTGCCTCCCCACGCGTTGACCGCGATCCAGAAGTTGTTGTTGGCCAGGTCGACTTCTGCGTCCACATCCGCGGCCGTCCAGGTGACCGAACTCCCGGCGCCGGCTGAAACCGCGGGCTTGACGATATGATGCCAACTGTACCCGCTACCGCCCTTGGGTTGTGAAACGCCCCACATGTCACCCTTGACGAAGCCGCCGGGGGCGATGTCGTTCCCGTAAAGATCCTTGATCGTGATCGTGATGTCGCCGCTCGTGCCTGTGGCGGGTTGTGCCGCGGCCAGTACCAGGGCGAGTGCGGCCACTGCTGTAAGGTATCTCATGTGTCTTCCCCCCTTCGGAGGTCTCCCTCTGCTGCCGCTAGAGTGTGTTGGATTGTGGGCGGTGCGACCGTCAGGCCGTCCGCCGGGCCGTCCGGCAGATGAGCCGGCCCGGAAGGGCGCAGGTTCGGCGCCCCTCGTGGCTCGCTCGCGGCGAGCCTTACGGCGGTTGTGTCATGGGCATCCTCCCTTCTCTGGCTCTGTGGCAAGAGCATCCCGTCCCGGATGTCTCGGTCGAGGTTGGCACCGGACCCCGGCGGCCCCAAGCCGAATGGCGCCCGCGCGGCGCAGGAGGGTGGCGGAGCACCTTGCCCGAAACACGGCAGTATAGCATGGATCGGGGAAAAAGCAAATCCCTTGCCATATACACGGCCGTTTTGGTATGTTTTACGCTATGAAGGTTGCGCAGAATATGCGCCTGGGGGCGACAAGGTCGGCAGGCGTGTCCCGCACCCGGGTGATTTCCTGATTGACTCGCCCACGCCAGCCGTACATAAGGGGGGCCGGTACGGCCCCCGAGCCGCCAGCGCCGACCGAGCCGCGAACGTGAGTTCGCGGGTACCTGCGAACGCCGGCGCTGCCCCGCGCGCGGGAATCGACGGCGCCGGGAAGTACCGGCCATCTCACGGTGGCGGCTCGGTGCGCGGCGAAGAGGTGACGTCGCATCTCGGCAGCTGTAGGGTGGGTGCTTGCACCCACGCGGCAGCGCGCGCCATGGGGCGCGGTGGGTGCGGAGAAGCCGCGGGGGGCGCATCTCGAAGGAACCCGCATGGCGACGGACGCACGAAAGCGGTTTCTCGACGACCTCCGCGCCCGCGGTCTGCTCTCGGAGGCGGAGGCCGACGCCGTCCGGCGTCTGCTCGCCGAGGCCGAGGAGGCCGGCCGCCAGATCCCCCTCGCCGACGCCCTCGCCCGGGCCGGCGTCGAAAACGCCGACGCCCACGCCGACGCCGCCGCGTTCGGGGAGCGAGAGGCCTCGTCCGCGGCGGACGAAGACTCCGCCGAGGCAGCGCGGGCGGAGGCCGGCACCGAGGCCGAACTCGCCGCCCCGGACTCCTCCGGCCTGGAGGTGCTCGGCCGCATCGGCCGCGGCTCCCAGGCGGTCGTCTACCGGTGCCGGCAGGTCGAGATGGACCGGGTCGTGGCGGTCAAGATTCTGCATCCGCGCCGGGCCGGCGAGGAGGAGGCCCGCGAGCGGTTTCTCCGCGAGGCCCGCGCCGCGGCCGTCCTTGCCCACCCCAACATCGTCACGATCCACGAGATCCGCCCCCTCAAGAACACCGTCGCCATCGTCATGGAGTACGTCGACGGCGGGACGCTGGCCGACCTCCTGAAACGCCGCAAGCGGTTCGAGCCGGCCGAGGCCGTGGCCGTCGTCCGCCAGGTGGCCGAGGCGCTGCGGGCCGCCCACGACCGCGGCCTGATCCATCGCGACGTGAACCCGCGGAACATCATGCTCACGCGCGAGGGGGTGGTGAAACTCGCCGACATGGGCCTCGCGCGCCACGTGGCCGAGTCCGACGGCGTGGAGGGCAAGGCCTTCGGCACGCCGTACTACATCTCGCCCGAACAGGTGACCGGCGACCCGCCGCCCGACCACCGGACGGACCTGTACTCCCTCGGCGTGACGCTGTACGAGATGGTGGCCGGCCGGCCCCCGTTCGTCGCCGACACGCCCCAGGCCGTCATGCGGATGCACGTGCTCGCCTCGCCGCCCGACCCGCGCGACGTCGTCCCCGACCTGCCGCAGACCCTCTGCTGGCTCCTGGCCAAGGCGATGGCCCGCGAGCCGGAGGACCGGTACGCCTCCGCCGCCGACTTCATCGAGGCCCTCGACCGGCTGGACCTCGCGGTCGAGCGCGACGAGGCGCCGCGGGCCCTCGTGGAGCAGATGGCCGAGGTCCGCCGCCAGGAACGACGCCAGGAAGGCCGGGTGACCGTGTCGCCGCGCGGCCGGGTGGGCCGGCAGGAACCGGCCGGCCGGCCGGCGACCCGCCGCGACGAGTCGAGCCGGCACGCCGTCGCCTCGGCCGGCGGCAAACGGAAGTCGATGTCCGCCGCGATGGCGGGGGGGCTGGTGTTCCTGGCCGTCGCCGCCGGCGGTCTTCTCGCCTTCGGCGTCCTGTACGCCGTGGGGGTGTTCGACGCGGCGCCGCCGCCCGCGCCGCCCGACGAGAAGGCCGCCGCGCCGCCGGCCGACGGCGTCGGCGAGGCGGAACCCGAGCCCCCCGGTCCCCGGGAGCGGAGCGCCCGCGCCGCCCTGGCCGGTGCCCGCCGCCTCGAGGACCGGCCCGGCGCCTGGCGCGACGACATCGTCCGGGCCTACCGGAACGTCGTCACGTTCTACCCGGAGACGGCGGCGGCCGAGGAGGCCGAGAAGGCGCTGGAGCGGCTCGGGGCCGAGGCCCTGGCCGACGGCCTCGAACTCCCCCCGCCCCCCGAGGCGGCGCACGGTGGATCGAAGCCGGCCACCGCGCAGGCGCCGGAGCCCGAACCGGAACCCGAGCCCGAGAACACCGAGCCGCCGGAACCCGAACCGGAGCCGGAGCCTGAAACCACCAAGGAACCCGATCCGGCACCGGCCGAGCCCGCCGTCATCGAGGTCCGCGCCTCGGGGGACGTGACCATCCACGGCGAGCACGCCCGCTACGAGTCCGGCGAGGACCGTGACAACATCGGCTTCTGGAATGATCCGGATACGTGGGTGAGTTGGGACGTGGACCTGCCCCGCCCCGGCCGCTACGAGGTGGAGGTCGCCTACGCGGCCGAGAACGCGTGCAAGGGCAACCGGTTTCGCGTGAAGGTGGGCGATGCCGCCGTCGAGGCCCGGGTCGAGCCCACGGGCGATTGGGGCCGGTTCGAGACGAAACGCCTCGGCACGGTCAAGGTCGAGGAGGCGGGCCGCCGGTGGTTGACGGTCGAACCGCTCGGCACCATCCGCGGCGGGGGCCTCATGAACCTCCAGGCCGTCCGCGTCATCGCGCAGCCGTGAACGGCATGGAACCGCAAAGAACGCGAAGAGCGCAAAGAACGGAGTAAGTCAAGTAACGGCAACCGACAAACCAACACAGGGCATTCTTGCGTGGCGTCTCAGCCTTAAGCCTTTGTCGTTGCGTATCCTGCGGCTTCCCTTGCGCTCTTTGCGCCCTTTGCGATTCAAAGTCATTTCGATGCGGCGGGAACGGGCACGTCCAGCGGCTCGATGGCCATGGCCGGGCCGTCGAGGTCCAGGACCACGACCGTGTCGATGGCGTGGCGGTCGGCCTCGCCCGCGCGGACCGCCAGGCCCTCGTCCGTCTGCTCGACCTCGGCCTTCCCGCCGCCGAGGACGCGGGCGGCCGTCACCGTCGGCCCGATGGGGGGCAGGCGCACGGCCCCGTCCTGCCACTGGAACACGTGCAGATAGATGCGGTTTCCCTTGCGGGTGCTCGCGCCGTACGGTCCCGGCTTGAACGGCCCGCCGCGGGTGCCGTAGACGCTCTCGCCGCGCGAGTCGAGCCACGCGCCGATTTCCTCGAGGCGCTCCACCTGGCGGGGTTCGATGCGGCCGTCGGGCATCGGGCCGACGTTCAGCAGGAGGTTCCCGTCGCCGCCGGCGCAGCGGACGAGCGTCCGGACGCACTCGGCGAGCGATTTCATGGTGTCGTCCGGTTTCCATGCCCACTGGCGGCAGATGGTGATGCACGATTCCCACGGGCGGCCGGTCTGGAACCGGCCGATCGTCTGTTCGGGCGTGTCGAAGTCGCCGGGGACGGCCGTCTCGCGCGTCGTCCCCTTCATGCCGTGCCGGCCCTTGCCGACGCGGTTGTTGATGAGGAGGTCCGGCTTCAGCCCGCGGAGCAGCCGGACGGTCTCGCGGGCGTAGTCGGCGTTCCAGGGCTTCTCCCATTCGCCGTCGAACCACAGGACGCCGCGGTCGCCGTAGTAGCGGGTGACGATCTCGCGGAGTTGGGCGTGCATGTACCGGACGTACCGGTCCATGTCGGGGTTCGGCTTGGCCGTCTTGCCGCCGGGGCTGCCCCGGGGGTAATCCGGGTGATGCCAGTCGCAGATGGAGTAGTAGACGCTGAAGACGAGGCCGTGGCGCTTGCAGGCCTCGGAGAGTTCCGCGAGCACGTCCCGCTGGAAGGGGGTGGCGGCGATGTCGTACTCCGTCACCGCCGAATCCCACAGCGAGAAGCCGTCGTGGTGCTTCGAGGTGATGACGAGGTACTTCATGCCGGCCCGTTTGGCGGTGCGGACCCAGGCGTCGGCGTCGAACTTCGTGGGGTTGAAGCGTTTGTAGAGGTTATCGTATTCCTCGACGGGCACCTGCCGGCCGCGCGACCAGCCGATCTCCGTCCCCTTCAGGCTCACCGGTCCCCAGTGGATGAAGAGGCCGAACCGCGCGTCCCGCCACCAGGCGAGGTCCTCCGGCGAGGCGGTGAGGGGGGCGGCGTCCTCGGCGGCGGCGGCGGTGGGGGTTGAAACGATGGCGAGCAGAAGGCTGACGACGATGGCACGTGGCATGGTTTCTTCTCCTCTGGCAGGAGCGTGCTTGCACCGACGCTTGCGCTGTTGACCCGGCGACGGCCTGCGGGGGCGCAGCCGACAGGCGGAGCCCCGCACGTCGCCGGTCGTCGGAGCGCTCGGAAACGGCTGCCGCCCTCGCGGCGACCTGCGGTCGCCGGCTCAACGGGCTCGTGACACGTGCAAGTGCGGCGGGTGCCCCTCGGCGGTGCTCGGGACAGGCTCCGACCCGCCGCCCACGACTCGCCGGGCGGCGTTACTTCTTCTCCAGCAGCCCCAGCATCGCCTCGCCGAACGCCTGCCCCATCTTATAGTAGATGCGGCCGCTGCCGAGGTAATGGTACCCGCGGTCGGAGCCGACGTTGTAGAACCGCGGCCACTCGGGGCCCTTCCACACGCCCTCGTTCACCAGTTTCTCGACCTCGGGTTCCCAGAACCGGGCGGTCGGGACGAAGACGGCCCGGTCGAGCATCCCGGCGGCCTGCTTCTGGGCGGCGCGGAACTCCGGATGCGCGCCCGGTCCGCCCGCGCCCAGTTCGCCGATGACGACCGGCAGGTCGGGCGCGTCGAGGGCCTTGCGGACGTCGCGGACCATCGCGGCCAGGCGCGGGGCGTACTGCGCGTAGCCCGTCTTCCGCTGCTCGCCGTCGACCATGTCGTTCCAGCCCTGGAAGAAGACGAACCCGGCCAGTTCGTACCCCTTCTCCTTGTCGTACTTCGGGAAGAGGTCCGGCAGGCGGCCGAGGACGTCGCGGACGTGCTCGAGCATCTTGCGGTAATAGAAGCCGTAACGTTGCTTGATATCCTCCATCGTGGTTTCTGGCTTCTTCTTGCGGGCGCGCTCCAGTTCCTTTTGGAGTTGCTCCTCGGACGGCATGTCGGAGGAGGGCGAGAGGAAGTCGCGCTTCACGCTCTTGCCGCCCCAGCACGTCTTGATGAGGAGGACCTGGCGGTCCAGCGCCGGGCCGACCGTCCAGCCGAATCCGAGTTCCGGGCCGAACTTGCGTTCGCTGGCGCCGAAGCCGGGCACCAGGCTCCCGTGCCGCTCGCCGTTGGTCGTCCAGACCCACACGTCGTTGCGCGCGACCCAGTCGCCCCAGCGGTCCTTGAGGTGCTCGTACTCGGGGGCGGTCTCCTCGTTGTAGACGAGGTACTCCAGGGTTCGCAGCGCCGCCTGGCCCTCCAGGTTCGACTGGCCGGCCAGGATGAACACCCGGACGGGCCCGTCCTCGGCCGGGTACGGGTCCTTGGTGAACGCCGATTCGGGCACCTTGGCCCCGGCGGCGGCCGTCAGGACGGCGAGGACGACGAGAAGGGCGGAGGTTCCGGCAAGGCAAGGCGGACGCATGGGGGGCTCCTTCATACGGGATGCAGGATGCGCGGCGGGTCTCCGCCCCCGCCGCGCTCCGCCGTATCGCGTAATCGCTGTCATGCTGAGCGGAGCGAAGCATCTCGCCGCGCGAACGGCACACAGGCACAGACCACGGCGAGATCCTTCGTCGCCCTTCGGGCTCCTCAGGATGACAGCCTTCGTCGCCTTGCCGCTTGCGGCTCCCGGCCCGTGGCTTGCGGCTACTCCACCAGGGGCTTCAAGTGCTCCAGGCTCGCCGCCGCCTGGTCCACCGTGCCGCACTCGACGCTCAGCACGAGGTCGCGCGGGGCCTCTCGGCAGACCTCGACGACGGCCTTCCAGTCGATGACCCCCTCGCCGCAGGCGCACCCGACGGGCGTGCCCGTCACCTTGCCGCGCTCCGCGTCGGACTGCGCGACGGAGATGTCCTTGGCGTGGACGTGGACGAGGCGGTCGCGGACGCGCTCGAGCCACTCGATGGGATCCTCGCCGCCGAGATAACTGTTGCCCATATCAAAGTTGATGCCCAGAACGGGGCTGTCCACGAGGCCCTGGATGCGGTCCAGGCCGTCCGGCGTCCGCGAGTACTGCTGGTGCGGCTCGATGCCGAGGAGGATGTTCCGCGGCTCGGCCACGGCGCACACCTGCGTCAGCGTGTACCGGAAGAGCAGGAAGTCCTCGTCCTCGGTGGTCCACTCGCACTTGGGTCCCTCGTCGGTGTTGACGCAGGGGGCCCCGCACTCGGCGGCGAAGCGGACCGCCTGCTTCAGGTACTCGACGCTGATCTCCGGCTTGCCCAGCGGGCAGTGGGCCGACAGGGCCGACGGCTTCACGCCGTGCTTCTCGCAGATGCGCGTGATGCGGAGCGGGTCGTCCAGCATCGACACGCTGTGGAAGTAGCCGGCCTCGCTGAAGAGTTCGCGGCCCCAGTGGACGATCGGCTCGACGTACCGGTAGCCGAGTTCGGCGGCCTTCGCGACGCCCCACTCGAACGACTTGTCGTCGTGCCGGACGAATTCCAGGCACAGCCCGATGTCGACCTTTCCCATGGCGGATCTCCGAGTCCAGAGTCCAAAGTCCAAAGTCCAGAGTCCAAAGTCCAGAGTCCAGAGTCCAAAGTCCAAAGTCCCAAGACCTCGGCGTCAGAACCAGACTCCGGGCGCGGCGGGGGGAAGTCAAGGGAAAACGCGCCGCGAGCCGCGAGCCACACACCACAGGCTGACAGTGCGCCTGCCGTTGGCTCGTGGCTCGCGGCTCGTCGCCGTTTCTCCTTGACTCCGCCGCCTGGGGCGGTCATAGTTCGGCGGCGCCGTCCGGACCCTTGAGGCATCCCGGCCCCATGCCCCCGCTCAACGAAGCCCGGTTCGACCAGTACCTCCTGGAACACGAACTGGCCACCC
>JAWODB010000140.1:0-12569 GCA_046483505.1 Phycisphaerae bacterium
AATGGCTTTCTCGGGGCTGCGCGGCGGGTACGGAGACCCACCGCCCAAATGGCCGACTTGGCGTTGTAGTGTTAAACCGGGCTAGCCGCAGAGAAGGGGGGGAAGGCGCGATGCTTACCGGTTCAGGACGCTCAGCAGTTCGCCCCAGCGCGGGTGATTGCGAAGGTTTTCCAGGTCTCCATCTTCCTGAATCTGCTCGACGTCGCTGAACCCCAGGTCAAGAGCCTTCTTCAGCGCGGCAAACCCCTTGTTGATGCGGCCGAGGTTCGAGTACGAACACGCCAGGTTGTAGTGCGCGACGGGGTCGCGCGGACGCAGCGTCACCAGCCGAATATCCACGACCAGGGCGTCGCGGTGCCGACCCGCCTGCGTGTAGAGGTACCCCAGGTGGGAAAGGATATCCGGGGCCTCGCCGACGCGGGCGAGCAGGTCCTCCAGGAAACGGATCTCGAAGGTCTCCTGGGACTCCTCGAAGCGGCGAAGGACGTGCTCGGGCACCGGCCGGTACCACCAGGCGGTCAGGTCCCAGCGGTTCCAGTCCACCGTGACGTGTTCGATCCAGGGCATGTGTGCACCCTCTCCCTGCCCAGGGATATTATACGACAATCCGCTCCTGATGCGAGCACAACCCGGGAGAAAATCGCGGCTTTGTGCGTCCCGGCGGCCGGGGCTATAATGGGTCTCCGCGCCCCTCGACGGGAGAAAGGACCCTCGCGTGACCGACCTCGAAAGCCGCCTGTACCGCGAACTCGCCGCCATCCAGGCCATCGACTGCCACAGCCACGTGCCGCCCGAGTCGCCGCACGCCCGCGGCCTGGCGGACCTGCTCGGCTACCACTATTACACGGAACTGGCCCACTCGGCCGGCATGCCCGCAGGCGCCGTCGCCGACGAAAAAGACGCCGATTCGCGCGTGGCCGAGATGGTCCTGCGCCTGGAGACGATCGACAACACGGTCCAGTACGCCTGGCTGATGGAGGCGCTCCGCGCGTTGTTCGACTTCCGGGCCGACCGCCTGACCGGCGACAACTGGCCGGAGGTGGACCAGGCCATTGCCCGGGCCGCCCAGGACGACCATCGGTACCGCGAGGTCCTGGCGGCCGCCCACATCGAGAAGGTCTTCCTGACGAACGCGTTCGACGCGGACCTCGCGCCCGTGGACCGCGAGGTCTTCGTGCCGTGCCTCAGGGCCGACGACCTGGTGTTCCGCCTGGCCGACGCCGAGGTCCGCCGCCGCCTGGCCGCCAGGACGGGCGTCGACGTCGCCTCGGCCGACGACCTGCGCGACGCCGTCCGCGCGCTCGTGCGGTACTTCGTCGAGCACGGGGCGGGGTCGGCGGCCATCAGCCTGCCGCCGGACTTCGTCCCGGCCGCGCCGGACGAAGGCGCGGCCGATGCGGCTCTCGCGCGCGCCGCCGCCGGCAAGGACCTCTCCGGCGACGAGCGGCAGGGCCTGGCGGTCTTCGTTTTCGACGCCCTCGCCGACGCGTGCCGGCAGTTCCGCAAACCGTTCCAGTTGATGATCGGCGTCCTGCGGAACGTGTACCCGGCGGGGGTGGCGGGCGGCCGCGACCTCCTCGCCAAGACCGGCACCCTGCACCAGTACGCCGACCTGTTCCGGCGGTATCCGGAGGTGGACTTCACCGTCTCGATCCTCTCGCGGGCATGGGCGCACGAACTGGCGACGCTGGCGTGGATCTTCCCGAACGTGAAGCCCTCCGGCCACTGGTGGTACCTGAACGTGCCGGTGCACATCGAGTACGAGTTGCGGGCCCGGCTGGAGGCGGTGCCGAAGGGCAAACTCATCGGTTACTACAGTGACATGTACAAGGTGGAGTTCGGCCTGCCGAAGTTCAACATGTACCGGCGGGTGCTGGCCAGGGTGCTCGCGCGGGAGTTCGTCGAGGCCGGCCGGATGACCGAGGACGGGGCCGTCGCCACGGCCCGGCTGCTCCTTCGGGAAAACCCGGAGCGGATCTTCGGCGTGTGACGGCAGCATCGTCGGCCGCGGCGCGATGCGGCCGACCGCCGTTGAGCCGGCGACGGCACGTCGCCGGGAACCGCGAATGTCTGCCGGCGCCCCGCAACGGCGCGCGGCCCGCAAGCGGGCCGGCGAACACAGGCCGCTTTGCATACATCAGAGGGTCCCGACGTTCGAGAAACAACCGGCGACCTGCGGTCACCGGCTGGGCGGGCTTGTGACACCCGCGCGGGTGCAGGCACCGCCCTACGTTTCCAGCACGGGCGCGAAGAGGTCGTCGTACAGCCGCTCCACGTTCGCCCGCGTATCGTTCGGAAACGGCGGGCCCGTGTACGTTTTGGCCTTCTCGATGTCGCGGGCGAGGTCCATTTCGTACTGGTCCACGGTGTGGAAGTACCCCCGCTCCTCGTAATACCGTCCCAGGTACACCTGTTCGGTCTGGCCGGGGGTCGGGATGAAGAGGGCCTTGCGGCCGAGTTCCGCCAGTTCCATGACCGTGGTGTACCCGCTGCGACAGACGACGAACCGGGCGCGGTTCAGCATTTCCTGCTGCTTGGCGCGGTCCAGGAAGCCGTGGACCTCGATGCGGCCGTCGATCGTGCGGGTCTGCTCGGCCTCCGGTTTGCCGAGGGTGACGACGACCCGCTCGCCCTCCACCTCGCGCACCTTCTCCAGGATCGTGCGTTCGAGTTGGGTCCGGGGCGGCTCGGGGCCGGAGATCGAGATGAACAGGTCCACGTCCTGCGCGAGGTCCATCTTCCGGACGCTCGAGAGCGGCCCGGCGTAATACACCCTTGGGCTGTCCTTCAGGTGCCGCATGTCGTGCGAGAGACGCCCCGACAGGTTCTCCGCCGGGTCGGCGGCGTCCGGTACGATGATGCGGTCAAACGGATGCAGATACACGTAGTTGAAGAACTCGGTCACGCGCTCGAACGCCTCCAGGCCCGGCGGGGTCATGAACCGCAACTGGTGGGTCAGGACGAAACTCGGCACGCGCCGCGACCGCACCCGAAACCGGTTGTCGCTCAGGATGAGGTCGAACTTCCGACGCCGCAGCAGCCGCCGCACCCGCACGGATTCCTTCTCGATGGCCCACAGCATGGCCGGCGCCATCGCCACGAACTTCGGCACGAAGTGCTTGCCGGACGAGTACGGCGGCGGGTAATCCGGCATCTCCTCGAAGTCGCAGTCCGGCACCTCGCGCTCCAGCAGCGTCAGCGCCCGGTCCTCGGCCGCGATGGTCACGTGGTGCCCGCGCTCCAGCAGGTACCGGATGACCGGCAGGTCGCGCGTGGCGTGGCCCAGGCCCCACGAGAGAGGGCTGACGAGAACGTGTTTCATCGGTCGGCCTTCGTGGCGTCCGGTATCGGGGCAGGGGACGGCGACGCCGCCGCCTCCGGCGAGGCAAACGCGGCCAGCGTCTTCAGGTACGCCGCCGGCCGCCCCGTATCGAACCGCCGGCCGCGCACCACGCACCCGAAACACGGCTCGTGCTTGCGGAGAAGGGAGAGGGCGTCGGTCAACTGAAACTCCCCGCCCTGGCGGACGTTCTGGTCGAACAGGTGCTCCAGGTGCTCGAAGACGGCCGGCCCCAGGGCGTACAGGCCGAAGAACGTCAGGAAGGCGTCCTCGACGCCCTCGACCCGCAGGTTCGCCTCGGCGTAATCGAGGGACGGTTTCTCGGCGAACTCGGTGACGGCCAGCAGGTCGTCCTGCCGCACCCACGTGCCCGTCACGGTGCCGAAACTGGAGACCTCCTCGGGCGGCGTCCGGGCCACGCCGACGACGTGTCCCCCCGCCTCCTCATACGCCGCCACGACCTGGGCGGCGCACGGCATGTCCGTCTCGCTGCGGAAGACGTGGTCGCCCAGCATCAGGAGGAACGGTTCCCCGGCCACCCACTCGCGGGCGCAGAGGACGGCGTGGCCGAGGCCCTCCTGCCGGTCCTGTTCGATGAACGAGACCCGCCGGCCGAGGTCGCGCAGCGCCGCCGCGTGCTCCCGCAGCGCCGTCGGCAGACTGTTCAGGTGGCCCGGCGACAGGGGCGTCTTGAAGAACGCCTCGAACGTGGGCCGGTCGTCCGGCTGGACGACGATCGCCACCTCGCCGATGCCCGACCGGACCGCCTCCTCCACCACCACCTGGATGACCGGCTTGGCCAGGCCGTCGCGGTCCACCAGGGGCGCCAGTTCCTTCTTCACGGCCTTGGAGGCCGGGAACATCCGCGTGCCGAAGCCGGCGGCCGGAATCACGGCCTTGCGGATGCGGCCGGGCGGGGTGATGTCGAGCGGCAGGCAGGCCACGTCCAGGTCCCGCTCCAGGATCGCGGCGGCCCGGTCGCGGGACTCGGCGTCGCGGGCCAGGAGTTGGGCGGCCCCGTCGCCCTGGCTGCCCACGCCCTTGCCGCCCCAGATGAGGTCCTGGATGGGCCCGTGCGCGAGGACCTCGTGCAGTTTCGGCGCCCCCAGTTCCTCCGGGCAAACGGGGGCCAGGTACTCGTCGAACAGCCGCTGGGCCTCGGTCATCAGTCCGCCCAGGGCCTTGGCATCGCCGCACTCGATGGCCGCCGCCGCCTCCGTCACGATCCGCTGGTTGACGGGACCGAGGTACTCGTGGACGGCCCGGTCGCGGTCGGTCGTGGGAAACGGGTAGCACTGATTCAGTTCCGCCAGGATGCGGCGGGTGTCCTTCTCCTTGCGGAGGTCAACGATGAGCAGGTGCAGGTCGCCGCCCGTCCGGAGGGGTTCGACGTCCACGAGGTCGGCGTCGAAGGTCATGAGGATGGGCCGGCGGCCGAACGCGCACCCCTGGTCCATCCGTCCGCAGCGGGAGGGCGTGGTCAGTTCGCCCCGGTAGGCCACCTCCATCTCGCCGCGCACCGTCAACTTCAGGTCGTACAGACGGTTGAAGGCCCTGGCGGCCAGGACGCTGATCGCCGCCGAGGACGAAAGGCCCTTCGCCACCGGCAGGTCGGTCCGGTCGTTGTCGATCACCAGGCCGCCCACGTGGTGGTGCATCAGGATCTGGTACGCCACGCCCGCCACGTAGGAGAACGGGCCGCCGGCCTGGGCCTCGGCCAGGAGGGCCTCCGGTTCCATCGGGATGTCGCTCGGACCGAGGCGCTCGCCGCCGCCCAGGTCGGCCGTCACGACGAGGTGGGTCGGATGCGGCCGGACCTCGGCATGAATGCCCTGGTTCGTCCCGGTCAGGATGCACCGCCCCGGCGCGATCTGGGCGTTCGTCCGGCGGTAGCCGCCGGCCCAGTCGGAATGTTCGCCGAAGAGGCAGATGCGGCCGGGAACGAACAGTCTCATCCGTGCCCTCCCTGATTTGGCGTGCGGCTTTGCCGTTCGGCAACACGCGCCGGCCAAGGCCGGCGGCTAAATGTTGGCCCCGCGCAGGGTTGACGCCGTGTCGTTTGCTGTTGCCTGCCGTACGACAAGAGCCTAGCGCCCCGGCCGTCCGGTGTCAAGCCGAAGCAAATCCTTTGTACGCACCCTCCGCGGACGGTATAGTGTCGGGGGAACCCCTGCCGGGTACTCCATGCCCATCCGCAACGCCATCGACGCCATCCTCCAGGAAATGCATCGAACCTTGGACGAGGTCTCCCCCGAGGGCCTGGAGGACTTGACCGAGGCCGTCCTCCAGGCCGACCGCATCTACGTGGCCGGCGGCGGACGGTCCGGCCTCATGGCCCGGGCGCTGGCCATGCGGCTCATGCACCTGGGCCTCGTGACGTACGTCGTGGGCGAGACCACCACGCCCGCCGTCCAGGGCGGCGACCTGCTCCTCGCCTGCTCCGCCAGCGGCGAAACGCACGTCACGGTCCTGGTCTCGAAGGTGGCGCGCGAGGCGGGGGCACGCGTCTTCGCCATCACCGCCACGCCCGACTCGCCCATGGCCCGGCAGGCGGACCAGACGATCATCATCCCGGCCCCGTCGAAGCGGGCGGGTCCCAGGCCGGAGGCCGAACCCTCCGCCCAGTACGGCGGGTCGCTCTTCGAGCAGGCGCTGCTCGTCCTGCTCGACGCGGTCAGCGCCGAGATCGGCCATCGCCTCGGACGGGGTCCCCAGGACCTCGCCTCCCGCCACGCCAACCTCGAGTAAGCGCCCGGCCGGATCGGCGGCACGACCCGGCCGGCGGTTGACAGGCGGCCGGCCAGCCCCTAGACTCGATACGCATGGATGCCCCCATGACCGATTCCCTGGCCGACATCGCCCCCGTGAACCGGCGCTACGCCGAGGAGCCGGGCGGCCTCACGGCCCGGGTCGGCCGCTGGTTCTTCCGCCTGGCGGGGCAGGTCCGGCGGCAGTACCTGTGCCGGCTGCGGCCGGGGTACGTGGCCCGCGCCCGCCGCAGGCGCCGCGGCGACTGCCGCCAGTGCGGCTCGTGCTGTCACCTGACCTTCCGGTGCCCGTTCTGGCGGGCCGACGGCCTCTGCAACATCTACGACCGGCGGACCCGCACGTGCCGCGACTTCCCGGTCGACGCCCGCGACCTGCGCCTGACCCGGGTGCCGTGCGGCTACTGGTTCGAGACGGAACCCGAGGACGCCGACGGTGCGGATACCGCTGGCTAAATACGGCGCGGCCCAGATTCTGCTCTTCGGCGGGGTGTCGCTGGTCGGGGCGGCCGTGACGGCCGTCGTCTTCTGGTACGTGGCCCCGCTCTTCGCCGCCGTCTTCCTGTTCGTGCTCTATTTCTTCCGGGACCCGTCCAGGCGGGTGCCCGAGGAGGCGGGCGTCCTGGTCTCGCCGGCGGACGGCCGCGTCGTCGAGGTCGCCGAGGTCCGGGAGGACGATTTCCTCCACGCGGAGACCCACAAGATCGCCATCTTCATGTCGCTCCTGGACGTGCACGTCAACCGCGTGCCGTGCGACGGACGGGTTGAGGCGCTCGTCCATATGCCCGGCGAATACCACAACGCCGCCACGGAAGCGGCGTCGCGCGAGAACGAGGCCCTGGCCCTGGTGCTGGCCGACGTCGAGGGCCGGACCCGCATCCTCGTCCGGCAGGTGGCGGGCATCGTCGCCCGGCGCATCGTCTGCGATGCCGACGAGGGCGACCAACTGATGCGCGGCCGGCGGTACGGCATGATCAAGTTCGGCTCGCGCCTGGAGGTCTTCGTGCCGGTGGAGGCGAACTTCGAACCGGCCGTCCGGATGGGCCAGACCGTCCGCGGCGGCGAAACCGTCCTGGGGCGGTTCCGATGAGAATCCCGCGCGTCCTCGTCCTGCCCTCGGTCTGCACCCTGGCCAACGCCCTGTGCGGCTTCGGCGCCATTACGCTCATGACGCACGCCCTCGTCGGCGTCGAGGCGCCGCACACCATCGGCCCGACCGACGTCAAGTGGGCCGGGTACCTCGTCCTGCTGGCCATGGTCTTCGACGCCCTCGACGGGCGCCTGGCCCGCTACGCCCGGGCCACGAGCGACTTCGGCGGCCAACTCGACAGCCTGGCCGATGCGGTCAGTTTCGGCGCCGCCCCGGCGTTCCTGATGAACCGGGTGGTCGTCGAGAGCCTTCGCGTCGCCGTGCCGCAGGCCCTGGAAGACGTCCTCCGCATCGCCTGGGTGTGCGCGGCGGTGTACCTGGGATGCGCCCTCATCCGCCTGGCCCGCTTCAACGTGGAGAACGTCCACGAGGAAGAGGCCCACATGCATTTCAAGGGGCTGCCGTCGCCGGCGGCCGCCGGGGCGCTCGTCTCGCTCATCATCGTCCTGGCCGAGTTCATGGAGGAGGGCACGCATCCGCGCCTCTCCGGCGTCATGCTGTGGGTCCTGCCGATGGTGGCGGCCGTGCTGGGCCTGCTCATGGTCTCCGGCATCCGGTACTCGCACCTGCTGAACCTCTTCGTGCGGCGTCGGCGGCCGATCAGCCACCTCGTCCTGCTGCTCCTGGGGATTCTCCTGGTCGTCGTGCTGCGGGAGGTGATTCTGCCCCTCGGCTTCGGCGCCTATGCCCTCAGCGGACCGGTCCTGGACGTGGTCCGGCGAGTGCGCGGCCGGTCGCGCAGGACCGGACCCGCCGCGCCCGAACCCTCGCATGACGCCGACGTGGACACCGGCTCCGACGAGTCGGACGATGGCCCGCCTCAGGCCCCCGCCTGACGCGCTCCACGGCCGCCCGCCCAATACCCTTGACAGGTTTTCCCGTCGGGCCTACCATCCGCCGAGGCCGCCGGTGGCCCCGGACGACGGACCCGCCGCCCGGCCGGAGACACACCGCCATGCGCCTGACGACTGTTTCGACGCTCCGATGCGCCGCGCTCGCCGCCGCCGCCCTGGCCGGCGCCGCCGCTTCGGGATGCATATACCCCTCCTCCGCCCGGATGTGGGCCGACTCGGCCCTCGCCGGCGGCCGCTTCTCCACAAAGGACGAACAGTGGGTCTACGACGGCGAGCCCGCCACCTTCGAACTCGAGTGCGACCCCGGCGCCGTCCACTTCGTGGTCTTCGGCGTCGACGGCGACGAGACCGTCGTCAACATCGACGAGGTCGAGGGACGTTACCGCTGGAGGCGGGCCTTCCACTGTGGGGCCAGGCCGCGGACGCTGGAGGTCTATGCCATCCCGTTCCTCATCCGCGGCCGCTGTGACTGGGTCTACGACAAGGTCAAGGACACGTGGACATACTACCCCGGCCGGACCGAGAAGCCCGACGTGCAGACGGCCCCGGAGCAGACGATCCGCGTCACGGTGTACCGCACGACCGTCCACTTTCGCTTCGAGGGCCGGGGCGGACCGCCCCCGGAGTGCGTCCTCACCCTCACGCGGGCCGACGGGGAAGAGACCGAGATCGCCGGCGGCCTGGCGCCCGGTCCCGACAACCCGTTCGACGTGGCCGGCCCCGAGGACGGCGTCTACAGGCTCGCCTACACCCCGACACACGAGCAGGTCAGCCGGGCCGGCACGACGCACGCGGTCCTGTGCATCCGGCACGCCGACGGCTCCATCGAGCGGATGGAGCAGGACGTCGAAACCCCTTAGCCCCACGAAGGACGCCGCATGAAGATCCAGTCCGTCCGAGGCACGCGGGATTTCTACCCGGCCGAAATGGCCGTCCGCAACTGGCTCTTCGAGCGGTGGCGGCGGGCCGGCCGGCGGGCCGGATTCGTCGAGGTCGACGGGCCCGTCCTGGAACCGCTCGATCTCTACACGGAGAAGAGCGGCGAGGAGATCGTCGAACAACTCTACTGGCTGGAGGACAAGGGCGGCCGGCGGCTGGCCCTGCGGCCGGAGTTCACGCCGACGCTGGCCCGCATGATCGCCGCCCGCCAGGCGGCCCTGCCGGTGCCCGTCCGATGGTTCAACATCTCGCGCTGCTTCCGCTACGAGCGGGCCCAGAAGGGGCGCCTGCGCGAGTTCTTCCAGTGGAACGTGGACCTCCTGGGCATCGAGGACGAGGTCGCCGATGCCGAGTGCATCGCCCTGGCCGTCGACGGGCTGAAGGAGGTCGGCCTGGGGCCCGAGGACGTGGTCGTCCGCATCAACGACCGGCGGCTGCTGGCGGCCCTGATGCATCACCTCGGCGTGACCGACGACCAGGTGCCGCAGGTCTTCGCCGCCCTCGACAAACGCGACAAGGTGCCGCCGGAGGCCCTGGAAGAGATGCTGGCCAAGGCGGGCCTCTCCGACGAGCAGCGCGGCGGCCTGGAGCGCATCCTTGCCTGGCAGGACCTCGCGGATATCGACGAGCAGGAACGCGCCGCCCCCGACGTCGCCGAGGCCGCCGCGAGCCTCGCGCGCCTCTTCGACCACCTCGATGCCTTCGGCATATCGAACTGGTGCCAATTCGACATCGGCATCGTGCGCGGCCTGGCGTACTACACGGGGCCCGTGTGGGAGGTCCACGACCGCCGCGGCGAGTTGCGGGCCGTCTTCGGCGGAGGGCGGTACGACCGCCTCCTCTCGGACGTGGGCGGCCGGCGGATGCCGGCCTGCGGCTTCGGCTGCGGTGACGCCGTCCTCGGTCTCCTGCTGGAGGACCGGGGCCTGCTGCCCGAGATGCCCGCCGCCGTCGAGTTCTACGTCGCGTCCGCCGGCAAGGCGGACCTGCGCCAGGTCCTGGAGGTCGTCCGGCACCTGCGGGAGTGCGACCGCGCCGCGGCGTTCGACCCGAAGGGCGGCAGCCTCAAGCGCCAGATGAAGAAGGCGAGCGACGCCGGCGCCCGCTTCGCCGTCATCGTCGGCGACGCCTTCGCCGGCGACCGGCGCGTCACCGTCCGCGAGATGGACTCCGGCGAGCAGCGGGACGTCGCCCTGGAGGACCTGGGCGCGTAGGTGGACAGTGGTATGCAAAGCGGGGCGCGGTGGGTCTCCGTACCCACCGCGCCCGAATCAGCCGTTGGGCGGCTGCCGGCGGGTGCGGAAACCGCCGCGCATAAGGCCCCTCTTGCACAGAGCGCTCTATCGGCGGGGCGGGGTGACGATGCGCCATGGCCAACCGCAACGTCATCTACGAAGCCTGCTTCGAGGACTACCTCCGGGCGGCCGGCATCCCCTACGTGGCCGTCGACGAGGCCAAGAAGGCCGTCTTCGCGGGCGTCCACCTCAAGAGTTTCGACTTCGTCGTCTACAGCCGCACCGGACCCAACCTGCTGGTCGACGTCAAGGGCCGGCGCTTCCCGTACCGCGGGGGGCGGCGGTGGGAGAACTGGGCCACCCGCGAGGACCTGGACAGCCTCGCCCGCTGGGAGGAGGTCTTCGGTTCCGGGTTTGCAGGCCTCCTCGTCTTCTGCTATCATCTGGTCACGGACGGCGAGGACGGGGCCTTCGACGTGGTCCACCGCTTTCGCGGTGAATCGTACGGCCTCGTAGCCGTCTATCGCAGCGCCTACGTGGAGGCGTGCCGCACGCGAAGCCCCGCCTGGGACACCGTCAGCGTGCCGACGGCGGCGTTTCGCGCGATGGTCCGCCCCGTGGCGGAGTTCTGTGGAGAGGCCTCATGACGCCGCGCGAGCCAACGAGGTGCGACCGGCGGCCCGTGCCGCGGGCGCGCTTGCGGATGGCGCCCGTGCTTCTGACGGCGGCGGTCCTCGTGCTGGGGGCGGCCGCCCTCGGCGCGGGCGTCCCGGCGGGCCGAGGCGGGGCAGGGGGGCCCATGCCCTCGTTTCTCCTGCCCAACCTCCTGGCCCTCGCCATGAGCCTGACGGTTTTCGCCATTGCGTGTAAACGGTTCCGGAAAGAATAGGCTGGGGGCTCGTGCCCGCCGACGGGCACACAGCGAAGGAGACCTTCATGGACGGGAAGAAGATTGCGATCGGCGCCCTGGTCGTCCTGGCCATCCTGTTGGGCGGCCTGGTGGCCGGCGGCCTCCGCGACGGCGCCGCCTACGCCCAGGGCGGCGTCTACGCCACGTACCTGGCGGCGGCGGCCCAGGTCCGCGAGGACTACGTCAACTTCGTCATCCTCGACACGAACACGAGGCGGGCCGTCTTCTACGACATCGCGCCGCCCAACCACGAGTTGATACCCACCGGCGGACGCATGCTGGACCGCGACTTCCAGCGCGGCCGGGATCGCTGAGCCATCGGCACACACCATAACGGAGACATACCATGCAGGCCAAAGATATCATCCTCATCGCCCTCGTGTGCGTGAACGTGTCGCTGGCTTCCACCGCCCTGGCCCTGTACGTGGCCGACGCCGAACCCGTGGCGCAGGCGGCCATGACCAACCGGGCCGGCGACTACATCATGGTGACCGGCCCCGTCACGACCGGGCGCGAGGCGGTGCTCATCATCGACGTCGTCGCCCAGCGCGCCAACCTGTACGTGCCGGCGGCCGGCGCCACGGCAAAGGGCGTCGAGTTCGAACTCAAAAGCACCCGCAACCTGGCGACGGACTTCAAGTCGACCGGTCCTCGCTAGACCGTCCCGGCCCGACATCGGCATGCGCTGGTCCGTGGAATCGTGCGCCCGACGCGCCGAGCAGGGCGAACCCCTCGGTCGGCAGGACGCCCTCCGACTGCTCGCCGCCGCCCGCGACGATCCCTGGCCCCTCTGGCGGGCCGCCGACCGTCTCCGCCGCCGCGTCCACGGCCGGACCGTCCACCTGTGCAGCATCGCCGCGGTCAAGGTGGGCCGCTGCGGCGAGGACTGCCGGTGGTGCGCCCAGAGCGCCCACTGGCCGACGGGCGTTCAGCCGCGCGGCCTTCCTCCGACGGACGACATCGTGCGGGCGGCCGAGGCCGCCGAGGCGAACGGGGCAGGGCATTTCGGCCTCGTCTCAAGCGGTGCCGCGCTCTCCGACGCCGAGGTCGACGCCGTCCTCGATGCCGGCCGAGCCGTCCGCGAAAGCACACGGCTCCAGGTGTGCGGCAGCCTCGGGGCCCTGACGCCCGACCGCGGCCGGCAACTCGTCGAGGCCGGATTCTCGCGGTACAACCACAACCTCGAAACGTCTGCCCGCCATTTCCCGAGCGTCTGCACGACGCACACGTGGGAGGACCGCCTCCGCTCGGCCCGCGTCGCCCGCGACGCCGGCCTCGCGCTCTGCTGCGGCGGCCTCTTCGGCATCGGCGAGACGGACGCCGACCGCGTGGACCTGGCGCTGGCGCTGCGGGACCTCGACCCGGCGGTCGTCCCG
>JAWODB010000186.1:0-15604 GCA_046483505.1 Phycisphaerae bacterium
GAGGTCCCCGCGGGGCCGTACCGCACCGTCACGCTCGGCAAGACGGGCATCGAGACGAGCCTGGTCGGCATCGGCACGGGCATGCACGGCGGCCGGCGGCAGAGCGACCATACGCGCCTGGGCCGCGAGACGTTCGAGGCCCTCCTGAAGGGCTGCTACGACCGCGGCATCCGCCTGTTCGACATGGCGGACCTCTACGGCACGCACACCTACGTCGCCCGGGCCCTGAAGGACGTGCCGCGCGAGAAACTGACCTACGTCACGAAGATCTGGGTCCGCCCCGGGGGCATCCCGGAGAAGGAGCGGCCGCCGGCCAACGTCGTCATCGACCGCTTCCGCAAGGAACTGGCGACCGACTACATCGACCTCGTGCAGATCCATTGCATGACGGACCCGAAGTGGACGGACCAGCAGAAGCGCCAGATGGACCTCATGGAGGACCTGAAGGCGAAGCGCGTGATCCGCGCCCACGGCGTGTCGATCCATTCGCTCGCCGCCCTGAAGACGGCCGCCGAGGATCCGTGGGTCGACGTCATCCACGCCCGCGTCAACGCGTACGGCGTGAAGATGGACGCCGCCCCGGAGCAGGTGGCGCCGGTCCTGGCGAAGGCGGCCGCGAACGGCAAGGGCATCCTCGGGATGAAACTCATCGGCGAGGGCAAGTTCCGGGGCGACGACGAGAAGAAGGACGCCTCCATCCGCTGGGCCATGGGACCCGGTCACGCGAGCGCCATGGTCGTCGGGTTCCTCTCGGAACCGGAGATCGACGACTTCGCGGGGCGCGTGGAACGGCTCGTGAAACCCCTTGCCGCCAAGGCGTAGGCGACGGTTCATCATCTCCCTCTCCCTGGATGGGAGAGGGCCGGGGTGAGGGTGATCATCGCGTGTGCCACGGCGGGTCTTGCCCCGCCGTGATCCTCGGCGGCGAACGCACGGCCGGACAAGACCGGCCGTGGTACGCAACACAAGACCCATTTACCCGCCGGGCTTGCCCGGCGCGGTCGTGTCGATGCACGGCCGGGCAAGACCGGCCGTGGCACGCAACACAAGGCCCATTTAGCCGCCGGCCTTGGCCGGCGCGTTTCTGGTCCTTTCTCATTGGTCATTGGTCATTGGTGTGACGCGCCTCGTCTCTGCGGCGGCAGGCCGCCGTGCGTGAACGTCAGGTACGGCGCCCCGTGGCGGATGCGGGCGGGGCGGACGCGCTCGAGCATCGTCGCGGCGTCGGCGCTGGGCCAGCGGGGCAGCAGGATCTCGAAGTACCCCACGTACTCGACCCCGCGCAGTTCGTCCACGTCGCCCTTCCAGTAGGGAAACGTCTCCGGCCGGCGGATCCAGTCCGCCGCCCGCTCGTACGCCTGCCGCAGCGTCCGCCCGCTCGGCGACTCGTACGCGTACACGTCCACACCGCGGACGGCGGCGATCTCGGCGGCGATGGTCTGAGGCAGGAGGGCGAAGTTCGTGTACCACAGGCCCCGCCGGCCGCCGCTCCGTTTGACCTCGTGCGGCAGGTGCCCGTCCTCGGCCACCTGGTGCTCGATGAACCACCGCCACCGGTCCAGGCACTTCTCGAAGAGGTCCCCGTCGCCGATGTAGGCGGCGATGGCAATGGCCATCGACAGGCCCCAGTTGCCCCAGTTGTTCTTCCGGCCCATCGTGTTCATGGGCAGGGCCTTCTCGCGGAGGAAGCGGGCAAAGACGGCCCGGTCCGCCTCCGGCCAGTCGCCGTCGCGGCGCAGCAAGTCCGCCGCAAGGATCAGCGGCGTGACGTGGTAACTGAACGAGAGCGTGGAATCGTCCTCCCGGCGGAACGAGCGGATGCCCGTCGCCCAGGCGTTCAGGTACGCGGCGGTCCGGCGGCGGTACGGACGGCCGGCGGCGTCCGACGCCATCGCCGCCACCAGCGCCATGGCGTACGCCCCGTTCGCATCCTCCATGAGCGGACGCTTGGCCCGGCGGTGGCCCTCGGCGTCGCGGTAATAACCGGGCACGTACCAGCGCTCGGGCGGACGGGGGTCGCGGCGGAGGGCCTCGTCGGCGGCCTGGCGGACCTCGCGGAACGCCGACGCCTGCGGCTCGGCGCCCTCGCGCAGCCGCTGCCGGAGGACGGCGACGCGCCGGGGCGTCAGGAAGAGGGGCGCAGGTTCCGCCCCCGGCTTCTGCGCGGCCGCAGCCGCCGTGACCGGCACCACCGCGGCGACGGTCGCCAGGAAGAGGAGCACGAGCACGCCGATGCGTCGATACCGGTTCAGGGGGACCTCCCTTCGGACCGATCGGGCAAACATGGTCACGCCGGCGTGACCATGCCACCCGGCGCAAGGACAAATGACAAAGGCCCAATGACCGTCTTTGCCGTTAAATCACCGTCCGCCGCGGCGGCCGTCTTCAGGAAGGTGCGGCGGGACAGGTGGGAGCGCATGGGGGTATCTCCTTGTCGAACGGCTTCGCATGCGGCGCGGCGGGTCTCCGTACCCACCGCGCGAGGCGCCGGGTGCCACGGTTTGCTTGTCAAACCGTGTCCCCCGATTGGAGAACACGGTTTGACAAGCAAACCGTGGCACCTGCATGATCGGGCGGCCGGCGTGGAAACCGCCGCGCACGTACGTTATTATCCTAAACCCGCCCGCGCCCCGTCGGGTCGCGGCGAAAAGGTGCTCAGCGACCTTTCCGATTGGTCATTGGGCTTGGTCATTGGTCATTTCGTGGCTGCTGCTGCGGCAGCCGCCACGCCACCAGGCACGCCGCCATGTAGCAGACCAGGGCCACGAGGCCCAGCCGCCGGAACCCCACGTGCATCGCCGCCAGCGGCGTGCCGACGGTCGCGATGACCGAGGCGGTTCCGTTCACCGCCCACGCCCACGGCACGACCGTCGGCGCGGCCCATCCCACCTGCCGCATGCCGGACGGCAGCATGTGCCCCATCGCAAACGCCAGCGGCGCGGCAAAGCCGGCGGCGAAGAGGAAGCGGACGGCCATCGGTTCCCCCTGCGTCGCGGCAAGCCACTCATCGAGATGCATAAGGTAGACGGCCCCGAGGACGACCACGCCCGCCGCCGCCGACGCCCCCACCTGCCGCGGACCCACGCCCCAGAACCGGCTTACGAGGCTCCCCAGCCCGCCGAACACGAGGAACGCCGAGATCACCACCGCCGCCGAATACACCGGGTGCGCCAGGTACAGGATGAACCGCTGGAGGAACCCCATCTCCAGCGCCAGGAACCCGAGACCGATGAGCAGGAAGTAGGCGAGCGACGCCGCCTTCCCCGGCGTGCCGCGAAGGCCCGCCGCCCGCGGCACGAGCGGCACCAGGATCAGCACCGCCGCCAGCGCCACCGCCTGCACCAGCGCCGCCGCCAGCATCAGGTACCCCCGCTCCAGGTACGCCCGGACCCGGCGGCCGAGTTGCTCGGCCAACTCCCCGAGCCGGCCCCATTTCAGGAAGTGCGAGAAGTACGGCGCATCGTCCGTCACGGCCCCGACCGCAAACGGATACGCCTCCAGGAACGCCTCGCGCCGCGGCGAAAGCAGCGCCGCCGCCCCCTCGGCGAAGTACGGCCGCCCGAGCACGTGATACCGGTTGACCTCGTCCTCCGCCAGGTCCGGCAGGTAGCAGAGGTCGAACCGGCGGGACGTGCAGAACGCGCGGAGGCGGTCCGTTTCGGACTCCGTCAGCGGCCGCCGGCTGGCCAGGACCGTCACCGTGACCCAACTTCGGATCATCGCCAGGCGCGGGCGCGGCTCCAGGCCGCGGCGTCCGAGCGCCGCCCGGGCCGTGTCGAAGAGGCGGAGGCCGTCGCGGGGCGGCTCCTGGGCCCAGCGGGTCAGGCACACGAGACCGTCGGGCGCCAGACGGTCGAGCATCGCCCCCACGGCCTCCACCGTGTAGAGGTACGATTCCTGGGCGGCGTACAGGCCGGCGCCGGACGCCCCGAACGCCTCGACGGGCGGCACCTGGATGAGGCGGAACCCGCGGCCGGTCGAGGCCAGGTACCCCCGGGCCTCCAGCGGGACGACGTCCACGCCGGGGGCCTCGTAGATGCGGCCGCCGCGGGCCGCCAGCGGGCCGGTCATCGCCTCGATGACGTCGCGGTTCATCTCGAGGGCGACGACGCGTTCCGCCCCATGATACCGCGCCAGGCCGATGTCCGCCCCGCCGCCCGCGCCGACGACGAGGACGTCGGCGGGGTCGGACTCCCGCGCGGCGGGTGCGGAGACCCGCCGCGCATCCACCTCATTATCACCCCCCTCATCCCCATCTTCCACCGGCCGGAGATGATACCCCGCCGCCTTCGTCGTATAATCGAGAAATCGCCACCCGTCGCGGTCGGCCACGTCGTAGATCCCGCTCGCCGCGTCGCCGTCCAGGATCATGAGGAC
Source organism: Phycisphaerae bacterium (assembly GCA_046483505.1). Taxonomy (GTDB): domain Bacteria; phylum Planctomycetota; class Phycisphaerae; order FEN-1346; family FEN-1346; genus BS750m-G62. The sequence goes on from JAWODB010000186.1 coordinate 4,378, forward strand.
GTGCGGCGGCAGCGGGTCCGTCCACGCCAGGCTGAGGCCCGGCCCGTAATGCAGCGCCGGGCCGGCCACCACGTCGATCCGCCCGAGCGGCCCCTCGTCCTGGTAGATGACCTCCGTGCCGGGCATGGCCAGGGCCTGCGGCAGGGTCTTGTAGGGCGAGAAGAGCGGGTCCCGCGGCGCCAGGGCGTACAGGTGGATGAGGGCGACCGCCGTCAGCAGCACCGCCGCCACGCCCCCCGCCCGGTACCACGGCACGATGATTGCACCGGCCAGGAAGGCGGCGCCGGCCATCACGATGAACAGGTGCTCGGTCGCCAGGACGTGCATGAGGAGGACGGCCGCCACCGCCCCGAGGCCCGACCCGACGAGGTTCGCCGCGTAGTGCCCGCCGATGCGCTCCGGCTCGTCCATCAGGGCCAGGCCGATGACCGCCCCGCCGAAGAGGAACGGCACGAACAGGAGCAGTTCCAGCAGCCCCACCTGGACGGCCTGCCCGAGGTCCCACGCCAGGTACTGGACGTCGAGCGGCACGGCCCGCGCCGCCCACCGCACCGCCGGCACCGAGAGGGCGAACAGGAGGGCGGCGCCGGCCATCCACTCCCGCCACCAGCCTTCCACCACGCGCGACAGCAGCGCCAGCACCGTCCCGCTCGCCCCGAACCCCAGCAGCGCCACGCTGATCACCAGGTACGCAAAGTGGTGCCAGTACCGCAGCGACAGCGACCGCATCAGCACCAGTTCCAGGCCGATGACCGCCAGCGAAACGAGGGCGACGGCCAGGCGTGTGCGGTGGCGGGGCATGAGGTCAGTCGCGCGTGGGGTCCTGGCGGAGCAGCGGGACGAACCGGACGGCCATGAGCGAGCGGCTCGTCACCTCGCCCGCCTTGTCCTTCTCGACGAGCATGAGCCGCTGCACCGAGAACCGTCCCCCCACCGGGATGACCATCCGCCCCCCGGCTTTCAGTTGCTTGACCAGCGGCGGCGGAATCTGCCCCGCCGCGCACGTCACGATGATGGCGTCGAACGGCCCGCCCTCCGGCCACCCGTGGTACCCGTCGCCGTGGCGGACCTTCACGGGGTCGTAGCCGAGGCGGTCGAGCCGTTTGCGGGCGGCCTCGGCCAGCGGCCCGACGATCTCCATCGTGTACACGTTCGGCGTGAAATGCGCCAGCACCGCCGCCTGGTACGCCGAACCCGTGCCGATCTCCAGCACGTGGTCGCCGCGGTCCAGGTCCAGCCGGCGGGTCATCTCCGCCACCATGTACGGCTGGGAGATCGTCTGGCCGTAGCCGATGGGCAGCGGCGAATCGTCGTACGCCCGGCGGGCGACGTCGTCCGGGACGAACTCGTGCCGCGGGACGGACCGCATCGCCTTCAGCACCTGCTTGTCCTTCAGGCCGTATGCCTCGATGACCCGGGCCATGCGGCGGCGCTCGGCCTGCCGCTCGGTGAACGTGGGCGGCGACCAGGCGGGCTCGGCCTTCTCCTTGTCGGACCCGGCGGGGCGGGAGGCCTCGTCCTTTGCAGCGGGCGAGTCCTCAGCAGCGAGTGCGACAACCGCAGCCGTCAGCAGGGCGACCAGCGGTACCAGGCGGCGCAGACGACACATCACAGACCTCCTAGCGCGACCGTGCAGGGCGTCAGAACCTTCACCCCTCCAGTATCGCGCACGAGACGCCGCAGAACAAGACCGGAGCGGACATGCGGGACACGCCTCCCCGACCGGAGCCCACCGGCCAAAGGATCAGGGACACGGCGTTCACGCGGACACGGCCGCCGCGCCCAGGCCCAGCAGGACGAACAGGACCCAGACCAGGGCGACCAGGACGGCGATGCCGATGCTGATGTACCCGCAGACGAGGCCGCCGATGGCCATGCCCTCGCCCGTCTCGGCGCCGCCCGAGTCGCGAATCTGCCTCAGGGCGATGTGCCCCAGGATCACGCCCGGCAAGGCCGTGATACACTGGCTGCACGCCAGCGAGACGATCCCCAGGACGAGGCTGGCCACCGCCAGGCCGTTCTGCCGCGGCGTCGCGGGCGGCGGCGGATAGCCTTCCGGAGGAGACGGTGCCGGCACGGCCGGCGGCGGGGCGTGCGACTGGCTCATGGGAGCTCCTTTCCGTGTCCAACCTTCGGCAGTTCGATTTCACCGCAGAGCACGCAGAGAGCGCAGAGGAAGGCGAAAACAGAGAACGACGGAGGCCTGACTTTCGCCGGAGGCGCCTGCCACATCACTCCGGCAGGGCTCTCGCTTCCGGCGCCATCTTGTAAAGCATGTGGTATTCTTTGTTTCTTTCTCTCGTTCCTTTTCTCGTTTCTTTTTTTCGCTTTCCGCCGTTCTCCGCCCTTCTCTGCGCTCTCTGCGATCTCTGCGTTAAGAACGGATCCGCCGACGGCGCTCACCGCGGGAGGTCGCGAATCCGGATGTCCTTGAACCGGATGCGAAGCCGGTCGCCCCGATGGATCTGCAGCGCGATGTGCCCGCGCATGCCGACGCTGCGTTTCCGGTGCACCGCGTCGTCCAGGACGCCGGCCCCGTCGTACGCCATGACGGTGACGCCGTTCAGGACGGCCTTCATCCGGGTGCCGCGGCAGGTGATCTCGAAGTCGTTCCACGCCGGGTCCTGGTCGCCGTAGTAGAACGTGTGGCCCGGACGGGCCATCGACTTATCGACCCATTTCCCTTTCGGGACGGGCGGCCAGAGCCATCGCTTCGAGCCGCGCGTCTCGTCCCAGATCATGCCCGTCCGCCACGGGCCGGGGGGATGGATGTCGACCTGCGGCCCGTCGAGCCACCCGGCCGCCTCGTCGTACCGGCTGCGAACCTGCACGCCCGAGTTGCCCGGCGAGTCGCGGTACGCCTGGAACCGCAGGCGCAGAACGAAGTCCGCGTACTCGCGGTCGGACAGGAGCCACACGTAGTCGTGTTTCCCCGCGTCCATGGAATCGGCGAGGATCGTCCCCTCGTCCACCCGCCAGAACGTGGTGCCTCGGTCGGCGGGCTTGCACCGGACGGTCCAGCCGGCGAGGGTCTTGCCGTCGAAGAGCGACGCCCACTCGCCGTCGTTCTCCGCCGCCGCGATCGGCGTGCCCGTCGCCGCGAACACCGAGAGGAATGCGATCCCGGCGGCGACGCACGTCCCCACGCGCAGCGTCTTTGGACATCGGACATTGGTCATTGGACATTCCCGCCTTTCACATCGTAGCACCACAACCGATCATGGTACCGCAGATACAGCCGCCCGTCGAGGACGACCGGGTGCGTCCAGGCGTCGCGGTAATCGCCCTCGGCCAGGCGGAACCGGCTGACGATGTCGAACTTCTCGGGCGTCGGCTTCACCAGGGCCACGGTGCCCCGCTCGCCCAGGCAGACGAGCCGCCCGTCGGCGACGACCGCCGAACCGACGGCGATCGTCTTGTCCTCCCACCGCGGCGTGCCGGAGGCCGCGTCGTAACACATCCACCCCGTGGCGTCCCACCCGCTGCCGTAGATATGGCCATCTACCGCCACGGCCCCGCCGGAGCAGGAATCCATCCGCCCCTCCCACGCCTTCCTGAAGCGGACCCCCTCGCCGCCGGTCGCGAGGTCCAGGAACACGCACCCGCTCTTCGTGGGCAGGGTGTAGAAGACCCCGCCCCGATGGTACACGGGCGTCGAGCACGCGGCGTCGTACTTCGTCCGCTTCGGGAACACGTCGTAGCGTTTGCCCGACTCCGCGTCGATGCACACGAGCGCCCGCAGGGCGAGCGTCACGAGCACCTTCCGGTCCCCGAGGCGGAGCAGGATGGGCGAGGCGTACGAGGTCCGCTGCGTCTTCGGGTCCGCCAGCGGCGGACTGGCCCACGCCACCTGTCCCGTCTTCGCATCCAGGGCCACCATGAACGCCTGCCGGCCGCCGGGCGTTGCGAACACCTTCCCGTCGTCGACGAGAACGCACTCGCTGATGCCCCACGTAATCGGCCACCCGCCGAAGCGGTCGAGGACGTTCTGCGCCCAGAGTTCCTTGCCGGTGGCGGCGTCGAGGCACGCCAGCCGCCCGTGCCCGTTCATGTGATAGATCCGCCCGCCGGCGAAGCAGCACGCCGCCCGGGCGCCCTTGTGGTTGCGGGTCCACGCCCGGCCGTTCGTCGCCCGCCAGAGTTCCTTGCCCGCGAGGTCGAGGCAGCGGACGTCGCACCGCTTGCCGAAGTCGCCGGCCACGTAGAGGCGGCCGCCCGTGACGATCGGCTGGGCCCAGCCCCGGCCGAGGCCGTCGGCGGTCCAGAGGAGGCGCGGCCCGTCCTCCGGCCACTGCTGGAGCAGGCCCGTCTCGCGCGAGACGGCGTCGCGCCAGCGTCCGCGCCACTGCGGCCATCCGTCCTCCGGCGAGGGGATGAGGCCGTCCTCGGCCAGGGCGGCACCGTGCACTGCGGCGGTGAGGACGGCTGCGGCAATCAGTAGGACGATACGGCTCCTCATACGTCGCTCTCCTCTTATGCGCCATTCGCGCCCGCCACATGCCACGGCGGATGTCGATATCCCGCCGCTTCCGCGGCGGGCTCGACAGCGCGGCGCGACGTGTGGCCGGGGCGGCTTGTCCGCCCCGGAGATCCCTCATCCCGGCCGGACAAGGCATGCCCTGAGCGAAGTCGAATGGGCCGGCCGGGCCACACAGGATCGCACGCTTACGATTGCTTCGCCAGGCGATGCAGACGCTCCACCGTCTCCACCAGGGCCCGCACGTTATGATAGGCGGCCTTCCACGGGTTGGCCTTGTCCGGGCCGGAGACGAGGCTCTCGCCGTCCTCGCTGACGCGGGCGTACCACCCCCCGTACTCATGGTCCACCTGGTGGTCCCAGACGAACTGCCACTGCTTGCGGAACGCCTTCCAGTACCGGTCGGTCTCGCCGCCGTACCGCTCGTGCATGAGGAGGAGGACGTTCAGCCCCTCCGCCTGGGTCCACCACGACTTGAACCGCTCGAACGCCCCGGCGAACGCCTGCCCGCTATAGTAGAACCCGCCGTGCTGCTTGTCCCAGCCCCACTCGAGGGCGTGGTCGACGATGGCCCGGGCCGCCCGCCACGTGGCGGGATCGTCCGGCCGGCCGAGCGCCGCCGACGCCTCCACCATCAGGTACGCCGTCTCGATGTCGTGGCCGAACGAATCGTGCATCGGCACGGCCCGCCAGTCGGGCGTGAAATAGTAGTTGAGCGCCCCCGGCGGCACCTGGATGCGGTCGCGGACCAGGGCGAGGAGTTCCGCGAGGCGCGTGCGGACCGCCTCGTCGGGCCGGGCGTGGTACAGGGCCGCCACCGCCTCCAGCAGATGGATATGCGCATTCATCGACTTGTATCCGAGCGGCGTGCCGATGCCGTCGCGTCCCCCGCGGCCGTCGAGCGTGGTCCGGACGGGGTGCCCCTCGCGCGACAGGGCCTCGTAGTACCCGCCGTTGGCATTGTCGTGGGCGTGGGCGTCGAACCACTCGAAGGTCTCCATCGCCAGCGCCAGGGCCTTCTCGTCGCCCGCGGCGGCGAACGCGGTCGCCCCCGCGTAGATGACGAACGAGAGGCCGTACGCGTGCTTGCCGGGGCCGTGCTTCTTCGTGACCTTGCCGTCGGTGCCCACCCGCAGATACGGGCCGCCGTGCTCCGGGTCCGTCATCACGTCGCCGAGGTACGCGATGCCGTGGGCGACGTAGGCGCGGTACTCCTCGGCCAGGGCCGGGTCGTACTGCATGACCCGCGCGGCCGTCCACGTCTGCCGGGCCTGGTGGACGAGGAAGCGGTACGGCTCGGGCTTGGGCGTCCAGTCGCGGGCGAAGCACTGGTGGAACCCGCCGGCCTCGTCCACGCACCGGGGGAACCAATGGGCGAGGACGTCCTGCCGCAGGTGCGTATCGAGCATCCGTGCGAGGCGGATGTACGTCTCCGGCGTCGGCGGGAGGTCGGCCGGGAGGGCCGCAGAGGAATTCCCGGGAGGCGTCCGGTCCCCCGTCTGCCCGCAGCCGGCGAGGGCCGCGGCCAGGATTGCCGCGGCCAGCACCAGCGTCCCCGTCTGCTGCATCGACGTTGGCTTCATGACGTGTCCCTCCGTGCCGGGGCCTCTGTTCCCCTCTCCCTTGACGGGAGAGGGATGGGGTGAGGGTGAAGATATTGCGCGGTGCCCAGTCTTGGGCACCGCGCGGCGGGTCTCCGCACCCGCTGCGCCCGAGCCGCGAACTCACGTTCGCGGCTCGGCACCGATCGCCGCCCGCATACTCTAACCGGGGGAAAGGCCGATGTGGACGGGAAAAAGGGGAGTGGAAGGCGGCCTGGGTGACTCGCCGCGGCGCCCGGTCCTGAGCACCGCGCGGTGGGCAGGACTGCCCACCGCGCTATCTCCATCGTGTGGCGCGGCGGGTACGGAGACCCGCCGCGCATCGCCGCGCCAAAGCCCGTCGTCAGAACGTCATCTCCAGGCCTACAAGGAAGTTCCGGCCCGGCTCGTTCAGGCCGGAGCCGTGGATGCGGTAGTCCTCGTCCGTGACGTTCTCGACGGCGAAGGTCAGCGTCGTGTTCTCCTGCACGCGCCAGCCGAACCGCACCGTCCCCACGGCGTACCCCGGCGTACCGCCCGGCGGGATGCGGCTGGTATCGTTCCTGTCGCGCGTGGAGAGATCGTCGGCCTCGTCGGCCCAGAGGCAGACGGCCTCCGCCCAGAAGCGGTCCTGGGGATCGTCCCAGCGCAGGCCGACCTGGCCCGTCGTCGGCATGAGGCGGTCCTTCGGCTCGCGGTTGACGACGGGCGCGGCCGTGGGGAACGTGTCCACCTCGCCGTCGAGCCACGCCGCGAAGCCGAACAGCGTCCAGTCCTCGGCGAAGCGCCACCGCGGGGCCACCTCCACGCCGTGCACGAACCCGTCGCCGGCGTTCCGCTTCGTGACCTCGTTAAGCGGCGGCGGACCGGGAAAGACGACACCCGTGGGCGTCCGGACGATCATGTCGCGAATGCGCGTGTAGAAGTACGCCAGTTCCAGGTCGAGATCGCGGCAGGAGATCTTCGTCCCCGCCTCGTAGGTGACGTAGTGTTCCGGCTCCAGGCCCGGGGCCGCGGTTTCGATCTCGTTCGTCCGGGCCGTGTCCAGCCGCGCCAGGTCCGACAGGTTCGGCGCCCGGAACCCCTGCCCCACGCCGGCGAAGACGTTCCAGTGCCGCTCGCGGTCCACGTGCCAGACCACCCGGCCGCTGCCGATGAAGGCCTCCCACGAATCGCCCACGCGGAGCCGAGCGCCCGTGTTCGGGTCCTGGACGCTCCGGGCGCGGGCCCGCGCGTGCTCGTACCGGCCGCCGAGGACCACGTCCAGCGCGTCGCACACGGGGATGGTGTCCTGGATGTAGACTCCCAGCAGGTCGTAATCGGCATCGTCGCCGACGGGCCCCTGAATCGGGTTCCGCGACGAGAACGAGTTCACGTTGTCGTGGTAGTAGTCGATGCCGTAGGTCAACCGGCCGACGGGCGTGCGGCTCTCGGCCTGGGCGAAGGCGCCGAGCGTGCCGGCCTCGAACCCCTGCGTGTCGAACCGTCCGCGCGTACGGGCCCGGTGGCGGGTCTCGTTCTGCTGATGCCAGGAGAGGCCCGCGTGGACGGCGTCGACGGGCCCGCCGAGGTCCTCGGCGTGGTACTGGAGGTACGTCAGGTCCCGCCGCTGGTCGAGGTCCCGCCGCAGGTCGTTGCCGCGGGTCAGCCCTTCCCACGTGAGGCCGTAGACGGTCCGGTGCGTCCGCGGGGCGTCGAACTGCTGGACGTGCTGATGGGCGAAGACGAGTTTGCGGTTCGGCCCGAGGAAGTACTCGGCCTTCAGGTCGCCGTCCCACTCGTCGTAGCCGGTCTCGTGCTGGGTATTGACGCCCCATCCCCCCTCCAGGTCGCCGAACTCCTTGATGGACCCGCCCACGTACAGGCCGAAGGTGTGGTCCCACGTGCCCCAGGCCTCGACGCGTCCGATCTGGCTCCGCTCGGCGCTCGAGAGCCGGTAGTACAGGCGGCCCCCCGCATGGAACCCCTCGCCGTAACCCTTCGGTCCTTTCGTGAGGACGTTGACCGTCCCGCCGACGGCGTCGCTGCCGTAGAGGACCGAGGCGGGGCCCTTGACCACTTCCATCCGGTCGATGGAAAGGGCGTCCACGGTGTTCCAGTACTGGTTGGGCCCGCTGCGGAAGACCGCGTTGTTGAGGCGGACGCCGTCGATCAGGAAGAGATTGCGGAACGCCGTGAACCCGCGGATGTACGGCGACCCCTGGGCGTAGCCCGTCTTCTGGACCATGACGGCGGGGATGTCCTCGAAGAGGTCAACCGTGGTGCGGTAGGAGCGGTCGCGAATCTGCTCGGCGCCGATCGTGTCGACGATGAACGGCTCGTCGAACTCGGGATTCGGCAGACGCGAGGCCGTGACGACGAGGTCCTGCGAGAGCGTGAGGTCGTACGTTTCCGCCTCGTCGGCGGCGTCATCGCCGGCGTCAGGCGGCGCCTCGGCCGCTTCGGCCGCGGCGGCCGTCTCCGCGACGACTTCGGCCGCGACGAGTTCGAGCGAGGGTTCCTCCCCCGCCCCGGCCGCCGTCGCCGCCAGTCCCGTTGCCAGCACCCACGCCGCGACCCCTCGCCGGATCCGTTTCCGCATACCGTTCGCTCCCGCTGTCCGGTCCCCCGCGCGTACGCAGACCGCCTCCCTGCTCCGTGCCCTGGAATGGGCAAATGGAGTGCCAGGATGCAGACTTCGGGCCGAAAGCGGCCTTGGCGGGATGAAAACGGCGATTCGGGGACAAGCGGGCGGCCCCGCAGTCATACGGAACAGTCCGGAATTGCACAACGGTTGTGCAGGGCGGGGTGCGATTCTGGGCAGCCCGGCTTTGCAGCACAGAAAGAGCGTTCCGCGCGGCGGCCCTCCTGGGCCCCGCGTTCGACCGCCCGTGCCACGGCCGGCCTCGTCCGGCCGTGCGCCATGCAAGCCAGAAGCACGGCGGGGCAAGACCCGCCGTGGCACATCCCTTTCCAACACCGTGCCACGGCCGGCCTTGTCCGGCCGTGCGCCCCGTCGGACAGAATCACGGCGGGGCAAGACCCGCCGTGGCACATCCCTTTCCAACACCGTGCCACGGCCGGTCTTGCCCGGCCGGGAGAGCACGGATTGGCAAGCAATCCGTGGCACCGGCGCGAGGAAGTTGGCATAGGCGTACTACTCGTCCAGCCCGTACGCGCGAATCTTCGTGCGGAGGGTGTTGCGGTGGATGCCGAGCCGCTCGGCGGCGGCCGACTGGTTCCCGCCCGTCTCCGCCAGGGCCCGGGCGATGAGCCGCCGCTCCACCTCGGCCATGGCCGTCCGAAACGCCTCCGGCCCCTCCTCGGCGAGGCGGTCGACGTAGCGGTCGAGGGCGGCGGCAGAGTCGCGCGGGGGCGCGGGCGCCGGCCCGCGACGCACGCCCTCCGGCAGATGGGCCGGCAGCACCGGCCCGCCGCCCGAGACGACGACGGCGTGCTCGACGGCGTTCCTGAGTTCCCGCACGTTGCCGGGCCAGTCGTAGGCTTCGAGGAGGCGCATCGCCTCCGCGCTGACGGCGGGCGGCCGGCCGCCGGCCGGCGCGTGGCCCGCCAGGAAATGGTTCACCAGGGCGGGCACGTCCTCGGGCCGGGCCCTGAGCGGCGGCACGTCGATCCGGATCACCGCCAGCCGGTAGAACAAGTCCTGCCGGAAGCCGCCCGACGCCACGGCCCCGGCCAGGTCGCGGTTCGTCGCCGCCAGGATCCGCACGTCCACCCGAATCGGCTCGACCGAGCCCAGCCGCTCGACCACCTGGTTATCGAGAAATCTCAGCAACTTGACCTGCACGGCGGGCGGGAGTTCGCCCACCTCGTCCAGGAACACCGTGCCGCCGTCGGCCGCCTCGAACCGGCCGGCCCGGTCGGCCTCGGCCCCCGTGAACGCGCCGCGGACGTGGCCGAACAACTCGCTCTCGACGAGCGACTCCGGCAGCGCGGCGCAATTGACCGGCACGAACGGCCCGCCGGCCCGACCGCTCTGGGCGTGGACGGCCCGGGCGATGAGTTCCTTGCCCGTACCCGTCTCGCCCTGAATCAGGACGGTACTCTCGGCCCGCGCGACGCGGCTGACGCGCTTGTACACCTCCTGGATGGCGGGCGAGGCGCCGACGAGGTCGCCGCCGGGTGCGGGACGCGGCGCGGCCTCGGGCCGGCCGCCGCCCGTCGTCACGCGCCGCGCCTCCAGCGCCTGCCCGACCGCCTCGACGGCCCGGTCCAGGTCGATCGGCTTGGCCAGGTAATCGAACGCCTGCCCCTCGACCGCCTGCCGCACGGTCTCGAGCGACCCGTGGGCCGTGATGACGACGGCCCGGCAGTCGGCGTCGTGGGCCAGCAACTCGCCGAGCACGTCCAGGCCGTTGGCGTCCGGCAGGCGGACGTCCAGGAAGACGACGTCGGCGGGCCGGTCGCGGTACGCCGCCAGGCCGGCCGCCCCCGTCCCGGCGACCCGCACCCGCCAGCCGCGGGCCTCGAAGCACCGGCGGAAGGCGTAGCAGATCGCCTCCTCGTCGTCGACGACCAGGATGTCGGCGGCCTCGGGCATGGCGGGCGATTATGCGCCTCACACGGGACGGCGTCAACCGGCATGAGGGCGCATGCGCGGTGGGTCTCCGCACCCACCGCGCTCGCGTCCAGGCGAAATGCGTCGCGCGGCGGGTGCGGAGACCCGCCGCGCGGGAGGCGTCAACCGGCCGCCGGCAGGTCGAACCAGAACGTCGCCCCGCCGTCGCCGGAGGCGTACCCGATCCGCCCGCCGCAGGACTCCACGTTCCGCCGGCAGACGTACAGACCCAGGCCCACGCCGTCGGACTTGGTCGTGACGAACGGGTCGAAGAGGTCGGCCCCGTCCGGCACGCGGACGCCGGGGCCCGTGTCGCTGACGGAGAACCGGACCGTCCCCTCGTCCGGCCGGTGGCGCGTGGCCAGCGTCACCGTCCCGCCGGAGGGTGTGGCGTCGAGGGCGTTCAACACGAGGTTGACGACGACCTGCCGCACGTGCGTCTCGCCGGCCCGCACGGGCGGGACGTCGTCGCCCCAGTCGCAACGGACGGTGACGGCGGCGTGGCGACACCGGGCCTCCAGCATTGCGACGGCCGACTCGGCGAGCGGTTCCAGGCGGACCGCCTCCACGGCGGCCTCGCCGGCGCCGGCCCCGGCGGCCGTCCCCACCTCG
>JAWODB010000209.1:0-5968 GCA_046483505.1 Phycisphaerae bacterium
CCTATATGGTGTACAGGTCCTGGGATCCGGCTGGACACCGTGGGTAAGCATGATTCTAGCTCCCGGTGGATTTCTGGTACTCGGGTTGTTGATCTGGATCCAGAGAGCAATTTCGCCTGTGGAGGAGGCGGGCGGCCACGGAACTCAGCCACGCCGCCGCCCGCACCGTCAGCCTCGACGCCTGGTGCCCCGGGCTGCCGGCGGAAGCAAAGAAAGGTGAGCGCGGCGGGTCTCCGCACCCGCCGCGCGGTGCCCATGGCCGGCGCGGTGGGTACGGAGACCCACCGCGCGAGAGCGGAGGCGGCGCGCGGGGTAGATGGATCGAAGCGGCGGCCCTCTCCTCCTTTACCGACTACCAGGCCCGGCGGGCGGGCATCGAGTGGCAAGGCGAAGACGGCCGGACCCGCCTCGTCCACACGGTGGGCGGGGCGGCGGTCGCCGTGCCGCGACTCCTCGCCGCCCTCCTCGAAACGGGCCAGCAGGCCGACGGCTCGGTGCGCCTGCCGGCGGCGCTGGAGCCGTACGTCGGCACAGCGGTGCTCGGGGCGACGTAACGCGCGCCGGGTGGCACGCTTTCGCGCCGTTGCGAAAGCGTGTGTACCCCGCGCCGGAGGCGCATGCTTTCGCGACAGCGCGAAAGCATGCCACCCACGATACCGGGCGCGGAATGTCGTTGAAACACATCCCGCAGGGCGGTACCATTCTCGGTTCTGGAAAGCAGTCCAAAGTCCAGAGTCTGGAGTCCAAAGTCAACAGCGAACGACTTGAAAGGCAGTCCAAAGTCCAACGTCGAAAGTCCAACGTCAACCGCCACGGCACGGCACCGCGCGGCCGCCGTTGACTCGGGACTTTGGACCTTGGACTTTGGACTAAGATTCCCCATGCCCAACCCGTACAAATCGACGCTCAACCTGCCGCAGACCGACTTCCCGATGCGGGCCAATCTCGTTCAGCGCGAGCCCGCCATCCGCGCCCGGTGGGACGAGATGGACCTCTACGGCCGCATCCGCCAAGCCGACCATCCCCAGGGCCGGTACCTGCTGCACGACGGCCCGCCGTACGCCAACGGCGACATCCACATCGGCACGGCCGTCAACAAGGTCCTCAAGGACCTCGTCGTCAAGTACAAGACGATGCAGGGGTACGACGCCCCGTACATCCCCGGGTACGACTGTCACGGGCACCCCATCGAGCACGCCGTCCGCAAGTCGCTGGGCGAGCAGGCGGCCGGGATGCCGGTCACGGAGATCCGGAGGCGGTGCGAGGCGTACGCCCGCGAGTTCGTCGAGAAACAGAGCGAGCAGTTCAAACTCCTCGGCGTCCTCGGGCGGTGGGACGAGCCGTACCTGACGCTGGACCCCGAGTACGAGCGGCGCGAGATGGAGACGCTGGCCAGTTTGGCCGACGCCGGCCTCATCCATCGCGAACTGCGGGCCATCCACTGGTGCGCCACGTGCGAGACGGCCCTGGCGGAGGCGGAACTCGAGTACGAGGACGAGACCGGGCCGAGTCTGTTCGTGCTGTTCCAACTGTTGCCACCCTCGAAAGAGGACATGGAGCACGGCGGCTTTGGAATGGAGCACCTTGAATTGCTCGAACTCGCACAGAAGGGCCAAGTCCACCTAATGGTCTGGACTACCACGCCCTGGACCCTCCCTGCGAACTTGGCCGTAGCGGTTCACCCGTTGCATCAATACTCGGCAATAAAGTTTGGCTGGAAAGATGGCACTGAGCGCATTGCAATCGTCGCAGACGAACTCGTTGAATCCGTAGCAGAAGATGCTGGGCTGCAAAATGTTGAACGCATTTTGACATTGAAAGGCAACCTACTAGCCGATCTGACCTACGCCCATCCGTTCATGGGTCCCCCGCCGCACGCCGAGCACCGCCAGGTGTGCGTCGACCCGACGATGGTCACGCTGGAGGAAGGCACGGGCCTGGTGCACTCCGCCCCCGGGCACGGGCGCGAGGACAACCTGATGGGCCTTCGCTTCGGCATCCCCGCCTACAGCCCCGTCGATTCCCGCGGCCGGATGGACGAGACCGTCCCGGAATGGATCCAGGGCAAAACGGTCTGGGAGGCCAACCCCGTCATCGTGGACCACCTGAAGGCCTCGGGCCACCTGGTCCACCACACGGACGGTCACGTGCACCGGTACCCGCACTGCTGGCGGTGCCACGAGCCGGTCATCTTCCGGGCCACCGAGCAGTGGTTCGTGGGGCTGGACAACGCGGAGTTGGGCAAGAGCCTGCGGCACCAGGCGCTGGAGGCGGTGGGCGGCGTCCAGTGGGTGCCGGCGTGGACGGAGTCGCGCATCCGGGCGATGATCGAGACGCGGCCGGACTGGTGCATCTCGCGCCAGAAGGTGTGGGACGTGCCGATCCCGGCCCTCCACTGCCGCGCGTGCGGCCACGCCCTCCTGACCGGCGACATGATGCGGGCCGCCGCCGCCTACTACGGCGCCCGCGGCTCCGGCGCCTGGTACGAGGCCGAGCCGGCCGACGTCTTCGGCGAGGTGCCCGCCTGCCCCGCGTGCGGCGCCACAGACTGGCGCAAGGAGACGGACGTCTTCGACGTCTGGCTCGACTCCGGCGTCTCGTGGGCCGGCGCCTGCGAGGCTGAAGGCTTCGACGTGCCGGTGGACCTGTACCTGGAGGGTTCGGACCAGCACCGGGGGTGGTTCCAGTCGAGCCTGATCATGGGGGTGGTGGCCCGCGGCCAGCCGCCGTACCGCACGTGCATCACGCACGGCTTCGTCGTGGACGAGGAAGGCCGCAAGATGTCGAAGAGCCGCGGCAACACGGTCAGCGTGCTGGACGAGACGGGCCGCCTCGGGGCGGACGTGTTCCGCCTGTGGGTCTCGAGCGTCGATTACGGGTACGACATCCGGGCCTCCGACACGCTCATCGCGAACCTCCAGGACGCCTACCGCAAGATCCGCAACACCCTGCGGTTCCTGATGGGGAACCTGGCGGACTTCGACGCATCGCGGCACGAGGTGGCCATCGACGACCTGGAACCGATCGACCGGTGGCTGGCGGCCCGGACCGAGCAACTGGTGGCCGACGTGACCGGCCAGATGGAGGCGTTCCAGTTCCACCGCGTGTACCAGTTGGTGCACCTGTTCTGCGCGAACGAGTTGAGTTCGTTTTATCTCGACGTGCAGAAGGACCGGCTGTACTGCGACGGGTCGGACTGGCCCCGCCGCCGCAGCGCCCAGACGGCGATGGCCCGGGCGGCCGAGGTGCTGGTGCGGCTCATCGCGCCCGTCCTCTGCCACACGGCCGAGGAGGCGTGGGCGTTTCTGCCCGCCCCGGCCGACGGCGAGCGCGAGCCGAGCGTCCACCTGGCCCGGTGGCCCGAGGTCGATCCGAACGTCCTCGACGAGGACCTGCTGGCCGAGTGGGAATGGCTCCAGGAGGTCCGCGGCGACGCGTACGCCCTGCTCGAACGGTTCCGCGCAGGCTCCCGCTTCGACAAGCACACCGAGGCGCGGGTGGCCCTGGCCGTCGCGGACGAGAAGGAACGGGCCCGCCTCCGGGAACTGGGCGAGGCGACGCTGGCGGACCTGCTGCTGTTGTCGGAACTGCGGCTCGTGGCGCCGGACGAGGTGGACGCCCTGGCCGGCGAGGCGGCGGCCGCCGAGGGCGAGGAGGCGCCGCGCTTCACCGCCGCCGTCCTCCTCCCGCAGGAGTACGCCCGCTGCGAGCGGTGCTGGACCCATCGGCCGAGCGTCGGCGACGGCGACCCGGCGGACCTGTGCGACCGCTGCCGGCGGGCGGTGGAAGAAGGCACCTGACGACTTGGGCGCGGCGGGTCTCGGTACCCGCCGCGCGCCGGGTGGCACAGATTGTCATTTCGACCGAGTCCTCGCGCAGCGAGGCCGAGCGGAGAAATCTCGTTGTACTGTCTGTCGGCGCACGAGGCCCAACAACGAGATTCCTCGACTCGCTTCGCTCGCTCGGAATGACAATCTCTGATACGCCACGCGTACGACCCCAGGAGCAACCCATGACCGAGACCTACCAACCCGACCCCACGCAGGAGACCATCGCCCGGTTCGAGCGGTACGTCATCGGCAACTACCCGCGGCTGCCCAAGGTGGCCGTCCGCGGCGAAGGGCCGTACCTCTGGGACGCCGACGGCAACCGGTACCTGGACCTCTTCAGCGGGTGGGCCGTCACGGGCGTGGGGCACTGCCATCCGCGCCTGGTCCAGGCCATCGCGGAGCAGGCCGGCCGCCTCCTCTACATGCCGAACACGTGGTACACCGAGCCGCAGGGACGCCTGGCCGAGTGGATCGCCACGACGGGGTTCGGCGGCAAGACGTTCTTCTGCAACTCCGGGGCGGAGGCGAACGAGGCGGCCCTGAAACTGGCCCGCCTGGCGACGGCGCGCGGCAAGTACAAGATCATCACGTTCGAGAACAGTTTCCACGGCCGGACCTTCGCCGCCATCACCGCCACCGCCCAACCGAAGTACCAGCAGGGGTTCCAGCCGCTCGTGCCGGGGTTCATGTACGCCCCGCTGAACGACCTGGAGGCCGTCGACCGCCTCGCCGACGAGGAAACCTGCGCCGTCCTCCTGGAGGTCGTCCAGGGCGAGGGCGGCGTGAACCTCGTTGACCCGGACTTCCTCCGGGCGCTGCGCGACCTGTGCGACCAGCGCGGCATGCTGCTCATCGTCGACGAGGTCCAGACGGGCGTCGGCCGCTGCGGCACGTGGTGGGGGTACCAGGCGGTGACCCGTGCGGAACGCGGAGTGCGGAGTGCGGAGTTGAACGACTCCGAAGGCGGAACGGGGAATGCGGAACCTCGCAACGCGGAACGCGGAACGGGGAATGCGGAACCGGCCGACGCGCAAGGTGCAGGCGATGACGCCCGTTTAGCCGCGACGCGAAGCGGAGCGCGCGAATCCGCCGGAGACACCGATTCGGCCGACGACCCACCCCCCGACCAATCCGAAATCCGCAATCCGCAATCCGAAATCGTCCCGGACATCATGACCATGGCCAAGCAGTTGGGCGGGGGCGTCGCCATCGGGGCCATGTGCGCCCGGCCGGAAGTGGCCGAGCATCTGAAGCCCGGCACGCACGCGTCCACGTTCGGCGGGAACCCGCTGGCCGCCGCCGCCGGCTGCGCCGTCTTCGAGATCGTCCGCGACGAGGACCTGCTGGCGAACACGCAGCATATGGGCCAGTACCTCCGCCGCCGGCTCCTCGAACTGAAGCAGGAGATGCCCGTCATCGCCGAGGTGCGCGGCGTGGGGCTCATGGTCGGCGTGGACCTGGCGCAGAACGGGACGGACCTCGTGGCGGCGTGCCTGGCGAAGGGCCTGCACGTCAACTGCACGCACGAGACGGTCCTGCGCATCATGCCGCCGCTGACCATCACCCGCGAGCAACTCGACGAGGGCCTCGACCTCCTCGCCGGCGCGATGCGCGCGTGGCAGCCCACGGGCGCGTAGCGTAACGCAGCCCTTTCAGCCGCGAGGCGAAGCCGAGCGCGTTCCGGCCTCGAATAAGGTGAAGCCACATGCCATCCCGCCGCCGCGCCGCCGACCGCCTTCGCCGCGTCCGCATCACGCCGGAGTTCATTCCGAGCGCCGACGGCTCGTGCCTCATCACCCTCGGCCGGACCCGCGTCGTCTGCACGGCCACCATCGAGGACCGCGTGCCCCGCTGGCTCCTCGGCAGCGGCGGGGGGTGGGTGACGGCCGAGTACGGCATGCTGCCGGCCTCGGCGACGGAGCGCATCCGCCGGCCGGGTCCCGGCGGCACGAGCAGCCGCGGCACGGAGATCCGGCGGCTCATCGGCCGGGCTCTGCGGGCCGGCACCCGCCTCGACGCCCTCGGCAAAAACCAGGTCATCGTCGACTGCGACGTCCTGGAGGCCGACGGCGGCACCCGCTGCGCCGCCGTCACCGGCGGGAAGGCGGCCGTCGTCGCGGCCGCGGGCGACGGCCCGG
>JAWODB010000211.1:0-7096 GCA_046483505.1 Phycisphaerae bacterium
CGGATCTCGGCGTCGCGCCCGATGACCGGGTCCAGCCGGCCCGTCCGGGCCTCCTTCACGAGGTCGCGGCCGTAGCGCTCCAGGGCCTCGTAGGTGGCCTCCGGGCTCGCGCTCTGGACCCGCTGCGGGCCGGGCACCTCCGAGAGGGCCTTCAGGAACGCGGCGCGCGTGACGCCGGCCTCGGTGAGCGCGCGGGCGGCGGGCGTGCCGCTCGCCGCCGACAGGATCGCCAGCACGACGTGCTCGACGGAGACGTACTCGTCCTTCAGGCGTTTGGCCTCGTCCTCGGCGGCCACGAGCACCCGGTTCAGCGTCTGCGTGACGTAGATGTTTCCGGGCGCTGCCCCGGGCCCGGAGACCTGCGGCCGTTTGGCGAGTTCCTGCTCCAACCGCTCGCGGACGGCGTCGGTGGGGATGTCCATCTTTCGGAGGAGGCGCGGCAAAAGCCCCTCGGACTGGTCGAGCAGGGCGGCCAGCAGGTGTTCGACGTCCACCTCCTGGTGCCCGGCGCGGACCGCCCGCGACTGGGCGTCGTGCACCGCCTCCTGGCATTTCTGCGTCAGACGATTCGGATCCATGGGTCTATTGCCTCGTCGTGTGATGCGGTTTCCAATTCTACATTCTGCGCGGCGGGTCTCCGCACCCGCCGCGCATGTGGCGCGGTGGGTCTCCGTACCCACCGCGCTCGAAAGGATTTCCTTAAGGCTGCGCGGCAGGGCAGGAGCCCCGCCGCGCGGCATCTCAGTACGGCCAGGCGTCGCGGGGCTGGTGCCAAGGCCCTCTCGGCCGGCGCGTGGCGCGGTGCAGACGCCAACCGAACGAGAGCAGCGACACGCCGCTCACGATCAGGGCCGTCGCGACGATCACCTCCAACAGGTGCGGCACGAGGAGGATGAGCAGCCCCAGCACCACCAGCACCACGCCGGGGAGGAGGTACACCCACGCCAAGCCGTCGGCCAGGCCCGCCACGCGCCGGTGGATGTGCGTCCAGTCGACCATGCCGTGCTCCTTCCCGCGTCGTCGTCTCTAACGGGTTGCCGCGCGGCGGCCATCCCAGGCCGCCGCGATCCTCCATCGCGGGGCCCTGCGAAGGCCACCACGCAGGAGGGGCCTCTTCCGTCCATTGTGCAAACGCCGTGCCAGCGTCGAGACGGTTTGAAGGGTTCGCACCGGGGGTTTGCGGTGCGGAACGGCCACTCAGCCTTTGGTCCCCTGCCATTCTGGCAGCCACCCCCGGTTTGTTGCGGCGTTGACCCGGCCGGCCCGGCCGGCTAGAATGACATCAGATACGGTATTCATGGCAGACGGCCAGACGGTGGACATCCCGGCCACGGGCGAGGCGGTCACGGACCTCCTGGCCCGGCAGGAGGTCACCGGCGCGGTCCGGCGAGCCCTCCGCGAGGAGGGGCGGGCCAGCGTCGAGGGCCTGTGGGGATCCAGCGCGCCCGCCCTGGCCGCCGTACTCCTCCCCGATTGCCCGTCCACGCTGGTCTACGTCCTCGCCCACGTCGACGCCGTCGACGACGCCTGCGACGACTGGCGGCTGCTGGCGGGCGTGGAGCCCGAGGTCTTCCCCGCCTGGGAGGCGCTGCCGACCGAGGCGGACGTCTCCGACGAGATTCTCGCCGACCGGCTCCGCCTGCTTCGGGCGTTGGCGGAGGCGAAACGGGCCGAGCGGGCGCGCGAAAGCGACGACGCTGTTCGAGACGATGATGCCGTTCGAGGCGACCGCGCTTCTCGAGCCCGGTGCGGAAGCACCGGGTCATCCTCATCGGCGGGGGCACGTGCCACGCCGGATGGAGATGACCGGCCGCTTCCGCGGCCGGCTCGAACGGCGCCGCCGCGCGTCATCGTCACGACGATCCAGGCGATGATGCAGCCGGTCCCCTCGCCGCGGCACCTTGCGGAGAACACGCTCCACCTGGCCGTCGGAGAGACGTACGACCTCGCCCACCTCCGCCGGTGGCTGGGGGCGCGCGGCTTCCGGCCGGCCGAACTGGTGCTGGAGCCGGGCCAGTACGCCGTCCGCGGCGGCATCGTGGACGTCTATCCGCCCACGGCCCCGTCGCCGTACCGCCTGGAGTTCTTCGGCGACGACCTGGAGAGCCTGCGCACGTTCGATCCCGGCACGCAGCGGAGCCTGGAGGACCGGGACCACGTGGCCATCGCGTTCGTCCCCACGGGGCAGGGCGGACCGCTCGCGCCGGAGACCACGACGAACCTCGTCGACTACCTGCCGTCGGACGCGTGGGTCGTGTGGCAGGACCCGCTCGAGATCGCCGAGATGGGCCGCTCGTTCGTCGCGCGGCTCGCGAGCCCCGTCGGCGTGTACGGCTTCGACGCCGTGGTCCGGGCGGCGCGCGAGTTCGTGCGGCTGGACGTGTCGAGTTTCACCTCGGCCGGCGCCAGCGACGCCTTCACCCTGCGGACCGAACAGGTGGGCCCGTTCAGCGGCAAGGCGGAGGCCGTGCGCGAGGAACTCGCAGGCGCCGCCGACCGCGACACCGTCCTCCTCTTCTCCGACAACGAGGGCGAGCGCGACCGGATGGCCGAAATCCTCCGGGCCCTCGACCCCGCCGTCCGCGACCGCATCCGCCTCGGCATCGGCCGCCTGGGCGCCGGGTTCCGCCTCGTCGGCGAAGGCGTGGCGGTGCTCGCGAACCACGAGGTCTTCCAGCGGTACCAGGCCCGCCGGCGGTTGGGTCGGCGGCTCGAGACGCGGGCGCTCGATACCTGGATGGACCTCTCCCGCGGCGACCTGGTCGTCCACGCCGTCCACGGCATCGGGCGGTACCTGGGGATGAAGACGCTCCGGCGGGCCGAGACGGCGATGGTCGAGCAGCGGGGCGGTGCGGCCGCCCCGGACGCCGCTGCCGGCGAGAAGACCGCCGACTACCTCGTCCTGGAGTATCGCGATAAGGTCAAGGTCTACGTCCCCGCTGCGCAGGTGGACCTGGTGCAGAAGTACGTGGGGGGCTTTCGGGGCAAGCCGCGCCTCTCCCGCGTGGGCGGCAAGGCGTGGGGCGAGAAGAAGCGGCAGGCCCGGGCGGCCGTCGAGCACTTCGCCGCCGAACTCCTTCGCATCCAGGCCGTCCGACAGACCCGCCGCGGCATCGCGTACCCGGACGACAGCCTCTGGCAGAAGGAGTTCGAGGCGTCGTTCCCGTACCCGGAGACCGAGGACCAGACGGCCGCCATGCACGAGATCAAGCGCGACATGCAGTCGCCCCGCCCCATGGACCGGCTCATCTGCGGCGACGTGGGCTACGGCAAGACGGAACTGGCCGTGCGGGCCGCGTTCAAGGCCGTCGAGGCCGGAAGGCAGACGATCGTCCTCGTCCCGACGACGGTCCTGGCGGCCCAGCACGTCGGCACGTTCCGCGAGCGGATGGCCGACTACCCCGTCCTCGTCGCGATGCTCTGCCGCTTCCAGACGCGCGGCGAGCAGGCCGACATCCTCGACCGCTTCCGCAAGGGCCAGGTGGACGTGCTCGTCGGCACGCATCGCCTGCTCCAGAAGGACGTGCAGCCGGCGGACCTGGGCCTCCTCATCGTCGACGAGGAGCAGCGGTTCGGCGTGGCGCACAAGGAGCGCCTGAAGGCCCTGCGGCAGACGGTGGACGTGCTGACGCTGACGGCCACACCCATCCCGCGGACGCTGCACATGTCGCTGCTGGGCCTGAGGGATATCTCGAGCCTCTCCACGCCGCCGCAGGACCGGCGGGCCGTCCGGACGGAGGTCTGCCCGTGGGACGACGAGCGGATCCGGCAGGCGATTCTGCGGGAACTCGCCCGCGACGGCCAGGTCTTCTTCGTCCATAACCGGGTGCGAAGCATCGAGGCCCTGGCCGACCGCGTCCGCGGCCTCGTGCCGGAGGCCGTCGTCGAATGGGCGCACGGCCAGATGAACGAGCACGAACTGGAGGCGCGGATGCGGCGGTTCTTCGCCCGCGACATCGACGTGCTCGTCTCGACGACGATCATCGAGAGCGGCCTCGACGTGCCCCGCGCCAACACCATGTTCATCCACGACGCCGACCGCTTCGGCCTGGCGGACCTGCACCAGTTGCGCGGCCGCGTGGGGCGGTACAAGCACCGGGCCTACTGCTACCTGCTGCTGCCGGAGAAGCGGCCGCTGACGCCCGCCGCCTCCAAGCGCCTCCGGGCCATCGAGCAGTACGCCGACCTGGGGGCCGGGTTCCAGATCGCGATGCGCGACCTGGAGATCCGCGGGGCCGGCAACATCCTGGGGCCGGAGCAGTCCGGCCACATCCACGCCGTCGGCTACGAACTCTACTGCCGCATGCTCGAGGCCGCCACCCGCCGGCTCCAGGGCAAGCCGTCCGAGGAGGCGCCGCGGGCCGACGTCCAGTTGGACCTGCCCGCCTTCCTGCCGGCCGACTACGTCCCCACCGAACGCCAGCGGATCAGCCTGTACCGGCAGTTGCAGCGGGCGGCGGCCTCGGGCACGCTCCAGGAGGTGGCCGAGGAGATCGAGGACATGTACGGCCCGCCCTCGCCGCCGGTCCGGCGCCTGGTGGACCTGGAGGCGGTCCGTGTCGCCGCCGGGAACCTGGGCGTCCGGTCCGTCCATCGCAAAGGCACGGACGTGGTGTTTACGCTGCGGGAGGCGTCGCGGCTGGAGGCGATCCTCCGGGAGGCCGACGACGGGGCCGTCCGCGGGGCCGGCGTCGTCCGCGTCCTGGACCCGCACACGCTGGTATGGCGGCTGGAAGGAGAGGGCGGCCCGGAGCGGGTGCTGGCCCTCGTCAAGAACGCCCTTGTCCGGCCGGCAATGGCGTCTTAGAATAAGCCGCCCGTACGAAGAACCGCAGAAGCGGTTTCATCATGTGTTGCCGCGCGGCGGGCTTCCCAGGCCGCTGCGCTCAGCCCTGTCATCCTGAGCGAGCGAAGCGAGCGAAGAATCTCGCCGGGGCCGTTGACGTTTGTCGTGTAGCGGGTCCGGCGGACCAGTGGGCGGTGAGCGCTCGCAGCGGTGTCGCACGACGACGAAGCAGGCAGGTGACTTGCCATGAACGCCATACGCGTCGGACTGGTGCTCGTAGCGGCGACGGCCGGCCTGGCCGGATGCCGGGACCGGCTGGGCGACCGGCCGCTCGGCACCTTTACGCCGGAGGCGACCGCCCGGAACGAGTACGACACCGGCGCCGGCGCGGCGGACGAGGAAATGAACCCCGTCCAGATGGCCCAGCCCGCCGGCAAGCCCGAGCCGCGCGAGGCCGAGCCGTCCACCGGCACGCTGACCCGCCCCGACGAGGACGCCGAGTACGAGGCCCGCCTCAGCGACGTTGGCCCGGCGGTCGCCGGCGACACGGGGCCGCTGCTCGTCGAGGCCGGCGACGGCGAGGACCCCGGCTCGCTCGTCCTGGTCGACGCCGTCCTGGCGGAGGTCAACGGCGAGGTGATTACGCGGGAGGACATCCTGGGGCCCATCCGACCCCAGATGCGGAAGTGGCGGCGGGAGTACCCCGACGAGGCGTTCCGCAGCCGCTGCCGCCAGGTCATCAACATCCGCCTGAAGGAGGAGATCAGCCGGCGGCTGGTCTACCAGGAGGCCGAGGCCGACCTCTCCGAGGAGGAGAAGGAGCGCATCGACCTGACCCTCGGCAAGATGCTCAAGGGGCTGGCCGCCGAGGCCGGCAGCATGCTCCTGCTCGAGGAGAAACTGAAGGGACGCGGCTCGTCCATCGAGGAGCGGCGCGAGGAGGAACGCCGCCGCATCGTCGTCCAGCGGTACCTGCACAAGAAGATCGGCCCGAACATTCATATCACCCATTCGGAACTGCTCAATTACTACAACGACGTCCGGCCCCAGCGATACGAGCGCCCGACGCGCGTCCGGCTGGGCCTCATCACGATCCGCAAGGCCGAGGCCGCCGACCCGGACGAGGCCCGGGCCCTGGCCGAGGCCGTCCACCAACGGGCCGCCTCGGGCGAGGATTTCGCCCGCCTGGCCCGCCGCTACAGCCACGGCCCGATGGCCGAGAAGGGCGGCGACTGGGGCTTCATCCGCGAGGGCTCGTTCCGCGTCCAGGCGGTCGACGAGGCCCTCTTCGCGCTGAACGCCGGCCAGGTCGGGCCCCTCGTCGAGACCGACGAGGCGTTTCACGTCGTCAAGGCGCTGGCGCGCGAGGGCGGCCGCACCGTCCCCTTCACCGAGGTGCAGGACGAACTGGAGGACGAGATTCGCGACCGCAAGTTCAACGAGAAGGTCGATAAGTACATCCGCAACCTGTACGAGCGCGGGTACGTCCGCGTGATGACCGACAACCTGTAACGGGGATACAAGCGCGGTCGGTCTCCGCACCGACCGCGCTGCCACGAGACGATGCGCGCGGCGGGTGCGGAGACCCGCCGCGCGACGCATAACGCCAGGGGCCGCTGTATGCCACAGGTCACGTTTCTCCCGTTCGAGATTTGCCTCGAGGTGCCGCGCGGCACCAGCCTGCTCGCCGCCGCCGACGAGGCCGCCGAGATGGTCGAGGACGATTTCTTCGTCGGCGAACTCTGCGAGGGCCGGCACGAGTGCGGCAACTGCGTCGTGGAGGTCGTCGCGGGGGCCGACGCCCTCTCGCCGGTGACCGATTCCGAGCGGGCCCTGCTCCGGCAACTCGACGCCGGCCCGGACGCCCGGACGGCGTGCACGGCCCGCGTGGCCGGCGACGTGACCGTCCGCATTCCGCACCCCGTTCGCCACGCCGAGGCGAGCGGCGAGGCCCGCATGCAGGCCCATCCGTAGCGGTACCGAAGGGGGAGAGCGTGACCGACGGGCCCCGCACCTTTCGCCACGTCGCCGTCGTCGGGCCGGGCGCCATCGGGCTCTGCGTGGCCATCCGCCTGGCCCAGCCCACCGGCGGGCCGCAGGTCACCCTGATCGACCACGACGCCGACCGGGCGCGGCGCCTGGGCGGGCGGGCCCTCTGGCTCCGCAGCGAGACCGGCGACAGGAAGGCCCGCCTGCCGGTGGCCCTGGCGCCCGCGACGCCGCCCGACCTCGTCATCCTGGCCACCAAGGCGCACCAGGCGGCGACGGCGGCGCGGGCGGCCGCCAGGTGGATTGGCGACGCCGTCCTCC
>JAWODB010000005.1:0-9327 GCA_046483505.1 Phycisphaerae bacterium
GGCAGCGGACGGTGGAGTTGGCGGGGCGGTTGGCCTGCCCCGACGACCGCTTCGCCGAGTGGGCCGAGAGCGTAGGCGTCGAATGCGGTCCCCTGGAGACGAACGAGAAGGACGACATGATCTTCGAACTCGACGCCGTCGTCGCCCACCTTTACGGCTTGAGCGAGGACCACGTGCGGCACATCTTCGAGACGTTCCACGAGGGCTGGGAGTACCGCCCCCGCCTGGAGGCCGTCCTGCGGCACTACGGTCGGTGGCAGGACCGTGGCCGAAGGTCCTCCGGACGCCAGAAAGAGCGGAGTTGAAGCGGAGCGGGTACGGAGCGGGTGCGGGGTTGACTTGGGCGGCACGTTATTCTAGTATCGGCTCGAAACCTAGAATAAGAGGCGGGCTTACGGGCGTTAAGTAGAATAACGGGAGAAGCAATGGAAGGCGCTGATTTCACGAGTGATAGCCCTGGCCGACTCGTACCGACCATTGGCGGTCAAGTGGCGTTCGTGCCTAACGATCTGCCGCCGACGTTGGAGTGGACCTCGGGGCTTGTCACCACGATCAGCGCCGCCGAACGGGCACTGGGGCGGCTGGCAGGCCTCGGTCAGGACATGCCCAACCCGCATCTTCTGATCCGGCCGTTTCTGCGGCGTGAGGCGCTTCAGTCGAGCCAGATCGAGGGTGCACAAGCCACCATGCAAAGGCTCCTCCTCTTTGAGGTGGATAAGAAGGTTGAGCGGGAGGTCCCGGATGTGCGCGAGGTGTCGAACTACGTGCAGGCGCTGGAGTACGGCCTTGAGCGCGTCAAGACGCTGCCCTTGAGCCTTCGAGTCATGCGCGAGATGCACAAAAGGCTGCTGGCAGGAGTCCGGGGCGAGGACAAGATGCCGGGAGAGTTTCGCACCTCCCAGGTGCATATCGGTCCGCTTGGGGCAGGCATTGAAGAGGCGACGTTCGTTCCGCCGCCGGTGTCGGAGTTGAACCGCGCGCTTGGCGCCCTTGAGCAGTATCTTCATGAGCCGAGCGATCTCCCGGCAGTCGCGCGGCTGGCGCTTGTGCACTACCAGTTTGAGGCGATCCATCCGTTCGCCGATGGTAACGGCCGGGTGGGCCGACTGCTGATCTCGCTGATGCTTTGCTTGGAAGGCGTCCTGCCCCTGCCCCTGCTGTATCTGAGTGCCTATTTCCACCGGACGCAGGACGAATATTACCGGCGACTGCTGAACGTGAGCCAGCGCGGCAGTTGGCACGAGTGGCTTATGTACTTCGCCCGCGGGGTGGCGAGCGAGGCCATGGATGCTGTGGACCGGGCGCAGCGGCTGAAGGACCTTCAGGCCGAGTACCTGCGAAAGGTACGAACGGCAAGAGCGTCGGCCCTTCTTACACAACTCATTGAGGAACTGTTCAACTACCCGATGGTCAGCGTGGCGAAGGTCAGTGAACTCCTTGACGTACATGCGAGTACGGCGCAGAAGCACATCGACCGCCTCACCTCAGCGGGTATCCTGCACGAAGTGACGGGTCAAAAACGGAATCGGCTTTTCGTGGCCGAAGGAATCATCGGCGCCATCTATGAGCCGACGTTCGGGAAGCCCAGAACCGAGGGCGAAGGAGGTTAGAGTATGGGCAAGCTCAGCCTCTCGAAAGCGCACGAAGATATGCTGCTGGACTTATACACCCGGACCAGCAGGACGTTGGACGACCTCCCATACACGGAGGAGTTCGAGGACCTCTACACAGCCTTCGTTGCCCGAAGCGGCCGTACTATGATGCGACACGATGTGTGGCGGGCGCTGACGAACCTGCGCAAAGCACGGCGATTGGCCAGAAAACGACGTTAACGTTAAGGAAGTCCAGGCGCTATCAACGAGCCACGAGCCGGTTGGAACTGATTGGGGGACCGATGGCCACATATCGTCTTAAAGTGGACACGGCCGAACTCCGCAAGGGACTCAAAGGATTGAAGCGATTCAAGAAGGGCATGCGCGACAAGTCGATGATTCTCTCGTACAAGGGAGGCAATCTTGCCTTGGCGACGCCAGGCGTTAAGGTCGCGGTGCCCGCGGCAGGCCAGTGGCCGAGGCCGGTGGAGGCACCGGCACAACTCCTGGTCGTGCTGGCCAAGGTGCCGCCGGAGGGCGACGAGCCGGTCGTCATTGAGTACGACGGCAAACGGTTGAGCATAGCGGGCTGCTCTCTCGGGGCGTCGCTTGCCGAGACGGCGCGTCCGCGGGTGGACGTGCTACCGACCAAGCGGTTACTCGACCTTCTCCGGATGGGCGCGAAGTGGTCCCGCGAAGATCTTGAAAAGGAAGGGTTCCTTGAGCAGGTGTGGGAAGCCGAGTCCAAGCGGGACAAACTGCTGGACCGCGCCAAGGATTTGCTCTTGCGGCTGGGTATTCACAGGCGCGATATGGACGAGTTGCTCCAGGCCAAACTCAGAGGTCAAACAACCACGCGCGTCAAGAAGCCCGTGACCGAACGCAACGACCTGCTGGCGGTCGCTGCACGTATCCTCTCGCCGCTGAATATTGACAGGGCGGATTTGGAAGGGTTGTATAACGCCAGACGGAAACCTCGCACGTCGGGAGGATCCCAAAATCGTGAAGCCTGAATTCGTTGATAATCGGGACGGCAACACGCTGGCGGAAGCCCTGTGCGGGCACCTCGACTGGCTGGCCGACACGTACCGCGAGCCGGTGGAGATGTCGATTGCCACGGGCTACTTCAACCCGGAAGGCTTCGCACTGATCGCCGACCGGTTGGAACGGTTGCCGCGCGTGCGCCTTCTGCTGGGCGCCGAGCCGATACCGCCGCCCGCGCGCCCGATCCGGCGGCCGGGCGAGCCGCGAGGTGACCGCTTCGAGGCCAAACTGGTCCGGGAGGCCATCGAGGTCAACTACCGGGGCCTGATCAAGGACCGCGACCACCTGGCCTTCACGCGCGAAACAGACAGTGCCCTGAGGCGGCTACTCGACCTGCTGAGTTCCGGCTGTGTCGAGGTGCGCCGGTATGAGAGGGCGTTCCTGCACGGCAAGGCGTTCGTCTTCGCGGATGACGAGGGGCTCATTTCCGGGTCCAGCAACTTCACGGCGGCCGGGTTGACGAGCAACCTGGAACTGAACCTCGGGCGTTACGAGCCCTCGCCGGTGACCCAAGCCAAGCAGTGGTTCGATGAACTGTGGGACGATGCGGAGCCGTTTGACCTGGCGGCCGTGTACGAAGCGCGCTTCCAGGAGTACGACCCGTATCTGATTTACCTCCGCGTGCTGTGGGAGTTGTACCACGAGGAACTGGAGGCCGAGCAGGGACACGAGGCCCGGATTCACCTGACCACGTTCCAGAATGACGGGCTCTGGCGGTCGAAACGGGTCCTCGACCAATACAACGGCGTGGTCATTGCCGACGGCGTCGGACTCGGCAAGACGTTCATCGCCGGCGAACTGATGCGGGAGTCGATTGAGGATCGTCGCCAGCGGGTCCTGCTCGTTTCGCCGGCAGCGCTTCGCGATGGGATGTGGCGCCAGTTCGCGAGCCACCACCAACTCTACTTCGAGAACAAATCCTACGAGCAACTTGCGGCCGACCGGCAGTTGGGGGGATCGGGCAAACACCTCGACGCCGGCGCGAACGAGTACGCCATGGTGGTCATCGACGAGGCGCAGGCGTTTCGCAATCCCGATACCCATCGGACGCGGGCGCTGCGACGCCTGCTCCTGGGCAAGCCGCCCAAGAAACTGGTGATGCTCACGGCCACGCCCGTCAACAACTCGCTGTGGGACCTGTACTACCTGCTCTCGCTCTTCGTCGGGCACGATGCCGTGTTTGCCTCGCGAGGCATCCGCTCGCTGAAAGAGCGGTTCCAGGAGGCGACGAAGGAAGACCCCTACGACCTTCGGCCGGACATGCTGTTTGACGTGCTGGATCAGGTCACCGTGCGGCGCACGCGGCACTTCGTGAAGCGGTACTACCCCCACGACCGCGTGGTGGGGCCCGGCGGGGTCGAGACGGCCATTCGCTTTCCCGAGCCGCACGTCGCGAAAATTGACTACGAACTGGATGACGTGCTTCCTGGGTTCTTCGAGGACATTGAGGAAGCGCTGGCCCCCGCAGAGGAGGATCGCGACCCGCTCCTGACAATGGCGATGTACTGCCCCTCGGCATACCGCTACGACATGGAGGTGGAGGAATCCCAGTTGGCCCTGGTCGGGCTCATCCGGTCCGGGCTGCTGAAGCGGTTCGAGTCTTCGGTCCATGCGTTCGCCCTCACGGCGCAGCGCATGATCGACAGGCACGAAGCATTCCTGGCGGCGCTCGACGCCGACCGCATCCTCACGCCGGCGGCCTTGGAGGAGTGGAGCAACATCGACAGTGACGAAGAGTGGGAAGCCCTGCTCGTAGAGACGGGGGCCGAGCCGACCGACGCCTATGACGTGGACCGACTGCGGGAGGCCGTCACTAACGACATGGGGCTGCTGAAGGATTTCCATGAACGCGCCGCTGCGGTGGAACCGGACGATTGCCCCAAACTCGCGAAACTGGTTGAGGCGCTCCGAGCAATTCAAGAGCAGGCCCGCGAAGAAGGGATGGATGAGGAAGATGTGCGCGAGAAGCGCAAGGTCGTCATCTTCTCATACTACGCCGACACGGCCGACTGGATCGAGCAGTACCTTCAAGACACTCTTGCGAGGGATCGCCGGCTCGCGGAGTACCGCGGGCGCATGGTGTCCGTCGCGGGCCAAAGCGCGCGCCATGGCGTATCCAGGGAAGACGCCGTTTTCGGTTTCGTGCCGCGGTCGAGCGAGGCACCGCCCGGGAGCGACGACGATCTGTTCGACATTCTCGTCTCAACGGACGTGCTGGCCGAGGGCGTGAACCTCCAGCAGTGCCGAAACATCATCAACTACGACCTGCCGTGGAACCCGATGCGCCTGGTACAGCGGCATGGGCGGATCGACCGGATCGGAAGCACCCACCGCGACGTGTACGTTCGGTGCTTCTTCCCTGATCGCCGCCTCGACGCCCTGTTGAACCTTGAGAGTCGGATCCGCCGGAAACTCGCCCAGGCGGCTGCTTCCATAGGCGTCGAGAGCGAGGTGATTCCCGGCGGCGCGACGAGCGACGTGGTCTTCAGCGAGACGCGTGCGGAGATCGAATCGTTGCGGCGGGAGCAGGCAGCATTTCTGGAGAACGCGGGCGAGGACCCGCACGCGCACTCCGGCGAGGAGTACCGGCAGGAACTACGTAAGGGCATGGAGACACGTAAGGCGGAGATCGAATCGTTGCCGTGGGCAGCGGGCTCCGGTCTTGCGGGCGGTCCACAACGGGGCCACTTCTTCTGCGCGAGAGTCGCCGAGCGTGTGTTTCTGCGTTTCGTGCCGGCAAATGAGGGGGAGGTCATTCGCAACACGCTGAGTTGCCTCAGGATGATTACCTGTGCCGAGGACGCGGACAGACACTTGCCCCCGGACCTGGCCGAGGCAACCTACGACGCCTGGGCTCGTGCCCGACGCGACATCTACGACGAATGGACCTTCTCAACCGATCCCGCGAACCTGCAGCCGCGCATACGCCCGTTCTTCCGGCGAGCCGGAGAACACCTGCGTAGGCACCCGCCGCCGGGCATCGAGCAGTCGAAGTTGGACGCCATCATCGACTCCATCGAGGCGCCGTGGGGCGTGCGCATCGAACGGTCGATCAAGGAGGTGTTCGACCCCGAAGCAGACGATCCGCGGGCCGCCTCGTCCGCGCTGCTCGAGAAGGTGCACGAACTCGGCCTCCAGCCGTTCGTGCAGCCGGAGCCGCTGCCCGTGATCGACGAGGACGAGATTACGTTGGTCTGCTGGATGGCGGTGGAATGTAGCGCGGAGTAGGTAGTTCGGTCAACCTACAGTACCGAGAGAGGAGCGGCCAGTATCTCGCGTATGATTGAGCGTGCCTGATCGCCATAGAGGAGGACCGAGGGTGAGCGCCAACCGCAAGAAGTTGCCGGTCATGAAACGGCGGTACTGGTTGGCCGCCTTGGTCGCAATGGGGTTGCTCGTCGTGTACATTTTCCTATCTGCCCTATGGCCCGACTGCAAGTACTTTGCCCAAGTGGTTCACGCCCTTAGCGGCTTTGCTGCGGTGGCGGCCGGCATCATTGCCCTTGGTGTCGCCGACAGACCTCTCCTGCCAATTGAGATCATATCGCACGACCCGTACTTGGGACAGGAGGATAATGATCGAGCGGTTCGGTACGTCAAAGCGGGTGCAGCCCAACAGGACCCTGAAGAGCGCGTGATACCTGCTAAGTGGCTGAAGCCGTATCGGGGCTACCCCGACCACTTCACATCGTTCCGGGTCTACTTCGCCTTCACCAATGATACAGGGAGACCCTTGAAGAAACCGGTCATAACACTGCGCGTTCCCAAAGATCGTAGGCATCCGGCGGTTCCTGGGGACGGGAAGTACTGGCTGAGCCTGAACAACACCCTCACGCCAATTAGCGCTGAGTCAGGGAACCTTGCAATGGGGAGTCGCATTGTGCTCTGGAACCAGGCTTTGCCCTACTGGCATGATGGGGAACGCTTAGAGGACGTGTATGTGCGAATGGTGCTCGACAACGGAAAGTCGGACCGGTGGGAGGCGTTTCGCGTGATTGTATCAGTCGATTCCGAGAATGCGCGAGGGTGGAGTAAGAACTTGAAAGTAGACCCGCGAGGCCTCCTCCAGGGGACCCCCTGGCAACACATGCTTCAATCCGCTACTGGAATCTGAGCGACCTTCTCGCAGCGTCTTCTCGACGGCAAGCCCGCGGCGCGGTAGAATCGGGGCCAGCCGGGCGGGCCTGATCAGCCCCATGCGGCCGCGGCGGCGGCTCAGGCCACCCCCTACCTTAACTTTTGGGATGAGAACGGAAAGCCCTTCTGGCGCGCCCCGTAAAGCCGAAACACCATCAGGCAGCCCGTCGGCCGGCGGGCAAATCGTTCCGGTGGGTTCTGCCGGTCACCTGCCCGGCAGGCCCACCGGGGCGGCCTGAAGAAAGGCAGGTGAAGCGTGACCACTTCCGGAGATCCTGCACCCACCCCCGCGGGCCGGTACGACGAGTCTTTCCTGCGTTTCTGTGAGACCGCGACGGATTCGGATGTGGCGTCGCGCCTGCGCGAGGTTGCGGCGAACCTCAAGACATGGGACCGCCAGCCGAGCGCCTTCCTGGAGAAGCACCTTGCAGAGACTCACGCCTTGGCGTGCTGGCTTGACCCTAGGATCCGAGCGACAACGTACACCGATGCCGATGGGTTAACCCATACGATTACCAAGACTGCCCTAAGTGCGCCTAACAGGCGTTCTCACAACTTGCGTGCCGCCGCTTCGGCGATTGCCGAAATCCAGGGATGCGTGAACCGTGGGCAAAGGCCGCCGGGCGAGACGATCACAAGGCTTCTGGCAACTGCGGATGCTCTGGACGGGGGGCAAGGCCGGAAGGACGCTGCGTCCAGCGCTCCTTTGCCTGAACGGATCATCCAACTATGCGATGAGATGATGAACCTGGGGCGGGAACCCGGCAGCGGTGCGCCGTTTGTCGTGTCGGCCAAGCCGCCGGGGAAGCAAGAGCGCGGGAGTCGGGAGAATCGGCCGGAAGCCGAGCAGGCCCCGGCGGTAGGCGAACACAAAGCCACGAGCGGCCCTAGCGGATTCCTGGGCAAGATGGGAATGGCGTGCGACGAAGCGTGGGGCGCTTTGGCCAGCGAGTTCGACAGGCGGGCGACAGACCTGGCCGACCTTGTGAAAGCCCTTGACCCGTCCTACGGTGTCGGGAAGTTCTACAGCCCTCAGCCCGTGACCGTATGGGAGGCGTATCCGAAGGCCAGAAAGGCTTTCACGGAGCCCGACCGCAAGTGGCATCGAGACAACCTGCTTTCTCGTGGGAAGACCGAGGCCGAGGCGGATGCTCTTCTCGATAGCCTGGACGCGACCCGCGAGGCGCAGACCTGCGCCATGTGGACCAAGATGCAGTGGCCGGGATTCGTCAGAGAAGTGGGCGGGCACCGGGTATTCTTGAGCGGCCCCGCCCTTGTTCACGCCTTCGACCGCCGCTTCAAGGCGCTGAGGCTTCGGGCCCAGCGGTTGCAGGGTGAACCCGCCGAGCGCACCGAATCGCAAGGTGCGCGGTCCGGGGCTGTGTCCGCCAGGCCGGGGGCAACCGCAGAAGCAGACCAACTCCGCAAGATCGCAGACGCCTTCCGCACGTTTCAGCGGCTTGAGGAAGAAACGCATGACAACGCCAAGACGAAGCCGGAAAGTCCCGAACGGGCGGAACTGTCTAGAAAAGCGGACGCCGCAGCAGCAGACGCATTCGACCTGGCTGCCGAAAACCTGCCGCTGCTGCGCCGTTGTCAGGAGTCGTACGGCTGCTCCGCGCAAGCGCGGAAGAACGTGGACCTGATCATGGAATACCGAAGCCTACCGACCGCGGAGAGGATGCCCTTCATCGCTCAGTGGTGCCGCGAGTTTGTGTCGATGCACCCGACCACGGGGGAAATAAATTCGCCGGTGGATGAACTCGAAAGATGGGCCGGGGAACTGGACCGGGCGGCGGCTGCTCAAGAGGCACCGCAAGAAGAACCCGCCAAACGGCCTGAGCCCGAAGGAAGTTGGTCTAAGCCCATGACGAAGGCGAAGATGATGGACATTCTGGGATTGGACAGTTACAAGACATTCAATGCCTACGCCGACCGGCAGGGCATAAGGCAGGCTGGGAATCGCAGGACCTGGCAACTCCCTCTTGGCGGCCTCGACGAAGAGACACGCGAGAAGTTCAGGAAGGCTTAGCCCGCCGTAGTTCCTTACGATTGGCGCCGTTTCCCCCCTTTTGCCTTCGATTGGTGACGTTTCTGTCACCAGCCCTCTTCACGCCGCCATGCCTTGGCCTACACTTGGAGCGAAATGGATGAGCAACGGCTTCTCAAGCCCGGTGAGGTGGACCTGCTGATGCGATACCCGCGCGGCCGCTCGGCCCGGCTTGCGCGACAGGGGCGTCTGCCCCATATTACACTGCCCGATGGAGAGGTCCGATTCTGGGAATCCGAGATTCGGGAGGTGCTCCGCCAGGCTACGCGACCCGGTACTCTCGGTGAGAGACGACGCCCCGGCACAGGGTAAACACGGCCCCGGCGGGGTGCCGCCCGTCGGGGCCAGGAGTACTACGCCATGCAGGCTTGTACCAGAGTCTACCCCCGCCGTCAACCCCCAAGCCTTCCGCCCCGTCAGCGGCCCCCGGCCTGGCGGCCGTCCGTCCGGGCCGCCCGCGAACCGGAGCGACCGCCGCGCCATCGAGGGGCCCGGCCGGCCCGA
>JAWODB010000057.1:0-2599 GCA_046483505.1 Phycisphaerae bacterium
CTTCCGGCCGAGTTCCGCCGGGCCCTGCAGAGATACTTCCAGCGCCTAGCCGAGGCGGGACAGTAGGCCGGGGAACGACCCGGCGATTCACCGAAGACAGCGGCGCAGCACACAGGGGACAATCAGCTCAGATGACGCCAACCGACGTGGAAATCTCTGTGGTGACCTCCGCGGAGGGGCTGGACCTGCGAGCCATCGCCACGCTGGCCATCGTGCCGCGGGGAGGCGAGCCGGCCGACAGCCAGGCCGCAGAACGGGCAGCAAAGCTCTCGGCGGAGCTTGCCGGCCTGGACCTGGCCGCGAAGGGAATCTTCCTCGCCAGCAAGGCCGCCGCGGGTGCGGTCGGAATATAGTGGCGCGCTTACAAATTTGTAACTATTCTGTGATTCATGCCAAAGGAGTGCATAACAGGAAGGAGCAAGAGGCATGGATCGTCAAAAGCTGGATGGTCAATTGAGGGACATTTTCGATCACGTTCGTCAGCGGATCGTCGAGGACGCTTGCCCGTCTTTGCAGTCGATGTACGACATGGAAGAGTTGATCTACGGCGAGTTGAACCGCTCCAAGTCCCGGGTGCTTCAGGCCTGGTGTCGGGAAGCGACGGACGATTCGGCGCGGCCGAAGTGTCCGCACTGCGGCGGTGCGATGCGGCACAAGGGTTACGGTAAGAAGACGGTTATCTGCGACAGCGGGCAGGTCGAACTTGACCGAACCCGGTGGTGGTGCGACGCCTGCAAGGCGTCTTTTTCCCCCTCTGGACAATACAGCCACGGTGGCGGGCTATCCGGTGACTCCGAAGGTGGCGGAGATAGCGCTTGAGGAGACGGCTCAACGGCCGTACGAGCAGGCCATGCGTCATTTGGGCAACACGCACGGGATTCACATGGGCAAGGAGTTGCTGGAGAACATGACCAAGACGGTGGGTCAGTGGTGGCTGGAGGAAGATCGGCGCGTGCTGGCCGAGGCCCGCGCCGTGCGGACCAGCCCGGCTTCGGAAGTGTCTGCCGAGCGGTGTCTGATCTTTGCCGACGGGGCGATGGCCCACACCGAGGGGGCGTGGCATGAGGTCCGCGTCGGCACTGTACGCAGCGAACTGCCTGACGGAGCTGTTGTCAAGAGCAGCACGGCCCGTAGGGTGGATGTCGAGACATTCGGCCAGGACCTTTGGCGCAACGCCTGCCGCATGGGTTACCGGGGCGCGAGCTTGACGGCGTTCCTTGGCGACGGAAGCCATTGGCTGTGGAACCTTGCTGATCGCCACTTCCAGCGAGCGGTGAAGATCGTGGACTTCTGGCACGTCTGCGAAAACGTCAGCAAGTGCGCCAAGGTCTACTTTGGAGAAGGCAGTGAGCAGGCCAACCGCTGGAGCCTGTCAGTCTGCGGGACTCTTCGGGCCGGCGAGGCGGAGTCCGCCCTGCGGATGGTGGAGGCGTTGAATCCACGTTCGTCACAGTCTCGGCGGCAGGCCAAGCACGAGTTGGTCACGTACCTAAGCAATAACAAGGACCGCATGAACTATCCGCATTATGAGTCGCTGGGGCTGCCGATAGGCAGCGGAGAGGTCGAGGCCCAGTGCAAGACGCTTGTGGAGGCGCGATGCAAGCAGTCCGGTATGCGATGGACGGACAGCGGCCTGGAACCGCTGCTGCGAGTGCGTTGCGCGGTGCGTGACGGTCGCTATTGGCGGGAGTTTGGCCGCTGGCGTGGCAATCTGCTGGCTTGGCAGGTCCGCCGCAAGCGATTGACGGCCTAAAACCGCCACTATCAGCCGACCGCACCCGCATCCACCGGCTGACCTTGCTGTCGTGCTTCTGTCGAATCGCCTGGATGGCGGGCCAGACATCCTCCGGCGGGATGATCACGGCGGCCGTCTTGTGGTCCAGGTTCTCCATGCCGGCCATTGAACCCGGTCCGCCATGGCGAGTCCAGCGCCGTTGAGGCCGTCACTCCAGGTCGGGAATCTCCTGCCGGGTCAGGAGCAAGCGGATCGACCGCCCCTGGCCGGGGACGCGCTCGATGAAACGGTGCTTCTCCAGGGAGACGACCATCTGATGCACGGCGGATGGGGACGTCTTGAAGTACCGCTCCATGTCGCGTTCGGCCGGCGGGAGGCCGTTGAGCTTCCTGTAGTAGAAGATGAACGCCAGGTACTGCCCTTGCCTGGGCGTATACGCGGCCCGCCGAGTAGGCTCAGCCGGCTGCCCCTGCCTGGAAGGCCGCACGTTCATGCCGCCTCTCGGTAATAGCTCTTGAGCAGGCCGCCCAGACGCTCGTGGCACCTGACCTCGCCTTCGCGGCTCACCGCCTCATCCGGCTCCATCGGCCGGCAGTAGTCCAGGCCCTTGTGAGGACGCTCGAGATTATGATGCTCGACGTACTGCTCGACAACGAACCGCACGTGCTTCTCGCCGAACAGGATCATCTTGTTGATGCACTCGGCCTTGATGGCCCTCACCCAGGCCTCGCTGTAGGGATTCAAGTTGGGCGACCACTTCGGCATCTTCAGGCATCTCACGCCGCCGGCACCACCGCTGCGAAAAGTGTCCCAGGTAATATCCGCCGGGTTGATTTCAATTTCGATGGAATCGTCCACCAGCGG
>JAWODB010000088.1:0-2852 GCA_046483505.1 Phycisphaerae bacterium
GGCCGGTTCGTCGTCACGGATCTGGCGGCCGTGGCCCGGCCGGGCGTGGCCCGGGTGCTCATCCGGTTCGAACGCGGCCGGGCAATCGTGGTCCGGGAGTTCGGCCTGGCGGACGTCGGCCTCGGCCTGGTGGCGCTGCGGGTGCCGGGGCGGGGCGGTCCGCGCGGCCTGCCGCTCGCCGGCCGCCTGCCGACCCTCGATGGCGGGACGACCGTCTCGATCGTCGGCTGGGAGTGGGGCAAGGACCTGGCGGTGGCGTCCGGGCGGCTGTGGTCCGGGCCGTCGGCCGAGGCGGTGGCGAGCCGGGCCCGTGTCCGGCCGCCGCGGGGGCCCGCCTACTTCCTCCGGATGGCGGGCGGCCGGATCGACGCCGCCTCCGGGGCGCCCCTGGTCCGATCGGACGGCACGGTGCTGGCGGTCCACCTGGCGGTGGCCTCGTCGGGCATCCAGGTGCCGCTGGCGATGCCGGCCGCCTCGCTCCGGCAGTCGCTGCTGTCGGCCCAGCCGCAACTCCGCCCCCTGTCGGAATTGCCCGAGCCCGTCTGGCCGATGGAGGTGCTCCGCCTGGTAGGGCGTCCGCCGAAGCCGGCCGGCTTCCAGGCGGCGCGGGGCCGCATCAGCCGGAACCTCGTTTGCAGCCGTTGCGAGGGGAGGGGCAAGGTCCGGATGGAGGTCCGGGGCGAACTCTCCGAGGAGACCGTCGTCTGCCCCCGCTGCCGCGGCGAGGGCATCGCCCTGGAGAGCGGCGTCTTCGACCTGCTGGCGACCTGGGCCTTGGAGGGCACCCGGGCCGTCTGGGCGCCCGGCAACGTGGAAGGCATCCGCCTCGGCGCCCGGGCCGCCGGCCGCGACATGCTCGGGCACCTGGCGAAGGCCGGCCGGCATTTCCGCGCCGCCTTCGCGCAGGAGGCGGGCCATGCCGTCAGCCGCCTCGGCCGCTCGGCCCCGCACGGCCTGGTGGTTTACGGCGAGGTGCGCGAGATCATCAGCGGCCCGGACGGCAAGTACGTGATCCTCGACCCGCTCGAGACCGACGCCATGGTGGCCAGCCGCCTGGCCGACCTGATGGGCCGGGACGGCCGCGGTCCCTCCGGGCCAGGTCGACGCCCGCGGGAGCGGGCGTGGATGCTCCTCGCCGGCGCCGTCGTCTCGTCCTTCCAGGGCGGACGCCATCAGGGTGTCTGCGTCCTGCCGTTCGAGTGGACCGGGTGCCCGGTGCCGGGCCCGCTGCCCCGCGGCCGGCGGTGACCTCGTCCGCTTCCCGGTTTCGTGCAATGCGACACCGCCGCCCCCGTTAAACGTTGAGAAAGGGGGTGACCACGGTCCCGTGCCGGGGGGAGGTTCGATGCATACCCGCGTAAGGCTTTGCCTGGCGGTCGCCGTGTGGGCGGTTCCGGCCGCGACGGCGCCGGCTGCGACGACGGTCGAGCCGGAGGCCGTCCGCCGGACCGTCGGGCCCGCCGTCTGCACGGTCACGGTCGAGAACGGCTGGGGCATTCCGCAGTCCGTCGCCACGGGCTGGCTGCTCGGCGACGGGCGGTTCGTTGTGACCGACCTGGGTGCCCTGAAGGTCCGCGGCGCCGCCCGCGCCTCGCTCCGGTTCGACGACGGCGGGACCGCCTCGGCCGAGACCTTCGGCATGGCCGATCCGTCATTGGGCCTGGCGGTCCTGAAGGTGGACGGCGAGGCGCCCGTGCGGAAAGGCTTGGCGCTGGCCACGGAACTGCCGGCCCTGGCCCCGTCGTCGCCGGTCGCGACGGCGGGCTACGATTGGGGCGACGGGCTCCGCGTGACGGCCGCGCGGTTGCTGCCCGGCCCGAAGATCCGGATGGTGGCGTCGCGGTCGGGCGTGGCGCCCCCTGAAGGCGTCGACCGGTTCCTGCGCATCGAGGGCGAGCGCCTCCACGCCGCCAGCGGCTCGGCCGTCACGGACGCCGACGGCCGCGTCCTGGCCGTCCGACTCGATGTCGAGGCCAAGGGAATGGCCTCGGTGCTGGCGATGCCGGCCACGACGCTGCGGGCGTCGCTGCTCACGGCGGCCCCCGAGTTAAAGCCCCTGGCCGCGCTGCCCGACCCGTACTGGCCGGTCCGCGTGCTTCGGCTGCCGGGCGAACCCGTCGGCCTCGACACGTTCACCAAGGCGAGCAACGCCATCGGGCGGGCCATGGTGTGCGACCGGTGCGACGGCGAGGGCGTCCTCAAAGGCCGGGGGTGGATCTTCGGCCGCGATTACCGGTGCCCCCAGTGCCTCGGCACCGGCATCCACCTGTCGCCGGAGGTCGTGGAGATGCTGGCCGAGTGGGCCCGCCAGGGCACCCGCGTGGCGTGGGCGCCGGAGATGGACGGGCGCACGCGCTCCGGGGTGCGCAAGATCGGCGTGGAGATGCTGGCGCGGCTGGCGCCCGTCGGCCGGCGGCTGAGGCGGACGTTCGGGCCCCTCGGCAGGTTGAACGTGACGCGGGCGAATGCCCGCGATCCCCAGGGCGTGCTCCTGTTCGCCCGGGTCGCCGAGCAGGTGGAGGGCCCGGACGGCCAGTACCTCATGCTGGATGCCTTCTGTATCTTCAACAACATCATGAAGATAACTTACTATCTTTGCCTGTACTAAAAAGTCATCATATTCTTCATTCCAGCTGAGGATCATTTTACTAGCAATTTCACAGACAGCCTGGACATGGTCTAAATAAGGTTTCCCAGCTTTATCAACCTGACCTTCATGTACAGACCTGGCAATCTCAATTGCTTTAGAAAGATCTGTTAAAAGGGTATCATCTAATGCAAATCGGTACATACTAGACCTCCTTTAACTTAGAGCATAGTGAGTATATTTAATAATTTATGACCACCAAGTG
>JAWODB010000106.1:0-4195 GCA_046483505.1 Phycisphaerae bacterium
GGCCTGAGCAGGGCCGACACGGCCTGTGGGGGAGATTCCATCTCCCCCAGACCCCCTCGGCCCAC
This sequence comes from Phycisphaerae bacterium, assembly GCA_046483505.1. GTDB lineage: Bacteria > Planctomycetota > Phycisphaerae > FEN-1346 > FEN-1346 > BS750m-G62. The sequence goes on from JAWODB010000106.1 coordinate 66, forward strand.
GCCCTTTTCTCGTGCGTAACCCCAATCCTCGCAAGAGGTGAGGGACGCTGTCCGCCTGAGCGGATGGCGGCGTGGGCCTGAGCAGGGCCGACACGGCCTTTGGGGGAGATTTCATCTCCCCCAGACCCCCTCGGCCCATGCCCAACGCAAGAGGGCAAAACCCCCATCGGAGGCCCCCGTAAGCCCCTGGAGCCCCGTCGCGTCGGCGTCGGCCTCACCCGACGCCCGAAGGGCTCCGGGCCGGCGCCGAGGCGACGGGGCGACAGGGGCGGCCCCTGGCAGCCTCAGAGCCGAGGCCCTCACGCCCACCACGGTTTCGGGAGGAGAACCACTTTTCATTTGTGGCGCCGCCCGCCCGGCCGTAGAGTGGACCACGAGACATCGCCCGTCCCCGTCACGGAAAGGAACGAACCATGGAATCCGGTGCACCGGAAGCAGCCGGCGGCCTGTTCGCCTGCCTCATCACGGCCGTCGTCGGCATCATCGGCCTGGCGTGCTTCGCCGTCTGGCTGTGGATGCTGATCGACGCCATTCAGCACACGCCCAGCGAGAACAACCAGAAGTTGATCTGGATCCTGGTGATCATCCTGACGGGCATCATCGGGGCGCTCATCTATATGTTCGTCCAGCGGCCGAAGAACCAGGCCATGGCCGCCGAGGGTCCCCCCGCCGAGGGCCCGCCGCCCGGGACCTGACCGGCGACGGACGGCGACGGCCGACGTGCCTTGCCCATCCTGCGCGGCGGGCCGGGAGACCCGCCGCGCCGGAAAGCGCTCATCATTGTCGTTTGACTGCGGGGCTTGCGCGCCCTTCAGTCGGCCTTGGCCGCCGGCCCGACGCGCTGCTTCAGCGCCTCGAGGCGCTCGGGCGGCGGCGTCTCGCCCAGCGTGTTCCCCTCCCACGTGTGCCACTCCCGCTTGCACTGGTTGAAGCGGACGGCGTCGGCGGCCGTGTCGAAGATGACCGTGTCCCTGATGAGGAACCCCTTCGACCCCTGGTCGAAGAAGATGCCGTTGTTCGGCGCCCCGATGCAGTACGGGTTCCGCCGGATGGCGTGAATCAGGTTCTCGGAGATGACCGTGCCGGGGATGTGGCCGAGCGAGTAGATGCCCCCGCCGTCGCCGACCCGTTTCATGCACTCGTCGATGTGATTGTGCGACACCGTGAAGTTCGCCGCACTCGTCGGCGACGGGTCCCACCGCCAGCCGATCGAGATGCCCGTGTACGGATGGTCGTGGATGCGGTTGTGCGTGACGGCCACGTCGCGCGCGAAGCCGACCCACACGCCCACCGCGCCGGGGAACGCGGCGCCGCACCGCTCCACGACGCTGCGCGTGATGGTGATGTTGCGCGGCAGCGGCGGCTCCGGCGGCAGAGGGGCCCGAGGCGGTTCGGGCAGACCGGTAATAACCGAGCCGCCCGTCGGCCGTTGGCCCGGATCGCGGTGGACGCCCAGCATCACGCCGTTGCCGGCGGCGTCGACGACGTGGCACTCCACCACCTTGCACTGCTTGCACCCTTCCTCCAGTCGCACGGCCGTGGCGCCCGTGTGCTCGACGGTACAGCGCCGCAGGCTGCACCCCTCGGCCCATCGCCAGTGGAGGGCGGACTCGGGGAACGCCACCGCCTCCGGCGCCAACCGGCCGCCGTACCAGAAAAACGCCTGCCGCCCGTCGTGGCCCACCTCCGGCAGGGTCCACTCCGTGTGGGCGAACGTCAGGCCGGCGAAGTCCAGGTTCCGCACGGGCGCCTCCTGCGTGCCCGCCAGGACGACGAGCCGCTCCAGGCGCGGCACCACGGCGCGGGCGGCGGCCATGTCCTCGCCCTTGCGCGGCCGGTAGAGGACCATGCCGCTCCCCCGGTCGAGGCACCATTCGCCGGGGGCATCCAAAAAGTCAGGCGAGTTCTCGAAGTACGCCCACATGCCCTTGCGGGCCCGGTTGCTGAGGCTGGTGTAAACGTGCGGCGGGCGCAGGGTGACCGTGCCCGCCGCCGGGTCCACCGCCGCCACGCGCTTCCGGAGGGCCGACCAGAGTTTCAGGACGACGATCTCGGTGTCCGCAAGATTCTGCCACGGCTTGACGGTGCCCGGGTTGAACCGGAGGGTGAAGTCCTCGAGGTCGTCGGCCACCCCGCCGCCCGTGATCTTGACGTACGGCGGGTCGGCGCCTGAGTTCGGCCACCGGGCCCGCGTCGCCCGCCTTCCGTCGACCCACAGGTGGCGGGGATACCGTTTGCCCTCGGCTAGGCCGGGGACCTTGGCGCACCAGACGCGGCGGTCGCCGTCGACGCGGTTCCAGCCCGTGACGACCTCGCCGCCGCTCAGGGTCACGGTCTCGCCCTCAACCGCCCGCCAGGTGACGGGGGCGCCCTTCGCGCCGCCGTCGGCGGGTCCGAAGACGAGCGGCTCATCCAGGCGGTACGTGCCCTCGTGGAGGACGACCGTCACGTCCTCGTCGGGATGCGCGGCGCGATGGGCCCGGACGGCCTCGCGGGCCCGCTTCGGGGTCGCGAAAGGCGCCCCGGCCGTCCCGTACGCCCCGTCGAGGCCCTTCGGGGCCACGTGAAACTCCTTGGCCCGGCACGCGCCGGCGGGGGCGAGGAGCGCCACAACGATTGCAAGCCGCACGATGTTTCGCATCATAGCCTTTCGTTCTGCTTGCGCCGGGTGCTACGGATTGCTTGCCAATCCGTGTTTCGAGCGCGCGGGTGCCACCCTGGCACGGGTACGGCCCGTGCCGTGGCCGGCTGGCGGCTTGCCCGCCAGTGCCTCTCGCCTTTCGGGGAACACTGGCTGACAAGCAGCCAGTGGCACCCGGCGCGGCGACGCGCATGCTTTCGCAACGGCGCGAAAGCATGCCACCCGCCCGCCTGTGCTGTTGCTGTTCGCCTGATGCCTATTGCCCGTTGCCGGTTGCCTCGCCGTCGAGCACCGCCCTCGCGTGCCGGGCGTAATGGCCGCGGAGGTCCGTCGCGTAGAGCCGCAGGATCCGCTGGCCGACGCCCTCGTGGTCGCCCAGGCGGTAGAGGGCCCGGGCGAGGACGAGTTCCCGCAGGGAATCGTTCCGCGGCTTCGTGGCGGTCCGTCCGCCGGGGGCGGCCTTCGCCTTCGCCTCCGCCACGGTCGTCGTCGCGTAGCCGGTCATCTCGGGTTTGGCGAGGACGTCGGCCAGCACCCGCGCCGCCTCCTTCCGCCGGGCGGGCGCCAGGGCCGGCCCGAGCGCCTCCAGCGCCATCGCCACCGCCCGATGGTGCGAGAACGCCTGCCCGGCGTCCAGCAATCGGGCCTTCGCCAGGAGGGGCCCGAGCGCCTCCGGCCGCCGCGTCCGGCCCAGGGCGATCACGTACGAATCCAGCGGGCTGATGCTCCGGCCGAACTGCCCCATCCCGCGGTAGTTCCAGCCCTTGTCCCACGCCTCGATGCCGCGCACCGTCCGGACGAGCGTCTCGGTCCCCGCCGGATCGTGCATCATGCCAAGGATATGCGCGTAGATGCGTCTGGCCTCCTCGTCGCCGGCGGCCGCGTGCGCCTGCTTCAGCAGCGGCAGGGCCTGGTCGGGCTGGGCGAGGAGAACCTCCAGGTCCTTGTACCCGTCGGCGACGTTCGCCACGGCCTGTTTCACGCGTTCCTCCGGCAGGGGGAACGAGCCCTCGTGGTCGAGGACCTCCGGCGGCAGGCACTCGGTCCGCACGAGGTGCTCCTGGATGCGCTCGAGGTCCACCTGCCGCACGGTCGACGCGCTCCGCGCCGCCGCCGCCGCGATGCGGCCCGCGGCGTACCCCTGGTTCTGCACGCACGGCTGCATGCGGATGACGGGGATGGCGTCGCGGTGAGCGCTGACGCCCAGGCCCGTCACCATGATGTTCTCCAGGCCCTTCGGCAGCAGGGCCCGCAGCGGCACGTAGACGGTCATCCCCGCGCGGTCCGGCGGACGGATCAGGAACATCGGGTGCACCGTGAACCCGTGCGAATCGAAGTTCGACTTGTGCATCGAGACGGTGTCCGGCCACGTGCGGCCGAGCATCATGTCCATCGGCGTGATGGTCACGTCGCCGACGATCCGCTGCCGCTCGCGCGTATCGACGGCGACGTGACCATCACGCCGATGGACATGATGCTCGGCCGCACG
>JAWODB010000197.1:0-9878 GCA_046483505.1 Phycisphaerae bacterium
CCCTCGGCCCAAGCCCAACGCAAGAGGGGGGATCCCCCATCGAAGGGCCTCTAACGCCCCTTCCGCCCCGCCGCCTCGGCGTCGGCCCGGCGCCCTTCGGGCCGCGGGTGAGGCCGACGCCGACGCGACGGGGCTCCAGGGGCGTGAGAGGCCCTTCGATGGGGGATCCCCCCTCTTGCGTTGGGCTTGGGCCGAGGGGGTCTGGGGGAGATGGAATCTCCCCCAGGGCGATACGGACCGGGCATTGGGATTCGGGAAACGTGCTCCCCGGTATTGGGCGTTGAACCAAAAAAAGCCCCCGGCTCGTGGGAGCCGGGGGCCGCGGTGTTCCGTCGGCGTCGGATCAGACGCGCTTGACGTTCTCCGCCTTGGGCCCCTTGGGGCCCTGGGTCACGTCGAACTCGACCTGATCCCCTTCGGCGAGGGACTTGTATCCCTCGCCCTGGATGGAGGTGTGATGCACAAAGACATCCGACCCGCCATCCTGTTCAATGAAGCCAAAGCCTTTCTGGTCATTGAACCACTTCACGGTACCTGTAGCCACTGGTACGACTCCTAACACGCTTCCCGGAATGGGTTTCGCAGGTCCTGAGCCGGGAAGTTCCTCGGGACCTGTTCGCTAGCCGCCACTCGGCGGCTCAGGCACCCGACCGTCGGCCGTGCGTCCGTCCGGACGCCGCCGCAGGCGAGAGCCGTTTGATGGACACATTCTACGCATTCTGGATCCCGTATCAAGAGGGAAATGAGGTTCTTTCCGCGGGGCAGGCGCGGCGCATCGGCCGGAGGGGGCCGGCGCCCCGTCACGCTTCCGGCCCGCCGCCCCGGACGGCCGCCAGCAGTTCGTCCGGCCGGCCGGTCTTGACGAGGTGGGTCTCGGCGCCGGCGTCGAGCATGTCGCGGGCCATGTCGTCGCGCTCGTACATGCTGAGGCCGACGACGCGGATGCCGGGAAACTCCCGCTTGATGATCCGTGTGGCCTCCACGCCGTTCATCACCGGCATGGAGACGTCCATGACGATGACGTCCGGGCGGAGGCGGCCGGCCAGGTCCACCGCCTGTTTGCCGTTGTCGGCCTCGCCGACGAGTTCGAGGTCCGCCTCGTCCTCGAGGAGGAGTCCGAGCCCTTCCCGCATGATCTTGTGATCGTCGACGAGCAGCACCCTCGTTCTTCGAGCCGGCTCCGCGTCGGTGCCGGCCTGCCCGGCCGTCTGTACGTTCCCATCCCCGTGCGCCGTCATCCCGTCCCGGTCCTTTCCATTCGTGTCGCCCCCTGAGAGACGGGCGGTTTCAGCGGGGAGCACGATTTCGAACGTGGATCCCCATCCCGGCTCGGCGTGGACGTTCAGGCGCCCGCCGAGGAACGCCACGCGTTCCTGGATGTTCATGAGGCCGAAGCCCGGTTTGCCCTCCCCGGACCCCAGCGCCGCCGGGTCGAACCCCTTGCCCTCGTCGCGAACGGAGAGGACGAGTTGCCGGTCGTCGCGTTTCATCGCGACGGCCGCCCGGCCGATGCCGGCGTGCTTGACGACGTTGAACAGGAGTTCCCGCACGGCCTTATAGAGGAAGGGCTTGAGCAATTCGGAGGCGGGTTCCGCCGCCTCGTCGAGGTCGAGGTCGACCGCCAGTCCGTACTGCGTCTCCATCTGTTCGGCCAGCCACTGGAGCCCGGCGACGAGGCCGTTGCGAAAGAGGGCGGGCGGGGCGAGGTCGTGCGACAGGCCCTGGGTCTTCTCGACGGCGTCGTCGACCAGGGTGGTGATCTGCCCGAGCATGTCGCCGGCCTGGTCGTGCTCGCCCACCCAGCGGCGGACCATGTCGAGTTGGAACCGGACGCCGACGAGCGTCTGCTGGAGGTCGTCGTGGAGGACCTCGGCGATGCGGCGGCGTTCGCGGTCCTCGGCGGTGGAGAGTTCGACGGCCAGGTCGCGCAGTTGCGTGGCGCGGCGCCGGAGTTCGGCGTTGAGGACCTCGAGTTCGTCCGAGCGGTGCCGCAGTTGCTGCTCGGCCTGCTCCCGGCGAGCGGCCTCGCCGCGGAGCCGGGCGATCGTTTCTTCCAGGTCGACCGTCCGCGCCTCGACGCGCTCTTCGAGCGTCCGGTTCAGGTCCTTCAGCGCCGCCTCGGCCTCCTTGCGGTCGGTCACGTCCTCGATCACCCCGATCAGCCGTTCGAGCGCCCCGTCCGGCGCGCCGTCGAACCGGCCGGAGTATTCGATCCAGCGCTGCCGGCCGTCGCTGGACCGGCGAATGCGGCAGGTGAAATGGAAACGGCGGTCGTTCTGCTGCGCCCGGGCGATCGCCTGTTCGAAGGAGACCACGTCGTCCGGGTGGAGGACGCCGGCGACGAAGTCGGCCCGGGTCAGGGGCCCCTCCTCGCGGGTCCGGCCGAAGATCTCGAACATCCGGTCGTTGACCCACCGAGGCGCATCGGCGAGGACGTCCCACTCGAAGACGCCGAGCCCGGCGGCCTCGGAGGCCAGGCGAAACCGCTCCTCGCTCCGGCGGAGTTGTTCCTCCATCTCGCGCAGGCGGAGCAGCAGGACGCCGTCTTTGCCGACGACCGCGTCGGCCTGGCCGCCCCGGAGCGCCTCGACGACCCCCTCGGCGCGGTCCAGCCGCCGGCGCAGGTCTTTGTTGCTCTCGGCCATGGTTACGATCCTTCCAGCCGCAGCGCCCGGCGGACTTTCTTGTGATCCGAGAGGTTCCCGATGACCATGACCGACGGCTCGGGTTCGGTCACCAGGAGGGTCGGCGTCACGAGGACCTGGTGCTTGGCGGCGGCGGCGAAATCCTCCAGGACGTCGACGATGCAGACGTGGCACCGCCCGTGCAGGTCGCTGGTGCACACCTGGTTCAGGTTCTCCCGCGCAGCCCGGGAGTTCGGTTCCTCGCCCGCGACAAACAGGATGAGGCGGTACTCGGGCGGACGGGTGTCGAGCGAGGTGGACCCCCGTGGGTCGGTCATGGGCGGTCCCCCGCTGCCTGGTCACGTTCGGCGCGCTCGGCGCCGTCCAGCGCGATGCCGCAATCACCGATCGTGAAGTCGTGGTACCGCATGGAATGCTTCGTGCCGCGCGACTTGATCACCACCAGCCGCCGGCGGAGCCGCTCGCCGTCGTCCACGTACTGCATCGCCAGGAGCACGTCGACCAGCGACGAGATGCCCGATCCGCTGATCTGCGTCGTCTGTTCGAGTTCCGCCACCTGGTTCGTATAGAAGACCGTGATGCCGCGGACCTTGCACGCGGTGAGCAGGCGGACCAGGAAGTCGAAGGCGGCGGGCTCGGAGCCCATCCGCCGGCAGGCCGAGATGGCGTCGACCACCAGGTGCCGCGGCGAGAAGGATTCGATCGCGTCCAGGATGTCCAGCAGGTGCTGCTCGATGCCCGCCGACTCCGGCATGGCCACCAGGACCCGCAGCGTGCCGTCCTCCAGGGCAGGGCGCAGGTCGATGCCCGTGCTCTGCATCTCGTCGACGAGGGCCTCGGCGGATTCCTCGAAATCGACGTACAGGACCCGCTCGCCGCGGCGGCAGGCGTCCCGGACGAAAGTGCAGGCCAGGGTGGTCTTGCCGGCCCCGCTCGGCCCGGCCAGCAGGATGCAGGAGCCCGCGAAGTAACCCCCGCCCAGGATCTCGTCCAGCGTCGCGTGGCCGGTGGAAACCCGTTTCGGCGACGTCTTCTGGGCCATCGACATCGAGGCCACGGGCATCAGCACGGCCCCCCGCGGCGTCAGGACGTACGGGTGCTCGTTGCCCAGGAACCCCGACCCGCGGTACTTGACCACCCGCAGCCGCCGGGTGCGGACCTGCCGGTCCATCCGCTGGTCGAGGAACAGGACGCAGTCGGCCAGGAAATCGAGGAACGGATAGATCTGCCGGCCCGCGGGGTCGGCCTTGGAGGTGATGACGGCCGTGGCACCGCGGTCGCGGAGCCAGTCGTGCAGGACGTGCAGTTCCTCACGCTCCCGCTGCGGGTCGCCGAAGATCCGCATCAGGACGTCGATGGCGTCCAGGACGACCCGCCGGGCGCCGACGGCCTGCATGTGGCCGTCCAGGATGGCCAGCAGGCCGTGGATGTCGAACTCGCCGGCGCGGACGACGCGGTGGGGGATCTCGGCCGTCATGACACGCAGGGCCCCGGCCTCTTCCTGGGCGGCCAGGTCCATGCCCATGGCGGCGGCGTTGGCGCGGAGGTCGTCGGCCCGTTCCTCGAAGCAGACGAAGACGCCGGGCTCGCCGGCGGCGGCGCCGCCGTGGACGAACTCCATCGCGAGCACCGTCTTGCCGGTGCCGGGCCCCCCGCTGAGCAGCGTGATGCGCCCCTCGGGCAGCCCGCCCTCCAGGATATCGTCGAGTCCGCGAATGCCGGTCCGGGCCTTGGGTACAGCCCTTGCAGCCACGGAATCCTCTGCCGGTGCGGCGCCCCCTTTGGTCATGGGGTTCTCCGATCGATGCACCCTGGGCGCTGGCTGGTCGTCGCGGCCGGCCCGGACCCGCATGCAGACTGGACGTGGTTCCTGGGAGGACCCCTCGCACGTCGCCGGCCGCTTAGCGTCCAGTATACCGACCGCCCCGCCGGGCGCACAAGGCCACGCCGAGAATGCCGCCGTACGACGCGGACGGTATCCAAGCAATGGGACGGCAAGGCCGACGGGAAGCGACCGGCTCACGGGCCCCGCGGCGGGAATTCGCGCGGAAGGGTAACAGTGATCCGGAACTCGCCGCCCGGCTGCGACCGGACCTCGACGGTGCCGCCGAGCACCCCGGCGGCCTTCCGAACGAGCGGCAACCCGAGGCCACAATGGACCCCGGCGTCGCTGCGGGCGGCGTCGCCCCGCCAGAACCGCTCGAAGACGTGCTCGGCCTCGTCCCGGGCGAGGCGGCTGCCCGTGTTCGTCACGCGGAAGCGGACGGCATCGCCTTCGGCGGCCGTTTCGACGGTCACGGCCCCGCCCTCGTCCGCGTGGCCGACGGCGTTTTCGAGAACGTTGCGGACCACCAGGCCCAGCAGCGCCGGGTCGGTCACAACCTCTCCGTCCTCGGCGAGGCACCACTCCAGGCGCAAGCGCCGGGCGTCGGCCCGTTCGGCCAGCGGCTGCCAGGCCTCCCGGACGACGCGGGCCGGCGAGACGGACTCGGGGCGGACCTCCATCTGGCCGGCGTCGAGGCGCGCGAGGGCCAGCAAATGCTCGACCATCGCCTGCATGCGGACGGTGATGCGGAGGCAGGCGCGAAGGGCCTCCTCGTACTCGGCGGGATCGCGCGGCCGCACGAGCGCCACGTCCATCGTGGCCCGGAGCCCGGCCAGGGGGGTCCGGAGTTCGTGGGCGACGTCGGCGCTGAAGCCGCGCTCGCGCTCGAACGCCGCCTCCAGCCGCGCGAGCAGCCGGTTGAGGCAGTCGACGACGGGGGCGAGTTCGGCCGGGGCGCCCGCCGCCGTGATCCGCCGTCCGAGGTCCGTCTCGTCGACGGCGCCGATGTCCTCGGCCAGGCGCTCGACAGGCCGCAGGCCGCGCCCCACCGCCACCCAGAGGACGCCGGCAGTCACGGCGACGGCGGCCGCCCCGACGGCCACAAGCAGGAACTTCAGCCGCGCAAGCGGCGCCGCGAGGGGGGCGACGTCGCGTGCCAGAACGAGCGTGAGCCTGGGGCCGTCGGTGTCCGGTGGCGCGGAGGCATCGCGGCGGCCCCCACCCTCGACGCGCGGCGAGAAGACAAGGCCGACGCTCCGCCCGGGCCGCCCGTTGGGCAGCACGACGGGCCCCAGCACGGGGGCATCAGCGGGGCCGGCCGGGGCGTCCAGGTCCCCGTCGCCGAGGCTCGGCGACCGGTAGCGGACGGACCCGTTCGGGAGCCAGACCTGGAGATACGACGGCCTCTCGCCGGCGGCGAACTCGCCCATGTCGAGTTCGTCGAACTCCAGGTCGACCTTGCCGTGTTCGACCTCGACGGATGAGGCGAGCAGACGGGCCTTGTCGAGCATCGCGTCGTCGAACTGGGCCACGAGCCCATCGCGCACCAGGAGGTACAGGGCCAATCCCGCGACGACCAGCACGACCGCTGCGCCGACGGCCGTGCTTGCCACCAGTTTCGTGCGAAGCGAACGCATCAGCGGGATTCCTCGAGGACGTACCCCTGCCCGCGGCGGGTGTGGATGAGCCGCGCCCGGCCGCCCCGCTCCAGCCGCCGCCGCAGCCGGGCCACGTACACGTCGATCACGTTGCTGTTCGGCTCGGCGTTGAAATCGTAGACGTGCTCCCAGATGTCGGTCCGGCTGACGACCCGGCCGGCGCGATGGGCCAGGAACTCGAGGATGGCGTACTCGCGGGCCGTCAGGTCCACGGGCCGGCCCGCGCGGCAAACGGTTCGCTGGCCCGGGTCGATCTCCAGGTCACCAACCCGCAGGACGGGCGAGGCCTCCTCGTACTTGCGCCGCACCAGCGCCCGGATGCGGGCTAGGAGTTCGTCGAACGCAAACGGCTTGACCAGATAGTCATTAGCCCCGAGGTCGAGGCCGCGCACCCGGTCGCGGACCGTGTCCTTCGCCGTCAGGACGAGAATCGGCACGGCGTTGGCGTCGTCGCGGAGGCGACGGAGGATCGTGAGACCGTCGGTCCCGGGGAGCATCAGGTCCAGGACGATGGCATCGTACTCGCCGGTCTCGGCGAACCAGAGGCCCTCCTCGCCGTCGCCGGTGGCGTCGACGGCGAAGCCCGCCTCGCGCAGCCCCTGGGCAACGGAGGTGCGAACGGGCTCGTAGTCCTCGACGAGCAGAACCTTCATGACCGGCCCCTGCGGCGACGCGATGCTCCCCGGCGTCCGAACGTCACGGCCAGCGGCCGTCAGTCATCATCATCATCGTCGTCGTCATCGTCGTCTTCAACGTCCTTCGCAAGAAGCGTGCCGTCCGGGGCCACCTTGATCTCGATCTCCTTGCCGTCGGCCTTCCACTCGGCCTCGTAGGTGATGCGGCCGCCCGCCACGACCTTCTCCACCTCGGCGACCTCGGTGCCGGCGGCCTCCTTCAGGATGGTCTCCCTGGCAGCCGCGGGCACGTCCTTGAGTGCGATTTCCGTCTCGCGCTCCAGGAGTTTGCCATCGGCGGCCACCGTAACCTCGACCTCCTTGCCGTCGACCTTCCATTCGGCCTCGTACACGGTCCGGGCGTTCTCGGTCTCCTTCTCGATCTCGCGGACCTTGTGTCCGGCCGCCTCGTGCAGGATGGTGTTCCTCGCGGCCTCGGGCACCTCGCCCAGCGAGACCTTCTCCTCCTTCCCGGCCTTCTCGCCGGCCGCGGCCGGTCCCGCCGACCAGGCGAGCATCCCCAGCCCGAGCATCCCAACCATCAGCCAGCATGTGGCGCGTTTCATGGCTCGTCTCCTTGCGTTCGGGACGGCGCGGCCCCGGCCCGTCCGGGACCATTGTGCCATCCGGCGTGCGTGGGGACGAGTGTAATCAACCAAGATGAACGTAACATGAAAGAGGAACAGAAACCCGAGAATCCCCGGGAGAGGGCCGGCGGCGACCGGGGCGTTCAGCGCCGTTCGGCAGGCGTCAACAGGCCGATCCGCCACGAGAACTGGCCGTAACCTTTCCCGGCCTTGTCCTTTTCGAGCATGCCCTGCAAAAGGAGCCGGAGGCGGGCCGGATCGACCGTCAACGTCTGGTCGTGCCCCTCGCGGAGGAGTTCGCCGTGGCTGACGTTGTCGGTCCAGGGCTCGACGCCGGGCGCCGGGCGGATGTTCGTCCAGCCGGCAAACGGCCGCTCCGCCGTATCGGCGAGCGGCGTCCAGGGGCCGTCCAGACGGTCGGCCAGGTACGCCTTGTAGTACCGCCGCCCGTTCTCCTCGACAATGGTCAAATACTTGCCCATGCCCTTGAGGCGGTACGTGTGGCTCGCCTCGAAGATGCGGGCCTGGAGGGCGAGGGCGCAATGGCCGAACCCCTTCGGGAACGCCTCCAGGTCCGTCCACAGCCGCCACATCTTGCCGTTGAGGCTCGTCAGGAACAGGTAGGCGCGGCGGTCGTCGCAGATGATCCAGTAATCGAGGCCGCCGACCCGGCGCGGGTCGTCCGGCCCGCCGTCCAGGATGGGCCGGGCCTGCGTCCACGAGGCGGGGTCGGCGATGGTGCGCGTCGTGGAATACGCGACCCACATGAACTTCCGGCCGGGGACGCCCATCTGGTAGACCAGGTACCATTGCCTGTGCGGCGTGAAGTAGAACACCTGCGGCGCACAGTAGTAATCGCTGTCGCTGATCTTCAGGATCGTGCGCGGCGACGCGTCGGCATCTTCCCATTTCTCGAACGCGCAGTACTCGATGGCCGACCGGCCCGGCAACTTGACGGTCATGAAGACGTGCCACTTGCCCTCGAAGAAGACCACGGTCGGGTCCTTCTGTGCCCGGCTCCGATCGTGGTCGCGCTCCTCCGGCGTGATGAGCGGTGCGCTGTACTCCCACGTGGACGGGAGACGCAGGGCGGCAAGTGCCGGCCGGCCCTGCGGCGTCGGTGACGCCGCCCGTCCGGCGCCTGCGGCAAGGCCGAACAGGACCAGCGCCGCCGCGGTCGTGCCGTGGATCGTACGCGTCATGGCAACCTCCGCTGCATGGCGTGATCCCCCTTCGTCGGCCTATCCTATACTCAACGTGGACCGAGTGAAAGGCGTTGGCGTCAAACCCGGTGCACGGAACCCGAAGGAGGTGCCGCCGGAGAAGGTTCGCAAGGACCGGAGCGGAAGGGCCGCAAAGGGCGCCCGCGTCGCCACCTGGCAAGAAGGGCGGCTGCCTGAGAGTGGTTCGCCCGGGAGGGTTCGAATCCCTTACCTGCCCATTGGGAGCCTTCCGCGGCGGGGGCGTTCCAGCAGCGCCCGTGCCGGACGGACCGCCCGTCAGACCGCCCGCGCTACCCGCAGGGTGGCAGGCCGGTCGCGTCGATGGTATGCCCTTCACGCCGTCCGGCGTCTCAACATCGCCAAGCCGCCGAGGGCCAGCAGCGCCAGCGTGGCCGGCTCGGGGATGCCGCGCAGGGACACCTCGTCAAAGTGCACCTCGGTGCCGGTGGGACCGTCCAGGCGGAAGGTCAGCGGTACGTCCTCGAGGTGGGCCAGGGCCGGGTCCAGGACGTCCGTGCGGTGGGCGGCGAAGTCGCTCATCGGACCGACGACGGAGGCGTCGAGCGTATCGAGGGTCTGGCCGTCCAGCAGCAGTTCCAGCACACCCTCCGATGACGGGAAGCGGAAGAGGAAATCCAGGGCGAATGCCATGTCGGGCGTGTCGACGGTCTGGCTGGCCTCGGCGGTGGAGCCGGTGGAGAGTTTGCCCCACGACTCGCCCCCGCCGGTGTCGATGCTGCCCGGCACCTGGAGGACGAAGGCGATCCGGCCGCCCGGCGTGAACACCAGGTGCTCCCGCACCCCGTGGAACCAGCGTTTCAGGGAGGCGCAATAGCCCCGTTGGGCGAGGCCGCCGAGGCGTTTCTTGCGTCCGGCCCGGACGGGGCGGCAGACGTCGACCGGGTGGGAGTCGATGATGAAAAGGGGGGCGCTCCTTCGCCGTCCAAGGCGCAGAACGCCTGGGACAGGCGCCGCAGGAGGGGCGTCAACAGGGCCCGGCGGTCGGCCCAGTTGGGCCGGGAGAGCCGACGCGGAAACAGACGCCGCAAGACCGGGTTGACCTCGAACCACGTGTAGAACCCATGATCCGACTCGAAGCCCAACAGTTCCTGGAGCACCGCCAGGCACAGGATCTCGCGGTCGTCCACCTCCGGCGGCGGGCCGGGACGGGCGACCAGTTTGCCCTTGCGGGCCGGGACGCCGGCCTCGGCCAGGGCGTCGTCCAGGGCGGCATACACGGTGATGACCAGGTCCTCCAGGTCGAAA
>JAWODB010000276.1:0-7515 GCA_046483505.1 Phycisphaerae bacterium
CCGCTGGGTGACGGCCGACCTGTGCGACCGCCGGGGCGTCGTGCTGATGGTCGCGTTCGGTCCCGAGCGGCGGACGTATGCGCTGCGGTGCGACCCCTCGACAGAGGCCGCCGATTTGCCCGGTGCGCCGCCCGGCACGGTGGCATGGAAATATCCCGAGCAGAAGGAATCGCTGGAACAGGCCCCGCCGCCGGACCCGGAGGCGCACGCCAAGGTCCTTGACTCCCTGCCGCCGAACACGTTCGTCGATGCGAAGCCACCCGGTCTCCTCATCAGCAAGACGTGGTCGACGGCCGTCATCGACACCGACCGCAGCGAGGTCCTGTATCACGGGGGCGGGCACTCGGGGTACTCCGGCAACGACGTCGCCCGGTACAGCATCGCCGAGAACCGGTGGACGCTGGACTATCCGCCGCGCTTCCCGCCGTTCCTGGAGAGCACGAACGCCGGCATCTTCGGCTGGAGTTACGGGATGATCCCGTTCAGCCAGCACACGTACCTGTGGTACGGGTACGACCCGGCGTCGAAGACGATGGTGTACCTGGCCCGCCCGTCGCTCTTCGACGGCGTCCAGGTGCAACGGACCGACGATCCGACGGATGTGTTTACGTATAAGGAGAAGGAGCACGGGTACGCGAGTTGGGTGTACGACTCCGCGGCGAAGGAGATGCGGCGGCCGGACTTCGGCCGGCCGTTCGCGAACCCGTGGCATCTTTCCTTGCGAGGCACGCCGCGGGGGATGTACGCCGCGTGCAACAACCAACTTTACCACGGCCGCGTGACGCGCGAGACGGGCAAGGTGGCGTGGCGGCTGGTGGACCCGGACTTTCCGAAGCCGCGCCAAGAGATCAAGTACCACTACGAGTTCCAGCCGCTGCTCCACGACACGAAGCGCGACCGGCTCGTGCAACTGAAAGGGGACAAGCACCGCGTGGACGTCTACGCCCGGCCGCTCGCAGGCGACGGGCATTGGGAGCAGTTGGAAACGCAGGGCGACGCCGCCATCGGCCGCGAGGCCGTCTACATCCCCCGCCACGACGCCGTCCTCTGGCTGGCGGACAAGGAACTCTTCGCACTGGACCTCGGCACGAACCAGATGGGCAAGATGGACGTGCGGATGCCCGACGGCCTGTACACCCACGAGTGCGCGATGGTGTACGACCCGCGGCACGACGTGTGCGTGGCGCTCATCCCCGCGCGGTTCAGCGGGCCGATGCAGACGTTTCTGTTCCGCTACGAGCCGGCGCGGTAGGGATGTTCCCTCTCCCGCCAGGGGGGAGGGAGTTCTTGCCCGCGCGCGGCGGGTGCGGAGACCCGCCGCGCACGAAGTACCCTCGAATGGCCTCAACTCATCGTGAAGTCCGGCAGGGGCGTCAGTTCGCCGCCCGCCATCGCCGATTCGTGGGCCAGGATGCCCGTGCACGTCCAGTTGGCCGACTGGACGGCGTTCGGGAACGGGTCGCGCCCCTCGTCCAGGGCCGTGACGAACTCGTGGGCCAGGTGCGGATGCGACCCGCCGTGCCCGCCGCCCTGCGTGAACGACAGGTGTTGATGTTCGTCCATGTCGTACACGCCCTTGGTGGTGAACATCCGGATCGGCTCCGGCAGGAGGTGGGCGTAGTCCGGCACCTCGATGCGCTCGGGGATCTCCGGCTCCGGCCGCTTCGCCGCGTGCAGGACGGGCGACTCGCCCTCGATGAGCGGCCACTCGAATGCCTTCTTCGAGCCGTACACCTCGAAACTCTCGCGGTACTGCCGGGCCGTGTCGAAGAGCGACCGGTAGACGTAGGCCGCGAGGTCCGAGTCGCGGAACCGGATGTGGCATGACTCGACGGCGAACGGCGACCCGTAGTTCTCGATGAGTTCCTCGCGGATGCGGCCGGAGCCGAAGCACGAAACCGTCTCGGCCTCCAGCCGCAGCAGCCCCGCCACCGGCCCGACGCAGTGCGTCGCGTAGTGCATCGGCGGGAGGCCGGGCCAGTAGTCCGGCCACCCGTCCATGTCCTGCTGGTGGCTGGCCTTGAGGAACTGGACGCGGCCCAGGTCGCCGCGCTCCACCATCTCCTTGACGAACAGGAACTCGCGCGAGTAGACGACCGTCTCGGCCATCATGTACACGAGGCCCGTCTCGCGGACGAGGTCGACGATCCGCCGGCACTCGTCCACGGTGGTGGCCATCGGGACGGTGCACATGACGTGCTTGCCGGCCTCCAGGGCGGCGATGCTCATCGGCGCATGGTCGGGTATCGGCGTGTTGATGTGGACGAAGTCCACCTCCGGGTCCGCCAGGACCTCGTCGTAGTCCGTGTAGCGGACGTCGACGCCGAAGCCGTCGCCGATCTCGTCCAGCCGCGCCTTCGTCCGCTGGCAGATGGCGTACATGGTGGCCTTCGGGTGCCGCTGGTAGATCGGGATGAACTCGGCACCGAACCCCAGGCCGATGACGGCGACGTTGAGCATGGCGCACCTCCTTCTGTGTGTGGCCCGGCCGGCTTGCCCGGCCGGGAGATCGGCGACCACGGCTTGTATTACGCGCCGGGCAAGCCCGGCGGCTAATTGTGAGCGCCGACCGCCCATAGTTAGCCGCCCTGCTTGCAGGGCGCTCTATGTGCACCGCGCGCCGAGCGTCGTTGTGGTGTCGGCGCGGTGGCCTGGGAAGGCCACCGCGCGGGAGTTCACGGCCCCTCGCCCGTCAGCCAGGCGAGCGGAAACCGGGCGAAGCGGATCGTCTCGTACGGATGTTTCGTGCCCGCTTCGAACAGGCACGCCACGTCGCGGCCGGGCAGGACGGCCAAATCGCTGTAGGCGGTCGGTCCGTCGTGCAGGACGCGGGCGGTCGGCCAGGTCTTGCCCTCGTCCGGGCTGAGGCGGACCGTCAGGCTCTTCCGCCCCGGCCCGCCCGGGCCGCTGTAGAGGATCACGTTCCGCGGCTCGAACGCATAACGATGCAGGCTGGCCTGGCACGTGGGGCAGTAGACGGCGTCGTGATGCTCCGGCTCGGACCACGTCCTGCCCGCGTCGCGGCTGACGGCGAAGGCCCGGCGGTTCTTCCCGTGGTAGTTCCGCATGGCGAGCAGGAGCGAGCCGTCGGCGCGTTCGGCGACCTCGCACTCGTTCATGCCGAAGGCCGTGGCGCCGCCGCGGTGCCAGGTCCGGCCGCCATCGTCGGAATAGATGACGTGCGATCGCCCCCCGCCGCGCCATCCCCCCTCGCGCCCCTTCACGCGATGGTCGCACGGCACGATGAGCCGCCCCTTGTGCGGGTCGCGGCGTTTCCGGATGCCGTGCCCCGGCCCGGTGGCGTACCAGTCCCACTCGGGGGCCTTGACGGCGTCGGTGATTTCGCGCGGCTCGGTCCACGTGACGCCGTCGTCACGGCTTTGGGTAACGAAGACGCGGTCGTTGTTCCGGCAGAACGCCAGGTGGACCGTGCCGCTCGTCTCGTCGACGACGGGGCAGGGGTTGCCGATCGTGATCTTCTCCGTGCCGCCCTCCTCGTGGACGATGTGCTGGTCGGACCACGCGCGGCCGCCGTCGCTGGAGCGCTTGACAAGGAGGTCGATGTCGCCGTGGTCGCTGCGGCTGGTCTTGCGGCCCTCGCAGAACGCGAGGACGGTGTCCCTGGGCGTGACGACGAGGCCGGGGATGCGGTACGTGTGGTAGCCGTCCTCGCCGCTCGTCCAGACGGTGACCGTTTCCGGAACGGGCTGGGCGGCGGCGAGCGGACCGGCAAGAAACATCGCCAGGAGCAGGGAGGCGGGACGGGTCATGGCGGCGTCTCCGAACGGTGCCTCGCATCGGGCCGATGGCCGCCGCGGAAGGCGGCCGCGACGCCGTCACCTTACGCCCCGCGGCTGGTTCGGGCAAGAGACTTCCTTGACAACGTCGCGGCGGCAGGGGTATGGGAAGGAGGTTCGGCCACCCCCGGACGCCCTGGGGAGGAAGTGAGCCATGCGCCTTCACACCTGCGTGCTCCTGCTGGCCGTGGCGCTATGGCCTGGCCGCGCGGGCGTTGCGGCGGAGAAGGCCGAGACGGCCCTCGATGCGTACCTCGACCGTTCGTATTACACGACGGAGGCGTCCGCCCGCGTCCTCGTGACCGCGCCGGCCGGCGTGCCAGTCAGCGTTCAGGTGGCCGGGAAGGCCGGCCGGCCGCTTGCGACGGCCGAGGCGACGGCGGGTGAAGGCGAGACGGCCGTCGCGATTCCGCTCGCCGACGTGCCCCTCGGCGAATGGCCGGTCGTGGTGGAACTCCGCGACGGAGGCCGGACGGCACGCCGCGCGCGGCCGCTGACGCTCCGCAAACTCCCGCCCGTCCCGGACGGTGCGAGCGAGGTCAAGGTCGACCACCAGAACCGCGCCCTCCTCTTGGACGGCGAGCCGTTCTTTCCGCACGGCATCTGGAGCGGGCACCTGGAGCAAGAGTGGCTTCGCCTGTACCGCGACGCCGGCTTCAACACGGTGCTGCTGTGGCAGGGGCCGGGGCGGGACCTGCCGGCCGCGCGCGGCCTCGCGGACTTCGATCGCCTCCGAACCCACGGCCTGCGGGCTGTCCCGCGGCCCTTGACGTATCTGAAGCCGTACGGCGGCCTTCGCCGCAACGACGGCCTCGTCGCGTGTACCGAGGAGTTGGGCCGCGAGGTCCGGGCGCTCCGCCGCCATCCGGCCGTCCTCGCCTGGTACGGCGTGGACGAGCCGCCCACGACGGGATGGGAGGCGGGCCTCCGTGCGTTCCGTCAAGCCGTGCGGCAGGCCGACCCGTACCACCCGGTGTACGTTTCCGGGAGCACGCCGTCGAAGAGGAGCGCGTACGATCTGGCGGACATCCACGGCCGGCACGCCTACTGGGGGCCGATGGGTTCGGCTGCCCACCGGACGCCGAACCGGGTGGCCCGCGTGGCCGCATGGACGTATGGCAACGTGACGGAACCGGCCCGCCGGCCGCTCTTCTTCATCGTGCAGGGCGAGTTCACGTCGCATTCCCGGCGGGGCCTGACACCGGCCGAGCGGCGGGTGACGGTGTACCTGGCCCTCGTGCACGGAGCGAAGTCGCTCCTCTATTTCCGCGGGCCGATTTACCATCGGGCCACCGCCGAGAGCATGAAGGACCTGGCGGCGGAAATCCGAACGCTGGCGCCCGCGCTGCTCCGCCGCCGGCCGCCGCAGGAGATCCTCGTCACGCCCGCCCCGCCGGACGGCCTGACGAGCCCGTCGACACATCAGTACGATCTGCCGATCGTCCAGGCCGCGCTCCTCGACCGTCCGGGCGGCGGGCGGCTCCTGGTGGCCGCCAACTCCAGCCGCAAGCCCGTCGAGGCGACCTGGAACCTGAAGGCCCTGGGCGAGGGGCTTCGCGTCTCGCACCTCTTCAGCGGCGAATGCTGCCGGGTGGAGGCGGGTGTTCTCCGCGACCGGTTCGACGCTTACGGGACGCGGGTGTACCGTTTGGAGGGCGGCTCCCGCGGGGCGGGTGAGAAGGCGGTGATCCGCCTGGACCTGGCCGGCCCCGCCGTCGCGGACGCCAGACAGGTGGCGAAGCCCGACCCGAAGACCGCGCCGGCGCCACGGGGCAAGAACCTCATCATCAATTCCAGTTTCGAGGCGGCCGCCCTGCCGGGATGGCCCGACTCCTGGTGGTTCGGTTACCCGACGCCCGACCGGATGTGCGGCGACCCGGACGGGCCGGGCCAGGACGACGCCGAGCCGTGGCACGGCCGGGTGTCGCTCCGCCTCGTGAACCCCGGCGGCCCCGGCTCGGGGAACACGGCCGCCGTGTACCGGCACCGGTTCAAGGGGACGGGGCGGCGGGGCGGCGTGCCGGTCGCGAAGGGGCGCCCGTACACCCTCTCGGCGTCCATGCGGGCGGAGGCGGACGGGACGCCCGTCGAAATGGTCCTCTGCAACTACAACTTCAACAGTCGCCGGATGGACGAAGGCTCGCGCCGGACCGTCCGCCTGACGACCGGCTGGAAACGCTACGAGGTGACGACGACGTTCCCCGAGACCGGCTGGCGCGAGGGGCACCGGCCGGAACTGGCGGTCCTCCTCCGGCATGGGCGGGCGGAGGGGCGGTCGGTCTGGATCGACGCCGTCCAACTGGAGCAGGCGCCGCGCGCCACGCCCTACGAGCCGTAAACGACGACGGTCGTGAACCGCAAAGGGCGCAAAGGACGCAAAGGAAAGACAAGCAAGATACGATATGAAGTAACGACAAGAGAACCGTCGGACAGATGCGGGGAGCGGAGGCACACGTAGCACAAGCCGCCTGTCATCGTTCTAGAGCAGTTTTCGCAAATCATGTCGCATATCCGCAGCAGGTGAACCAGCCGAGCAGGTCGGGCATCGTGACCTGTTCCAGGGCCATCCCGATGGCCGAGATGAGTCCCTCGAACGTGCGAGCGGCCAGCGCACGAAGGATCTGTTTGACCTTGGAGCACATTTCCTCGATCGGATTCAGGTCCGGACTGTAGGGCGGCAGATACCACACCTCGGCGCCGGCGGACTCGATGAGCGCCCGCACGCGCGGATGCTTGTGGCAGGCCAGGTTGTCCAGGACCACGATTTCGCCACCCCGAAGCGTGGGAAGCAGCACCCGCTCCACGTACACCAGGAACGCCTCGGTGTCGATGGCCCCTTCCAGCGCGAAGGGCGCCTGGACGCCGTCGAGGCCGACCGCGGCCATCATCGTCGTCGTCTGCCAGTGGCCGGCCGGTGCCGTCGCGCCCAGGCGTTGCCCTCGCCGACACCGACCGTGCAACCGCACCATGTTCGTCTTGGCCCCGCTTTCGTCGATAAAACGCAAGCGGCGGGGATCAATCCGCTTCGCCCGAGACCGCCACGCCGCCCGAGCCTCCCTCACGTCCGGGCGGTCCTGCTCGGCGGCCCGGAGCGTTTTTTTGGCTCCCTTTCACTTTTGCGGAAGCCAATCCAGTGATTCCTGCCGCAGTTTCAGGAACAGGTAGTCGAGGTTGGTCACGCCGCAGGCGCGGTGCATGATGCGGCTGATGAGGTTGTTGAAGCCTTCCAGCGGACCGAGGGTGATGCGATGTTTGCAGAAGTTCAGAACCTCGTCTTCGGCCCGTTCCAGCGACCGGCCGAACCGACGCAACGGCTCCACGCCGGAGACGGCCGCCCACCGGCACCATTTGGCCAGGTACTTCGCCGCCGCCCCGCGGTAGGTGTAGTCCCACAGGGGCCGCAGCGCGTCCTTCAGGACGTAGACGGTCGCCAGGGGACGGTTCACATCCAGCAGCGCCATCAGGTCGCGTGTCTGCTTGCCCGTTCGGTTCCACGGGTGGCGGAACAGGTTGTACCGCTGGCCCTTGATCACGTCCTTGTCCTTGGCCGAGGCCTTGCGCCATTCGTCCCGCCGCACCCGGTCGATCACCGCGTGGTAGTTGGCGATCAGGTGGAACTTGTCGAAGACGATGTCGGCCTGCGGCAGTTCGCTCTTGACCACCTCGTAGTACGCGCCGGCCCGGTCCATCGCGACCGCTTCAATCCGTATCTTCTGCT
>JAWODB010000241.1:0-12301 GCA_046483505.1 Phycisphaerae bacterium
TTGTCCTCGTAATGGTACGTGGCGTTGCGGCGATCGTACCGGTAATAGAGGATGGGCCGGTCGGGGGAGGGGAAGGCGTCGGGGATGAAGGCGCCGCGGCCGGTCCATCGGAACTCGCCCTGGTAGTACGGGCCGTACTGGATGGATTCGGACGAGCCGCCGAACGGCAGCGCGTGCTGCTCGTCCTCCGCGGCCCTGCCCCAGCCCTTGCGTTCGGGTCCCGGACCGATGAGGGCCACGGTCAGCAGGTTCTTTCCGTAGGTCGACCCGCCGGACCAGTGCTGGCTCAGGCGGCTGGCGTCGTCCGCCTGGTCGTCGCTTGGGGGATAGACGCCCCAGTCGTTCTTGAAGGTGGCCAGGGCGGCCTGGACCTGGGAGACGCGGGCGGCGCAACTGGCGTTGCGGACGGCGATGACGGCCCGGTTGACGGCGGGCAGGAGCATGGCGACCAGCACGCCGATGATGCCCATGACGACGAGCAGTTCGACGAGGGTGAAGGCGGCGGGTGCGTGCGGGCGGCGCGGCGGCGCCGGATCAGTTCCAGTTCGTAATGTCATCGTACGTAGCCTCTCCGTTCTCGACCTGCTCGCGGGTGGCGGTGAACACGTCGCCGTCCGCGTCGCGGCGGACGCCGCCGAACCGGCCGTCCTGGCCCGGCGAGACGAGCAGGTAATCGTCCCGCTTGTAGTCCCCGTTCTGGGCCGACGCGCGTGTGCCGCGGAGCGTGGTCCATTCGTAAAAGGTGGTTTCCGTCGGATAATTGGTCTTGCCGTCGCGGTCCGGCACTTCGCGGATGTTGTTGTCGTGCCATTCGTAGGTGGTCTGGCCCTGGGCGTTGCGGCGTGCCTTGAAGTAGATGATGCGCCCGGGAGGCCGGTTGGCGTCCAGGAACGCCACCTGCTGCCATTTGCCGCGCACCCGCTCCCAGGCGACGTCCTCCTCGTCGGCCGCGTGGTACGGGCCGTAGGTGCGGGTGCGAGACACGGACGTGCTGGCGTGTTCCGGCAGGTGGCCGCCGGCGCCGGCGCCCCATCCGGAATCGCGTGGCCCGCGAAGGTAGAAGACGAGTTTCTCGGCGCCCGTCCGGGGGTACGTGTGGTCGTACTCGCTGGGCGGGTAGCCGCCGAAGTCCTTCTTGTAGGCCTCCAGGCCCAGGCCGAGGTTGGTGATGATGGCCCGGGTCCGGGTGCTCTGGACGGTGCGCAGGGCGCGGGCGATGGTGGGCACCAGCAGGCCGACCAGGACTCCGATGATGAGCATCACGATGAGCAGTTCGACGAGCGTGAAGCCGCGTCCGGCAGACCGTTGCACCATCGGTCCGGCTCCTTCGTTGGCGCGGGGCGTCATTTCTGCCCCACGGTCTGAATCAGTTTGACGAGCGGCAGGAAGAGGGCCACCACGATGACCCCGATGGAACCGCCCAGGAACACGATCATGATCGGCTCCAGCGCGCTGGTGAGGCTGCCGACGAGGTGGTCGACTTCCTCGTCATAGGTGTCGGCGACCTTGATGAGCATCTTGTCGAGTTCGCCGGTTTCCTCGCCGACGTCGACCATGTTGACGACGATGGGGTCGACGACGCCGCTATCGCGGAGGGGCCCGGCGATGCTCTCGCCCTCGCGGATGGAGTCGTGGACCTCGGAGAGGGCCCGCGAGACGACCTCGTTGCCGATGGTTTCGCGGGTGATGTTCAGGGCCTCCAGGATGGGCACGCCGGAGGCGATCAGGGTGCCCAGGGTCCGCGCGAAGTTGGCGATGGCCTGCCGGTTGGCGATGCTGCCCACGATGGGCGTCTTCATCTTGATCCAGTCGAGGGTGCGGCGTCCGGCGCGGCTGCGTCGAATCCCCCAGAACATCATGTACAGGCCGAACGGAATGAGGGGCACGAGGTACCAGAACGTGCGGATGGCGCGCGACGCGTCGATCAGGCCCTGGGTCAGGGGCGGCAGGCCGCCCGGGATGTCGAACTTCGCGAAGATCTCCTCGAACTTCGGCACGATGCCCCACATGATGCCGACCAGGATGATGACCGTCACGCCGATGACCAGGGTGGGGTAGACCATGGCGCCGACGACGCGGCGCTTCAGGGCCATGGCCTTCTCCATGAACTCGGCGAGTTTGGAGAGGATCTGGTCGAGCACGCCGCCGGCCTCGCCCGCGCGGACGGTGTAGACGTACAGGCGGTCGAAGGCCTTGGGGTGCTTCTCCATGGCCTCCGAGAGGGTGGAGCCGGCCTCGACGTCCTCGATGATCTCCGAGAGGGCGTTCTTCAGGACGCCGGGCTTGGTCTGGCCTTCGAGGATGCGGAGGCTGCGCAGAATGGGCAGGCCGGCGTCCTGGAGGGTCGACATCTGGCGCGTGAACTGGGTCAGTTGCTTCCTGCTGACCCGGCCGATGGCGAAGCCCTTGCCCTTCTTCTTGCCGGCGCGGGCGGGCGCGGCCCGGGTCCGTTTGCCTTTGAGGCGCAATTCGGTCGGGAAGTGGCCGAGGGAGCGGATCTTGCTGACGGCCTCCTTCTGATTCTCGGCCTCGATCTCGGACCGGACCTCCTGGCCCTTGGCGTCCATGGCCTCGTACTGGAAGACCGGCATCTCTGGCTCTCCTTTCTGCGTCGGGATCAGGTTTCCATGACGGTGGCGGCGACGACCTCCTCGATGGTCGTGATGCCGTCGAAGATGCTCATCAGGCCGGTGTCGCGCAGCGTCCGCATGCCGCGCTTCTTCGCCTCCTCGCGAATGACGTTGGTGGAGGCCCCTTCGAGGATGAGGTCGCGGAGGGGGTCGTCGAGACGCATGATCTCGAAGATGCCCTGCCGGCCCTTGTAGCCCGTGTTGTTGCAGGCCTCGCAGCCCTTGCCGAAGTAGAACGTGCGGCCGCGCACCTCTTCGGGGGTGAGGTCGAGTTCCCAGAGCATCTCCTCGCTGGGCTCGAACTCGTTGCGGCAGTTGGTGCAGATGCGGCGGACGAGCCGCTGCGCGACGATCGCCTCCAGGGTAGCCGTCACCAGGTACGACTCCAGCCCCAGGTCCAGCAGGCGCGTAATGGCGGTGGGCGCGTCGTTGGTGTGGAGCGTGGAGAAGACCAGGTGGCCGGTGAGCGAGGCGTGAATGGCGATCTGGGCGGTCTCGAGGTCGCGAATCTCGCCCACCAGGATCACGTCCGGGTCCTGCCGCAGCACGTGACGAAGAATTCGGGCGAAGGTGACGCCGATGTCCGGGTTGATCTGGCACTGGACGAGGCCTTCGATGTCGTACTCGACGGGATCCTCGGCCGTGATGATCTTCGTCTCGACGCGGTTGATGGCGGCCAGGGCCGAGTACAGCGTCGTCGTCTTGCCGCAACCGGTGGGCCCGGTGTTGATGACGATGCCGTTGGGCATGTGGATGAGTTCGTCGACGATGTCCTGCTCGTCCTGGCGGAGGCCGAGTTTCGTGATATCCAGTTCCACCTGGCTGCGGTCGAGGACCCGCATGACGACGCTCTCGCCGAACATCGTGGGCAGGACCGAGACGCGGAGGTCCACCGGCTTGCCGCCCACCGTGAGTTCGATGCGGCCGTCCTGCGGGACGCGGCGTTCGGCGATGTCGAGGTTGGCCATGACCTTGATGCGGCTGGCGACGGCCAGCGCGATGTGCCGGGGCGGCGGCACCATCTCGTACAGGACGCCGTCGATGCGGTACCGCATCTTGAACTCGTCCTCGAACGGCTCGAAGTGGATGTCGGAGGCCTGGTCGCGGATGGCCTGCAGGAGCACGAGGTTCAGCAGTTTCTTGACCGGCTGGCTCTCGCTCATGGCCCGGATGTCTTCGAGGTCGATCGACTCCTCGTCCTCGCGGATCCACTGGGCCGTCTCGTCGAGTTCGTCGATGACCGATTCGACGGACTCGGCCTGCTCGTAGTACTTGTCCAGGCAGCGGACGATGGCGTTGGCGTCGGCCACGGCCGCCTGGATCTCGTAATCGAGCAGCATGTGGAGTTCGTCCATCGCCCGGAAGTTGTTCGGGTCGGCCATGGCGACGGTCAGGGTGCCGCCCTCAAACTCGATGGGCACGACGGAGTAACTGCGGGCGGTCAGGGCATCCATCTTCTCGATGATCTCGGGCGGGATCTCGATCTCGTCGAGGTCCACCTTCCGCATGCCGGCCTGGATGGCCAGGGCCGCCGAGACGTCGGTCTGCTCGCAGAAGCCGAGGTCGACGAGGACGGCCCCCAGCGCGCCGCCCTTTTCCTTCTTGAGTTCGACGGCCTCCTGGAGTTGCTCCTCGGTGATCTTCTCCATCTCCACGAGCACCTGCCCGAGCCGCTTCTGCGTCTGGGCGGTCATGCGGCGCTCGCGCCGCGGTTCGGCCAGGGGCGAGGCCTTCGGCTCGCCGGTCTCCCGGACCGGGGGCTGCGCGGCGGTCTCGGCCGCCGGCTCGGACCGAACGTCGGACGACGTGTTTTCACTGCTGGGCGTGCGGGTCAAGGGTTTCCCTTCCTGCTGGTCCGGCCCGGCGTCCCGGGCGGCACGTTACACCTCGACTTCGGCGGCCTCCATCGGACCGCCCACCTGTTCCAGCGCCTCCTGCCCGCCGGGGATTTCCATCAGTTTCTTCTCCAGGTCGGCGCGGCGTTGGCACTTCTCGAGCATCTCTTCGATCTCGATGACCCCCCGCGAGTACAGGTCCCACAGCGAGTCGTCGAGCAACTGCATCCCCCACCGCCCGCCCGTCTGGATGCACGACTCCAGGCGGTACGGCTCGTTCTTGCGGATCATGTTCTGCGCCGCCGCCGTGATCATCAGGAACTCGTAGGCGGCGATGCGGCCGGGCATGTCCTTGCGCGGCACGAGGGTCTGGCTGATCACCGCAATCAGCGCGTCGGAGAGTTGCACGCGGACCATGTCCTTCTGCGCCGGCGGGAACGCGTCGATGATGCGGTTCACGGTGCCGGCGGCCCCGGTGGTGTGGAGCGTCGAGAAGACCAGGTGCCCGGTCTCGGCGGCCCGGATCGCCGCCTGCATGGTGTCCACGTCGCGCATCTCGCCGACGAGGATGACGTCGGGGTCGGCCCGCAGCGCCCGCCGGACCGCCTCGTCGAACGTGGAGACGTCGACCCCCACCTCGCGCTGGTTCACGAGCGACTTCTTGTGTTCGTGGTAGTACTCGATGGGATCCTCGACCGTGATAATATGCCGGTCGTAATTGTCGTTGATATAATTGATCATGGACGCAAGCGTCGTGGTCTTGCCCGAGCCCGTGGGCCCCGTCACGAGGAACAGGCCGCGCGTCCGGGCCAGCAGCGACTTCACCGTGGCCGGAAGCCCGATCTCCGCCAGCGTCATCAGCCGCGACGGAATGAGCCGCAGCGACAGGCTCACCTCGCCCCGCTGCTTGAAGATCGCCACGCGAAACCGGGCCTTGTCCTGGAAACTGAAGCCGAAGTCCGCCGACCCCGCTTCCTCGAACTCCTTCTGATACCGCTCCGGCGCGATACTCCGCATCATGCCGGAGGTGTCTTCCGAGGTCAGGGTCTCGGTTTCCAGGGTCCGCAGCCGCCCGTGCAGCCGCACCACCGGGGGGCGCCCGACGTGCAGATGGAGGTCGGAGGCGTTCTTCGACACGACAAACTGCAGGAGTTTGTCAATCTGGATCATCCGCGCCTCGTCCGGTGCGGGACCCCGGCCCTCGTCCTGACGGACCGGACCGGCCCCACCGCCCTTTCCTTGGCCCCCATCTCGTCTAACCCCTTGCCGACACACGTCTTATTGTAATCACCGGACGGGCCGCCCGGCAAGGTCTGCGGCCCCGACGGCCCGAGAACGGCCCCGGTCGGCTGCCCGGCGGGGCGTTTTACGCGGCGGTCGGCTCGCGCTGGGCCCGTGCCAGGACCTCGTCGAGCGTGGTCTGGCCCCGCATGACCTTGATGAGGCCGTCCTCGAGGAGGGTCCGCATGCCCAGGTCGCGGGAGGCCCGCCGGATTTCGGCCAGCGGACGGTGCTTGAAGGCCATCTCCCGCAACTGCGAATTCAGGGGCATGACCTCGAAGATGCCCAGCCGCCCCCGATACCCCATGTTGTGGCACTTTTCGCAGCCCACGGGGCGGTAGAAGGTGGCCTCGCTCAACTGCTCTTCCGCCACGCCCAGGCCCCGGAGGGTGGCCAGGTCGATCTCCGGGTCCGGCTCCTTGCACTCGGGGCACAGGATGCGGACCAGCCGCTGGGCCATGACGGCCTGGACACTGCTGGCCACCAGGAACGGCTTGACGCCCATGTCGATGAGGCGCGTGAGCGCGCTGGGCGCATCATTGGTATGAAGTGTACTGAATACCAGGTGTCCGGTCAGGGCGGCCTGGACGGCCATCTCTGCCGTCTCCAAATCGCGGATCTCGCCGACCAGGATGATGTTCGGCGCCTGGCGCAGCATCGCACGCAGAATCCGGGCGAACGTCAGTTCGATCTGCGGATTCACCTGCACCTGGTTGATGCCCGAGATGTGGTACTCGACCGGGTCCTCCGCCGTGATGATCTTCCGGTCCGGCGTGTTCAACGTGTTGAGCGCCGCATACAGCGTCGTCGTCTTGCCGGAGCCGGTCGGGCCCGTCACCAGGAAGATGCCGTTGGGGCGGGCGATGAGTTTCTCGAACTGCTCGAAGTCGTCGCGGAGGAACCCCAGGTTCTCCAGGCCCAGGTTGATCGACTCGCGCCGCAGGATTCGCAGGACGATGCTCTCGCCGTGGTAGGAGGGGAGCGTCGAGACGCGGAAGTCGAGGTCCTCGCCGTCCAGGCGCATGCGGATGCGGCCGTCCTGGGGCAGGCGTTTCTCCTCGATCTGCATGCCGGACATCAGTTTCAGGCGGGTCGTGATCGCCCCCTGGAGCCGCTTGGGCGGCGGCTCGCGCTCCACGCACACCCCGTCCACGCGGTACCGGACCCGCAGCCGCGTGCCGAGCGCCTCGATGTGGATGTCCGAGGCCCGCATCCGCACCGCCTCGGTGATGATCAACTGGACGAGCCGGATGATCGGGGCCGACTCGGCGTGCTTATCGGCCCCCTTCTCGCCCCGGTCCTCGAACTGCACGTCCGTCGACGTGAACTCCTGGAGCATCGAGTCCACCGACTCCGACTCCGTCTGCTCGGTGTACCCCGAGATGACCGCCCGCACCGACTGCCGCGACGCCAGCACGCAGTCCACGTCCATGTTCAGGCGAAAGCGGATGGCGTCGACCGACTCCAGGTCCAGCGGGTCGGTAATGGCCACCCGCAGCCGCCCGTCCGTGTAATCGAGCGGCACGATCTGGTACTCCTCCATCATCGCCTCGGGCACCATCTCCATCACCTGGGGATTGATGCTGCCGATGTCGAGTTCGACGTACTCCATGTCGAACTGGAGGGCGAGGGCCTTGGCCACGTCCTGCTCCTCGCAGGCGCCCATGCCGACGAGGACCTCGCCGAGGCGGCGTCCGCTCTTGGACTGCCGCTCCAGGCCCTCGCGGACCTGCTGGTCCGTGACCTTGTTCCATTCCTTGAGGATTTCGCCGAGTCGTTTGCGTGGATTGAGCATCGTATCACCTGACATGTGGCTCGCCCGCGGCGCGGCCGCCACCGGGCCCGCCCGTCGAGACGGCACGGATTCCAGAGGCCTCTCGCGACCTGCGCCGGGGCCTTCACCCCGTAACCGCTTCATTCTCCCGTCAAAAGGGGGATGCGTCAACATCAAATCGGCCGGCGGGCGGAATTACGGCAGGGGGCGGCCGGGCCTCGCTTCAGAGACCGCTTCAGCGGCCTTCGCCGTCGGCGGCTCTGCCGCCGGCGGCATAGCCCGGGGCCTTGGGCCGTGGGTGACCGACCCGCCATTCTCGCTTCTTCTTTTCCGTGAGGGCCGGGCCACACAATCCCGGCGCCGGCGCGGCGCACGGCCGGACAAGACCGGCCGTGGCACGGGGCGCATCCCTCCGCCCGGCGAGGGCTTTACCGGGCCGCCCCCGGCGTGTATACTCCCCGGTCCGTTTGTGTTGGAAACCCGGGCTCCGCGCCGGAGCGACCCGAAAAGGAGTGAGCCGTGTACCGACCGGAAATCAAAGTCCTCGACTGCACCATCCGCGACGGCGGGCTGGCGAACGATTCGCACTTCCCGCTGGAGGTCGTCCGCGCCGTCTACAAGGCCTGCTGCGACGCCGGCATCGATTACGTCGAACTCGGGTACCGCAACTCCAAGGAGATGTTCGACCCGGAGGAGTTCGGCCCCTGGCGGTTCTGCGACGAGAAGGACCTCCGGGCCGCCACCGACGGCATCGAGAATCCCGGCACGAAGATCAGCGTCATGATGGACGCCCACAAGTCCGACCCGGACGACATCCTGCCCGCCGAGGAGTCCGTCGTCGACACGATCCGCGTGGCCACCTACGTCAAGGACATCGACAAGGCCATCGCCATCGAGAACGCGGCCCACGACCGCGGGTACGAGACGACGATCAACGTGATGGCCATCTCGATCGAGTCGGACTGGGAACTCGACCCCGCCCTCGAGCAGGTGGAGAAGGAGACGAGCGTCGTGGCGTGCTACGTGGTCGACTCCTTCGGGGCCCTCTACAGCGAGCAGGTGGACTACCTCGTGGAGAAGTACCAGCGGCTCATGCCGTCGCGCGAGGTCGGCATCCACACGCACAACAACCAGCAACTCGGGTTCGCCAACACGATCGAGGGCATCATCAAGGGCGCGAACTACGTCGACGGCACGATCTACGGCCTGGGCCGGGCCTCCGGCAACTGCCCGCTGGAACTGCTGCTGGGGTTCCTGAAGAACCCGAAGTTCGACATCCGCCCCATCCTCGACTGCGTGGCCGACGTCATCCGCCCCATGCAGAACGACCTGGACTGGGGCTACATGGTGCCGTACATGATTACGGGCATCCTGAACCAGCACCCGCGCAGCGCGATGGCGGCCCTGAAGAGCGACGCCCGCGACGACTACCGCGCGTTCTACGACAAGATGCTGGAACTGGTGGAGTAAGGCAGGGATCGAGGGATCAAGGCATCGAGGGGTTGAGGGACAAAGGGACGGAGGGACGTAGGCGCCGGCGGCCGGAGGGTGTCGAATACGGGCCGTTGCGAGGCGTCAGGTTATGAGACATGTTCGGCGCGGCGGGGGCGGAGATTTACCCGCCGGAGGCGGGCCCGCCGCGCACCGCTCCGGACAATGGCCGCGACGCCGTCGCGGCGCCGTCATCAGCCCGGCACACCGTGCCGCCATGGAAAGGAACCCGTCAATGGCTCTCACCCGCCGCCGCATGATGCAGCACTCGGCCGCCCTGGCCGCCGGCGCCGTCGCCCTCCCGATGGCCGCCTCCCGCGCCGCGGGCGCCGGCAAACGCCTGTGGAAGGTCTCGCTGTGCGAGTACTCGCTGCACCGGATGATCATGCGCGCGAAAGAACTCGACCCGCTGGACTTCGGCCCGTTCACGAAGCAGACCTTCGGCATCGAGGGCGTCGACTACTGGAACGCCCCGTTCGGCGACAAGGCCAGGGACGCCGCGTACCTGGCCGAGATGAAGAAGCGGTCCGACGGCGCCGGCGTGGCCGGCGGCGTGGTCCTCATCGACGGCGAGGGCAACCTCGGCGACCCCGACGACGCCAAGCGGGCCCAGGCCGTCGAGCGCCATCACAAGTGGATCGATGCCGCCAAGGCCCTCGGCTGTTACGCCATCCGGGTCAACGCCCGGTCGCGCGGCACGTACGAGGAGCAGTTGAAACTCGCCGCCGACGGCCTCCGCCGCCTGGGCGAGTACGGCAAGAGAAATGAGTGCGCCGTCATCGTCGAGAACCACGGCGGCCTGTCGAGCAACGGCGAGTGGCTCGCCGCCGTCATGAAGACCGTCGGCATGGACGAGGTCGGCACGCTGCCGGACTTCGGCAACTTCGGCCGGTACGACCGGTACAAGGGCGTCCGCGAACTCATGCCGTGGGCGAAGAACGTCTCGGCCAAGTCGCACGAGTTCGACGCCGACGGCAACGAGACCCACACCGACTACTTCAGGATGATGAAGATCGTCGTCGACTCCGGATTCCGCGGCTGGGTCGGCATCGAGTACGAGGGCGGCAGACTGTCGGAGGTGGACGGCGTCAAGGCCACCCGCGACCTGCTGGCCAAGGTCCACGCCAAACTGTCGGCGTGAGGTCGGCCGGAGCGCCCTACCGCATATGGCGCGGTGGGTCTCCGTACCCACCGCGCCCGAATGGTCCCATGTGCGTCCGCGCGGCGGGTGCGGAGACCCGCCGCGCAAAAGCGCTTCGCCTCTTCCGTAACCTTGGCGCACCGCCGGTCGCGGCGGTACAATCCGCCGACACGCCAACCCGCCTGCAAGGAGACGCGCCATGCCACACCCGTCCCCATTCCGTCGCCGCCTCTCCCGCCGCGACCTGCTCAAACGCCTCGGCCTGGCGGCCGGCGGCGCCCTGGCGGCCCCGTACATGATCACCTCGACGGCCCTCGGCGGCGAGGGCCGGCCCTCGGCCAGCGAGCGGATCACCATGGGGTGGGTGGGCACGGGCGGCCGCGGCACCGCGCTGCTTCGTAACTTCCTCGGCCTCTCCGACGCCCAGGTCCTCGCCGTCTGCGACGTCAAGCAGGACCGCCGCGACAACGGCAAGCAGACCGTGGAGAACCATTACGGCAAGGAGGGGTGCCAGACCTACGTCGACTTCCGCGACCTCCTGGCCGACACCGGCATCGACGCCGTCACCGTCGCCTCGACGGACCACTGGCACGTGCTGCACAGCCTGCATGCCGTCCGGGCCGGCAAGGACGTCTACTGCGAGAAGCCGCTCGGCCTCTCGGTCGAGCAGGGCCAGGTCCTGCGGCACGCGGTGCGGCAATACGGCCGCGTGTGGCAGTTCGGCACGCAGGAGCGGTCGAGTTGGACGACCCGCTTCGCCGCCGGCATGGTCCTCAGCGGCCGCATCGGCAAGGTCCACACGATCACCGTCTCCTCGCGGTACAGCCGGGCGTCCGGCAACTATCCGCCGATGCCCGTCCCGGACTGGCTGGACTATGATTTGTGGCTCGGCCCGGCCCCTTACGAGCCGTACACCGAGAACCGCGTCCAGAACAGCCACTGGTTCCACATCAGCGATTACGCCCTCGGGTTCCTGGCCGGCTGCGGCATCCACACCGTGGACATGGCCCAGTGGGGCAACGGCACGAGCCTGACCGGGCCGATCTCGGTCGAAGGCACCGGCGAGTTTCCCGAGGACGGTCTCTGCGACTGCGCCCTCGGCTGGGACGTGACCATGGAGTACGCCAACGGCGTCACGATGCGGTTCGTCGACGGCAAACGGGAACCGCTCGGCGTCAAGTTCGAGGGCGAGGACGGATGGGTCTTCGTCCTGGAACGGCACCTGGGCGGCACGTTCAACGCCCACCCTGCGTCGATCATGCAGGATCCCATCCGGCCGGACGAGGTCAGGCTGCCCGTCTCCAACCACCACCAGCAGAACTTCCTCGAATGCGTCAAGAGCCGCCGGGACCCCGTCGCGCCCATCGACGTGGCCGTCCGAAGCGACACCCTGTGCCAGTTGACCAACATCGCCACCCGCCTGGGGCGGAAACTGCGGTGGGACCCCGAGCGCGAAATCTTCCCGGACGACCCGGGCGCCTGCCGCTGGCTCACCCGGCCGATGCGGGCGCCGTGGAGGCTCTAACGGCAGGGAGCGAGGGAAAGAGGGAACAAGAAGAAGAAAAGGCAACGGCAGAAGCCACGACAGAACCGTAACAGCGATAGGGAGGACGTATGCGTTCCACCCGCCGCAGGTTTCTGAAGGACCTCGCCGCCGGCGCGGCGGCGCCGATGATCGTCCCGGCCTTCGCGCGGGGCGCTTCGCCCAGCGAGACCGTCCTCGTGGGGTCGGTGGGCGTGGGCGGGAAGGGGCAGAGCGATTCCAATAACGCCGCCAGGCAGCCGAACACCCGCCTCATCGCCTTTGCCGACGTCGACGCCCGCACGTCCGGCGGCCGGGGCGGCTACCCCCGGGCCGCCAGGCAGTGGCCGGAGGCCAAGGGCTTCGTCGACTGGCGGAAGATGCTCGACGCCGTCGGCAAAGACCTCGACGCCCTGACCGTCTCGACGCCGGATCACATGCACGCGCCGGTGACGATGACGGCCCTTCGCATGGGCATCGGCTGCTACACGCAGAAGCCGCTGACGCGGACGATCTACGAGGCCCGCCGCCTGACCCAGGCCGCCGCCGAGGCCGAGGTCGCCACCCAGATGGGCAATCAGCACCATAACAGCATACGGTACCGGCTGCTGGTCCACTACATCCGCG
>JAWODB010000247.1:0-12099 GCA_046483505.1 Phycisphaerae bacterium
GAATGGGCCGCCCGGCCGAGGAGGAAGGCCGGCGAGTCCTTGTCTTCAATCAGCCCCAGCGCCTTTTTGCGGTGCAGCCACGGGCACTTCATGAAATCCAGCAACTGGTGGCTCGACAGGTACTCGCCGGCCCGGCCGTGGTACGCGTCGTCGGTCTCGGCGATGAGGATGCTGAGGTCGATGATGAAACCTTCGGGCCGGCTCTGCGGCATGCGTGTCTCCCTTCCCCGTGGCCGGGCGAATGTGCTCGCCCTCCATAGGGTTATTTGCCGCTCGGCCCAAATTTCCGCACTCAAACCCGGATGACCCCCAAACACATATGCGCGATTGGGGGTCACATCTTTGACCCCATATCGCACACAGGTTCCCGCGCACCTGTGTTTGGGGCACACATGTTTGAGCCTAGAGACGTGCTACCTAAACGTCTGGCAGACTTCGTGCGTGACGCCGGGGAGGTCCCGGCGACCCGGGATTCGCGCATGAAAGGACTGCCGATGGACGACGCAATGCCGAAGTACGACGGGGTTCTGGAGCCGTGGAAAGTGGACCTGATCATCGCCCGTGCCAAGTGCATGGGGTTCCGCAAGGACGAACTGCCTGACCTCATGCAGGATCTGGCCTTGATTCTGAGCCGGTTCGAGTACGACCCGGACAGAGCCGACGGGGCCAAGGAGGGCACTGCGGTGCAAGCCGTGGTCGACAACCACCTGCTGTTCGCCCGGCGCACGGCCGAGCGTTACCAAGCCGCCGTGGAGGCCGCTGCCCCCCGGTCCGAGCCGATGTGCGACGCGGAGGACGACGAACTCGCGTTCGACGTCCAAGAGGTCCTGGAGACATTGCCCGAACAGGAGCGCCTCATCTGCCTCGGGTTGGCGGAGGGCCGTTCCAAAGATGAGCTCGCTGCGCAACTCGGCTGTTCGTGGCACACTGTCCACAAGGCCGTTCGGCGCATGGCGTCGCACTTTCGGGAGCTGGGGCTTGAAGGGTGGCTGGACCGATGAGCGCGACCACTCAACGCCGTATCAAGACGCCGCGTGCGCGCAGAAAAGGGCCGGAATCGACTGGATTCCGGGCCCCGGGTGAGCAACCTGTCACTGACGGGGCGGCCAACGAACGGCCGCTGGCGACCGCCTGGATTACGGATGAACTGCTTGAGGAGACCATCGACGTCTGGTCCGAGGCGTACGGCCGCCCCATTACCGAGGAAGAGGCGGTGGAGATTCTGGTGAACGTCAGGCGGCTGGGGCAGGTGTTGCTCAAAGCCAGAAAGGAGATGGACAAGAAATGAACGTCGTAGCGTGGGCTAGAGTGTCATCGCGCGAGCAGCGGGAAGGTTACAGCATCGACGCCCAGATGCGGGCGATGCGCGAGAAGGCGACGAAGTGCGGGTGGACCATCGTCCGCGAGTTCGTGGTGGCCGAGTCCGCCAAGCGCGGCGCCGACCGTGCGGCCTTCAATGAGATGCTCAAGTGGGTCAAGGCCAATGCGCGCCGTACGGGCTTGGACGCTATCCTCAGCCACAAGCTGGACCGCATCTGCCGCAACATGCGCGATGCGGTCCGGCTCCAGGCGCTGGAGGACGAGTGCGGCGTGCAACTGGCCTTTGTGGATAACCAGTTCGGCACGGGCGCCGCCGGCGCCCTGTCGTTCAA
This sequence comes from Phycisphaerae bacterium, assembly GCA_046483505.1. Lineage (GTDB taxonomy): Bacteria > Planctomycetota > Phycisphaerae > FEN-1346 > FEN-1346 > BS750m-G62. The sequence goes on from JAWODB010000247.1 coordinate 1,653, forward strand.
CGTCATGGCGGCCGTCGCCCAGTATTACAGCGACAACCTGCGGGCCGAAGTCCTCAAGGGTATGGATGAGAAGGTCCGCCAGGGCTGGCCCACGGGCCTGGCGCCGTACGGCTACATGAACGTCGAGAACCGCCACGAGCCGGTCGTGCCGCACCCCGAGAAGTCCAAGGCTGTGGTCCGCCTCTTCGAGCTCTACGCCACCGGAAACTATACCTTCAGGACCTTGGCGGACGCTCTGCAAGGGGAAGGGCACGTCTACCGGCCGAGCCAACCGCGGTTCACGCCGACGACCATCAGTTACATCCTGAACAACCGGTTCTACATCGGGGAGCTGCACCGCAACGGCAAGGTCTACCAGGGCAAGTACCGCCTCCTGATCGAGCGTTCTTGCTTCGAGGCCTGCCAGGACATCCTGCAGGGCAAGAGCCGCCGGACCGGCACCCCCGAGATCATGCTCTCCGGGGGCATTCTGAGGTGTGCCTGCTGCGGGTATGCCATGACGGGCGAGCAGATACGCCGCAAACTACGGGACGGCAGCCGCAACACCCACGTGTACTACCGGTGTGCCAACAACCACCCGCCCGAGGACCATCCCCGCGTCCGCTGGCGCGAGGCCGACGTCGAGGCCGCCATCCTGCGCGAGTTCGAGGCGATGAGGATGCCAACGCCCGAGGCGGCTCAGTGGTTGCGCGACCGCCTGGCGACCGCCAGCGAGGACGCGGCGGCTATTGCGGACCAGCGCCGCAAGCGGCTGGCGAAGCGGAAGACGGAACTGGCCAACATGCTGGACCGGCTGTTGAACGGTTACCTGGGTGGAGCCATCGACGAGGCGGCCTTCACGGCCAAGTCGGCGGAGTTGAAGGCCCAGCAGGAAGAGGTGGAGAAGCAGTTGGACGAGGCGGGTCTCGACGACCCGTTGCTGGGAGAGCGGGCCCTGGGGCTCTTTGATTTCAGCCAGCATCTGGTGGATATCTGGCACGGTTCAAACTGGCGGTATCGTCGCGAGGTTCTGGAGTGCGTCAGTTTGAACCGTACCTTGAGCGACGTAAGTCTAGTCCTGACAAAGAGAAAGCCGTTCGACGTTCTCGCCGAACGGCTCTCTTCGCGGTCTGGTCGGGGCGACTGGATTTGAACCAGCGACCTCTTGACCCCCAGTCAAGCGCGCTTCCAGGCTGCGCCACGCCCCGAATACGGTGTTGTCGGGCCAAAGCCCTCTCGTCGGGGCCGGAGGCGGCGTGAGTGTCGCCGTCCGGCATCTCCGACCCGGCCGCGGGCCCGTTGCTCGTCATGGGGGTCACGCACGCGCGACCCCCTTGGAGTCCCATCCCGAGCCTTCTCGCTCCCGGCGCTTCCAGCCGCACGCCGGGGGCTTCCGAGTCCTCCCCATTATGCGCCCCGGCGGCCGCCTGTCAAGCGCGTGTCGGTCGAGCCATTTGCGCTGTGGCCTCTTGGACGTGGAGGCGGGGCAGTCGGGGCGGGGTGGAGCGGGGGGTTCAGGGGGTGGAGGCGGTGGTAGGGAGGCGAGCGGAGACCGCGGCGCAGACTCACATCGCCCGGATGGCCGATGGGGAGCCGGGATGGGTGCCCGGCCGGGCTAGGCGGCCCCGACCAGGCCCTTCAGCAGGTCGAACCCGCACGCCTGGCGCAGCGAGGCGTTCCGCGCCAGTTCCCGGCGGAGGCTCTCCACGCTCGGATGCTCCTGCACCACCCCCGCCAGCAGCGAGTTCCACACCGGACGCCCCGGGTAATCGTCCCGGCCCCGGCCGCGGGCGCGTTCCAGCAGACGCATCAACGGCTCGTCCGGCATCGCCTTCAGCACCAGACGCAGCCGGTGCAGGTCGTCCAGGGTCTCCAGATTTTTCCAGGAAAACAGCGGCTTCTGTGGTAGGATGGCCATCGGCGATTCCTCCTGGGGGATGGATATTTGTTGCCGCAAACATCTTATCACCCAGGCCCGGGATCGCCACTTTTTTCGTGGGGCCAATTCCCCGGCCCGCCGGCCCCCATCCCCCTCCCTGCGCCCTGAGGCCCGATCCGATGGGGGCAACACAAATTACCGCCGCCGCCAACCTGCCTCAGGACAACGTCTTACCGACAACGCAAATGCCTCCTGTACGGCGAGGGACGGAGGCGAGAGCGGAAATCGAAGATGCGAAATCGGAAATGCGCGAGGTCGCGCATCAACCGGCGCATGCGTGCCGGCGGATGCCTCCCATGTCATCCCGAGCGAGGCGCAGCCGAGCCGAGGGATCTCGCCGCGGTCGTTGTGCCGTTTCCGGTAGACGTTCGAGGCGAGATCTCTCCGCTCGCCGCCGACCTCGCTTGCGCAAGGTCGCCGCCTCGGTCGAGATGACAATCGAGGGCCTCGGCGTGCAGAGGCAAGCAATCCGTGACACCCGGCGCATCGCTCACCCCACCTCGTTGTACTCCCGCACGCGGAACGGGACGCCCAGGTCCTCCTCCGCCAGCCGCCGCACCGGCGCCACGTCCAGGCCGGGGACGGCCACGGCCGTGGCGCGGACCTCGGGAATCTTCCCCTTCGCGGCCCGGACAAAGTCGCACACGGTCTGGAACGCATTCGGAATCGTCGGCGCGCACAGCCGCGCGTACGTCGCGGCGTCGGCGGCGTTCAGGCTGACGCTGACCGTATCCACGAGGCCCGCGAGGTCCTCCGCGATGTCGCGCCCGGCAATCGCCGACCCGTGGCCGTTCGTGTCGAGCCGCACGGGCAGGTCCCACCGGCGTTTGACCTCACGGGCCACACGCTTCAGAACGTCGAGGCGCAGCGTCGGCTCGCCGAAGCCGCAGAAGACGACCTCGGTGTAGTTCTCGGGGCGGGCGGCCTCCAGGGCGGCGACGACCTCGTGGACCTCCGGCTCGCGGTCGAGGCGCAGGTCGTGGCCCTTGACCACGAGGTCGGCCGCCTCGTCGGCCCGGGGGCAGAAGGTGCACGCGCTCGTGCACCGGTTCGTCAGGTTGACGTAAAGGCTCCGGCGGATGGGGTAGACGACGGTGCGGTCGCCTTCGGCGAGCGGCAGGCCGAAGAGGCGGGAGGCGTTTCGCCGCGTGATCCGCCGCACGTCGTTCTCCGAGAGGCCCCGCCCCTCCGCCAGGCACCGGATGACGTGCACGACGAATGCCGGCTCGTTCGTCTGGCCCCGCATCGGCACGGGGGCGCAGTACGGGGCGTCGGTCTCGACGAGCAGGCGCTCCAGGGGCACGCGGCGGGCGGCCTCGCGGACGGTCTCGGACTTCGGGAACGTCGCGATACCGCTGAAGGAGACGTGGAACCCGCGGTCGAGCGCCTCGGCCGCGAACTCCGCCGTCCCCGTGAAACAGTGGAACACGCCGCGCGGCAGGGCCGGGGCGGCGTCGAGGACGGCCAGGGTGTCGGCGTCGGCCTCGCGGGAATGGATGACCAGGGGCAGGTTCCGCTCGGCCGCCATCCGCACCCCCGCCGCGAAGACCTCCCGCTGGGCCGGCCGCGGCGAATGCTCGTAATGGTAATCGAGGCCGAACTCGCCGAGGGCGACGACCTCCGGCCGCCCGGACACCTCCTCCAGCACGGGCCAGTCGACGGCCTTGATGCGCGCGGCCACGTGCGGATGGAAGCCGACGGCGGCATAGAGCATCGGCTCGCGGCGCGCCAGTTCCGCCACCCGCCCGATCTCGCCCGGCTCCGTGCCGACGGTGATGACGGCGTCGAGCGCTGCGGCGCGGGCGCGGTCCAAGACGGCCGCCAGGTCGCCGGCGAGGCGGGCGTCGGTCAGATGCGCGTGGCTGTCGATGGCGGGGAAAGGCATAAAGGCAGTCCAAAGTCCAAAGTCCAAAGTCCAAAGTCACGACAGCGAGTCCAAAGTCAACGGCAGTCAAAAGGACCAATGACGAATGACCGATGACAGCCGTTCAAAGCAGTTTACCCTGATGGTCGAACGCCCCCGGATAGTGCCGCACGTCCGGCCGGCCGCGGCCGTCGGCGGCGAAGCGGACGGCGATGACGTCGAACCGGACGGCCTCGCCCCGGGCACGCCGCCGGGCCAGGAACGTCTTGGCGGCCGAGGTGATGCGGCGGCGTTTCCGCTGGGTGACCGTCGCTTCGGGCTCGACGACGGCGTCCTCGTTCTTGCCGAGGCGGCGGCTGCGGACCTCGACGAAACAGACCGTGCCGCTGGCCTTCTCGCGGGCCACCAGGTCCACCTCGCCCTGCCGGTACGTGACGTTGCGGGCGAGGATGCGGTACCCGTGCCGCTTCAGATACCGTTCGGCGGCCCGTTCGCCGCGACGGCCGGTCCGCTGGCGGGCGGTCTCGGCGCCGTCGCCGGCGTCTCGCCGGAGGAAGTCGAACAGGCCGGCCATGGTGCGTCCCCCGCTACGCCGTGATGTCATCCTGAGCGGAGCGAAGGATCTCGCCGTGCGGACAGCCAGAAAGACCAAAGCCACGGCGAGATGCTTCGTCGGCCACAGGGCCTCCTCAGCATGACAGCGTTTTGTCCTTGCCTTGTCGGGGATTCTAGCGGCCGCGACGGTTGCGGGCAAGGCGCCTTGCGGCCGGCAGGGCAGATGCTATGCTGGCGGCGATGCCTCGCCCGCTCGCCATCCTGCTCCTCGTCCTCCCCGCCGCGGTCGGGGGCTGCGGCTGGTTCGAGCCGCCGCCGGTCCTGGAGACGGACTTCGAGGCCGATCCCGTCGCCGCCGGGTGGAGGCTCCGGGCCGCGCCCGGCACCGTCCCGGACGGTGCGTGGACGGGCGGCGGGGCGGCCGGGTCGCGGTGTCTGCGGGTCGGCCGCGGCTACTGGCAGTCGCCCGCCGTGCCCGTCGAGCCGCTCGGGTACTACCGCCTGCGGTTCCGCTCGGCGGCGTCCCACGAAGGGACCTGGGGGGCGGTCTTCGAGGGCGCGGGCGGCGAGGCCGTCGCGGCCGGGTGCTACGACAGCCTCTACGCCCCGACCCGCTGGGATGCCACCGAGGTCTGCCTCCGCGCCCACGCCGAGGCGGGGGAGATGCGGCTGCGGTTCGCGGCCGGCGGCGGGCCGGTGGCCGTCGACGAGGTCCATCTCGCCCCCGTCGATGCCGAGGCGGTGGCGGCCTGGGCCGACGCCGTCTACGCCCTGCTCCCGCCGCTGGCGCAGGAGCCGCCGGCCGACCGGCACCGGTACCTGCCTCGCACGATGACGGCCCTGGCGGCGGGCGAGACGGTGCGGGTCGTCGTCCTGGGCGACTCGATCGCCAACGACCTGTCGCACAGCCTGTTCGAGGTGCTCGTGGCCCGCGCCTGGCCGGGGGCGCCCCCGGAGGTCGTCACGAGCGTCCGCGGCGGGACGGGGTGCGAGTTCTATCGCCAGGGCGACCGCCTCCGGGAGTACGCGCTGCGGCACGGGCCGGACCTGGTGATGATCGCGGGCATCAGCCACGGGTGCGACGCCGAGGCCGTCCGCGACTGCGTCCGGCAGATACGGGCCGCCGGCGACGCCGACGTGTGGGTCCTGTCCGGCGCGATCGTCTCGCTCGCCTGGATGCAGGAGGACATGGAGGTCCGCACGGGCTTGCCGGCGGCGGTGGTGGCGGAGGTCTTCCGCGGCTGGCCGGGGCGGCTCGAAGCGATGTGCGCCGAGGAAGGCGTGGAGTACCTGGACCTCAGGGCGGCGTGGGAAGCGTACCTGGCCGGCTCGCCGCGCCCGCGGGCGTGGTACCAGCGCGACGCCGTCCACGCGAACACGCGGGGCAAGCAGATCCTCGGGCGCATCCTGGCGGCGTACCTGGGGCCGGCCGAGCCACGATGAGCGCATTTCGAGGTCATCTCGGCCGAGGCCAGTCGCTGATAGCATTGTTCGCGCAATCTGGGCATCGAAGCAGTTTCTCCTTGCTTCGCGCAGGAAACCTGCGAGAATCCGGCCTTGACTGGGAGGAGGCCGAAGAATGCTGATCGAATTCAGGTTCAAGAACTACCGCTCATTCCGCGACGAGCAAGTACTCAGCCTGGTGGCCAGTAGCGACAAGGAGCACCAACTTAGTCTCTTTGATACCGGTCGCGTGAAACTCCTGAAGGCGGCTGCAATCTATGGTCCCAATGCTTCAGGAAAGAGCAATATTGCAAAGGCTCTTAGCTTCATGCAGGGCATGGTGCTGGAATCGGGCGAGCTGGAGCCAAGTGATCGTATAAGGGCTGAACACTTTGCCCTCGATAACGGAGCGGGGCATGAGCCTAGCGAGTTCGAGGTCACGTTCCTACTCAGCGGAGTCCGCTACCAGTACGGGTTTAGCCTTACGCGAGAGCGCATATCTTCAGAGTGGCTCATGGCCTTCCCTAAGGGCAGGGCCCAAAGGTGGTTCGAAAGGACCTTAGTTTCGGGAGAATCGGACTGGTATTTTGGGCCTAACCTTAAAGGGCAGAACGAGAGATTGGCCGATTTTACAAGGCCGAACTCGCTTTTCTTGTCGGTTGCAGTCAAGCTCAATCACAAACAACTGGCCCCTGTTCTCAACTGGTTTGACGATACACTGGGATTATGGTTGCCTGAATACCCGCTTGAGCGCGCCATCTCATACACGGCTCATAGGTCTTCTAAGAACAGGGACTTCAAGGCCAGGCTGGTCAGACTTCTTCGCGATGCCGACTTCGGCATCCATGGCTTCAATATTGAGGAAGAAGAGGTGCCTAGAGAAGAGGCGGAAAGGCGGCTCCGCGATGAGGCAAAGCCACTGCTTGCAGAGGTAGGCAAAACGGTTACGTTGTTCTCAACCACCTTTCTTCACCCCGCGATGGCGAGAGACGCTGCCATTGCTTTTCCTCTTGATGAGGAATCCAGAGGAACTCAGCGGCTTTTTGGCTTGGCTGGCCCTTTTCTAGACACACTTGAGCGCGGAGCAGTGCTGTTTGTCGATGAACTTGAAGCAAGTCTGCATCCTTTGTTGAGCCGTAAACTGGTGGAGCTTTTCCAGAGGCCGGAGCTTAACAGACGCAATGCCCAGCTGGTCTTTGCTACCCATGACGTGACCCTTCTTGACCCTGGTCTTCTTCGGAGGGATCAAATCTGGATGACAGAGAAGGATTCGCAAGGTGCTACGCACTTGTACCCCCTCTTGGAATACAAGCCGCGCAAGGGAGAGGCATTGCAGAAGGGTTACCTTGCGGGCCGATACGGCGCGCTGCCGGTATTTGGGGACTTCGATCTGAATGAGTCGTAAGCCCCGCACAAAGAGACAGTTGAGGCGCGGGAAGGGACGCCGTGCACCACGTTCCTGTGTCCTGATTGTCTGCGAAGGAGGCAAGACCGAGCCGCAGTATTTCAGATCCCTTTGCAAGAGCCTCCGGTTGCAGCCGGTCGAGGTTGAGATAATCGGGGACGAATGCGGGAGCGACCCGGTCAGCGTAGTGCAGGAGGCCATTAAGCGGCGAAAAGAACGCTCCAAGGGCGCCAGGAAGAGCGGCGTTCAGGTGCCTTACGATGAGGCGTGGTGTGTGCTGGACGTGGAGAAGTTCGGCAGGAATCGTCAGTTGCCTCAGGCGCTTGATATGGCGACGCAGAACAGAATCACGTTGGCCCTCTCCAATCCTTGTTTCGAGTTCTGGATTCTCCTGCACTTCGAGCGAGTCGGTAGTTCCTTCCAGGACTGCCAGCAGGTTATCCGCAAGCTCCGGGGCCACTTGCCCGGCTACCAAAAGGGTGACCCCGATGTGTTCCAGCAGATTGCGGGGCGTCTTGATAACGCCGTGAGCCATGCGGAGCACATCATGAAAACCCAGTGGCAGCACGAGACGGACGTCTGTCGGAAGGACCCGTCCAGCGAAGTATACCTTCTGGTTCAACTGCTTCAGCAAATCGCGGAGAAGCCTTACGACAGGTGACTGGCTGGCCCCTTCTTTGGGCTTGCCGCAGCAGCACCCCGGCCCGTGGATTTTGGGTTGCATCCCCCTGCCGCAAGGGTATACTTGAACGCCTGAGGTGGTCGGTGGGCCCGCAAGGGTGGTCCCGGCCTCGCCAGGGCAGCGAGCGGGCGTAGCTCAGGGGTAGAGCGCAACGTTGCCAACGTTGATGTCGTGGGTTCAAATCCCATCGCCCGCTCCATTCGGATGGCTGCGACAGCGGCTCGGCGACGACCGCGGTACGGGTCCGCAGGAGCCCGCTTTTTTTATGGGACTCCGTTACGGGGCGGGAGACGGCGGACCGACGAGGGCGGCCGCGCCGGACGAGAAGCGAGGAGCGGTGCACGCATGGACGTGAACGTCGAGACCATAGCCACCTGCAAGAAGCGGCTCTCGATCACCATCCCGCGGGAGGAGATCGAGGCCAAGTTCGACGAGCGGTTCTCCGAACTGGAGCACGAGGCGTTCGTGCCGGGGTTCCGGCCGGGCCACGCCCCGCGCCGCCTCATCGAACGCCGCTTCAAGGACGCCGTCACGGAGCAGGTGCGGGCCAAACTCGTCTCCGAGGCGTTCGAGAAGGTCCTGGAGGAACAGCAGCTCGACGTCGTCGGCGAGCCGGACATCGACCCGGAGAAGATCGAACTGCCCGACGAGGGGCCCATGACCTTCTCGGTGGACCTGGAGGTCCGGCCCGAGTTCGACCTGCCGGACGATTATTCGAAGATTCCCGTCGACGAGGTCGAGCGGCCCGAGGTGACCGACGAGACCGTCGAGGCGGCCCTGGAGCGCCTCCGCGAGCAGCAGGGCACGCTCCAGCCCGTCGGCGAGGACGAGGGTGCCGAAGAGCGCGACCTCGTCGTGGCGGACCTGACGATCCAGGCCGGCGAGGTGATGGTCGTCGACCGGCAGAACGTCCGTCTGCCCGTGCGGGAGGTGGCCATCGAGGGCATCCGCCTGCCCCAGCTGCCCGACCTCCTGACCGGCGCCACGGCCGGCGAGACGAAGGAAACCACCATCACCATCGGCCAGGAGGCCGACAACGAGGACGTTCGCGGCCAGGAGGCCGACCTGACGGTCAAGGTGAACGAGGTGCAGCGTCTGCGGCTGCCGAGCGACGAGGACCTCCTCGAGGCCACGGACCACGAGGACATGGAGTCGCTTCGGGCCACGATCCGCCGGCGGCAGGAGGCCCGGAGCGAGGCCGACTTCCGCGAGGCCCGCGAGGAGGCCGTCCGCGACTGGCTCCTGGAGCAGATCCAGTTCGACCTGCCGGAGGACCTCGTCAGCCGTCACGCCAACCGGCTGCTCCAGCGGCGGCTGACGAGCATGCAGTACCGCGGCGTGCCGGCCGACGAACTCGAAGCGCACATGGACGAGATCGCCGCCGCCACCGGCGACGAGGCCGCCCGCGACCTGCGGCTCCACTTCATCCTGGATGCCATCGCCAAACAGGAGGGCATCGAGGTGACCGACGCCGAGGTCGACGCCCGCGTCCGGTTCATGGCGGTCCAGTACGGCCGGAAGGCCGATCACCTGCGCGAGGAGATGGAGGAGTCCGGGGGCCTCGATTCGCTGCGGGCCCAGATCCTGGAGGACAAGGTCATCCGCACGCTCCTCGACCGCGCCACCGGCGAAGCGCCGGCGGAGGAAACGGCCGGGGCGGCCGGCGAATCGGACGCCGCCGAAGGCGAGGCCGAGGCCTCCGACGACGAGGCGGAAGGCGACCCCGAAGCGTCCGGCGACGACGCGGCGCCGGAGTCCACCTGACCCGGCGCCCCGGTCGCGGCGCCCGCGAGCCCATGCCCGGAAGGACACAGAGCGCCATGCCCCATCCGTTCGACCCGTCGGGCCGCCTGGCCCGGACCATCGACGCCCGGATGCCCCCGTACCAGCAGCAGCGGTTCCTGACGCTGTCGGACCTGCTGCTCGAGAACCGCATCGTGTTCCTGGAGGGGGTGATCACGGACGCGGTCTCCAACAACGTCGTCATGAAACTGCTGTACCTGCAGAGCGAGAAGAAGAACCAGGAGATCAGCCTGTACATCAACTCGCCGGGCGGGTACGTCTCGAGCACGATGGCCATTTACGACACGATCCAGTTCCTGGACGCCCCCGTGGCGACGTACGCCATCGGCCTGTGCGCGAGCGGGGCCGCCCTGCTCCTGGCGGGCGGGACGAAGGAGAAACGTTACGCCCTGCCGCACGCCAAGGTCATGCTCCATCAGCCGGCCGGCGAGGTGGGCGGGCAGGCGGCCGATATCGAAATCGCCGCCAAGGAGGTCCTCCGCGACAAGGAGACCCTCATCGGCCTCTTCGCCAGGCACACCGGCCAGCCGCCCGAGAAGATCCGCGAGGAGACCGAACGCGACCGCTACTTCTCCGCCGCCGAGGCCAAGGAGTACGGCCTCGTGGACGAGGTGCTCGAACACGACGAGGCGGAAGAGAAGAAAGAGTAGGCCAGCGCCACTTTGTGCGCGGCGGGTCTCCGTACCCCCCGCGCTCTAAGCCCCGATTTCAGATGGGCGCGACGGGTACGGAGAGCCGCCACGCATCAGAAACCGAGGGCCGACCGTGACCCCCCGC
>JAWODB010000022.1:0-8002 GCA_046483505.1 Phycisphaerae bacterium
GCCGCTTGTCGAAATCGTACTCCAGGTCGTAATAGATGCGGCTGAACTCGCTCAGCGGCTTGGCCCCGTACCGGCTGCGGACCCAATTCCGCTCCTCCAGGGGCAGGTCGTTGTCGGCCACGTAGACCAGGAGCGGCCAGGGCATCTGGCCCAGCGGGATCTTCATGCCGCCCGCGTGGTCCACGTAATCCTGGAACGACTCCTCCATCGAGGGGATCGGCCGCTCATCGCCCACCCATCCGAGGCGCGGCTCGCGGACGGACTTCTCGCCGGCCGTCCCGTAAACCATCGCAAACGCGAGCGCCAGGTGGGGGTACGTCTCGACCTTCTCGGGGAACGCCTTCCGCAGGGCCGCCACGCGGTCCAGGATGCGGACGTCCACGTCCGACGTCGGATGCAGGCCGAGGAGGACCGCGTCGCGCAGGTCCTGGTGGCCGAGGACCCACGTCCAGAGCGGTTCCGGAATGCGGTCCGGCACGTACGCCTCGCGGACGCGGGCGGCCGTGTAGTCGCGGAACAGGCCGAGCAGGCGGTCGCTGAGCCGGTCCGTTGCCGCCGCCTCCTTCAGTTGCGAGAGGCGCACCCCGGCGGAGGCGTCGGCCGACGGCTCCTCGTCGGGCGCGGCCGCCGGGGCCTGCCCCGCCGCCGCAAGGATCAGCGTCACGAACAGAACGAAGCGTACAGGCGTGAAGCGTGTCATCATCGGCCCCCCATCGCATCCTTGTTCGGTGACTCGTGTGCCTCATGGTATGATGTCCGACCGGTCATTTCAAGCGGTTCTCCCGCCAGGCGCGCCGCGTCCGTCTCGGGCCGGATCACCCGCATCAGGGCCGACCGGTTCCGCGCCCACGCCTCGGGGCCGGGCGCGTCGCGCGGCAGTTCCAGCGTGAGGATGGGCACGTCGCGGTCCACGCCGGCCCAGTTGCCGAGGCTGCCGCGACAGGCCCCCAGGCTCGCCACGACGGGGTACCGGTTCTCGGCGCTCATCGCCCGGGCGAGGTACTCGGCCGGGCCGTCGAAGTTGTTGCACTCCCGCCCGTCGCCGATGGAGTGGATGGAGACGATCCGCGCCGGGGCCGTCATCGCGATGGCCTCCAGGATGGCCCGCGTCTCCGGCTCGCTCTCCGGCCGCGGACCGCCGTACGTGGCGCGACCGGGACGGCGCACCGCCCAGTTGGCGGCCGCGAAGTTGCGGTTCAGGTCCACGCCCCGTGCGTTGACCCGCGTGCCGCACGCCAGGCCGTCCGGATTGGCGCGGGGCAGGACGGCCACGGGCGCGTCGTCCCAGCCGTCCGGGTCCTCGGCGAGCATCGCGACGAGGCGCCCGGCCACCTCGGCGCTGGTCGGCTCGTTGCCGTGGATGCCGCCGATGACGAGCGTCCCCCCGCCCCATCGGCTGAAGCGGTAGAGGACGAGCGGCCGGCCCTCGACGCTGCGGCCGAGGACGACCCGCTCGGGCCACGCCGCGGACGGGGCGGCCGGCGGGGACGAGGGGCGCGCCGGCGGTTCGGCCTGCGGCCCCGTCTCCGGCCCCTCCGGCGCGAGGTCCGTTATCGCCAACGGCGGGAGGTCCGCCGGGGCAAGCGCTGGCGGCTGCGCCGTGCAGCCGCCCAGTAGCATCATCGCGCCGACCGTCGCGGCACACCAGGCACGTCGCGGCACAGGGCACCTCCGAATCTCGGGCGGCCCCATGCTACCGGCGGACGGCGGCCGGGTCAACGCCGCGGACCGCCCTTCTCTTGACCCGCCCCCGGCCCGCCCCGATAATCGGCGCCGCAGAAGGAGGTGCACCGTGGCCAAGATCATCACGCTGCTGACGGACTTCGGCGTCGAGAGCACGTACCCGTCGCAGATGAAGGGCGTCATCCTCGGCCGCCAGCCCGATGCCGTCCTCGTCGACCTGACGCACGGCGTCCCGTCGCACGACGTGCGGACGGCGGCGTTCATGCTGGCGGCGGCGGTCCCGGCCTTTCCCGAGGGGACCGTCCACCTGACGGTCGTCGACCCGGGCGTGGGCGGCACGCGGCGGGTGCTGGCGGCGGAGGCCGACGGCCACTGGTACGTGGCCCCGGACAACGGCATCCTGACGCTGGTCGCCCAGGGCCGACGCCTCTTCGGGCCGGACGCCGGTCCCGCCGCGGTCGCCGCCGTCGAGGACGAGACGCACTACCGCCGCGACGTCTCCAGCACGTTCCACGGGCGCGACGTCTTCGCCCCGCTGGCGGCGGCCCTGGCCGGCGGCGTGGACCTCGATTCCCTCGGTCCCCGCATCGACGACTTCGACCGGGTGGACCTGCCCCTGCCCGAGCGCGACGGCGGGACCATCCGCGGCCGGGTGCTTTACGTCGACCCGTTCGGGAACCTCGTGACAAACGTCGCGGGGACGATGCTCGAGGCGCGCGACACCTCGCGGGTCGAGATCCGCGTCTCCGGGGCGGTGGTCCGCGGCCTCTGCCGCGCCTACTGCGACGTCCCGCCCGGCATCCTGCTCGCCTACGTCGGCAGCGCGGGGCTGGTGGAGGTGGCGGTGAACCAGCAGAGCGCGGCCGTGCGGCTGGCGGCGGGCATCGGCACGCCCGTCGCCGTCCACCTGCCGCCCGCTCCGTGAGCGCGTCATGACCGGCGACGCCGACGCGACATCCCGCCTCTGCCGCCTCGACCGGGCCCACCTGTGGCACCCGTTCACGCAGATGGCGGACTGGGTCCAGGGCGAACCGATCGTCATCGCCGCCGGCGAGGGCGCGTACCTCATCGACACGGACGGCCGGCGGTACCTCGACGGCGTCTCGAGCCTGTGGTGCAACCTGCACGGGCACCGGCGGCCGGAACTCGACGAGGCGGTGCGGCGGCAACTCGGCCGCATCGCCCACTCGACGCTGCTGGGCCTGGCCTCGCCGCCGTCCATCGAACTGGCGGCGGGGCTCGTCGACCGGGCCCCGGAGGGACTTACTCGTGTGTTCTATTCCGACGCCGGGGCCACCGCCGTCGAGATCGCCCTGAAGATGGCGTTCCAGTACTGGCGGCAGTGCGACCCGCCCCGGCCCCAGCGAACCCGCTTCGTCCACCTGGACGAGGCGTACCACGGCGACACGCTCGGGGCCGTGAGCGTGGGCGGCATCGACCTGTTCCACAAGACGTACCGGCCGCTGCTGTTCGAGACGCTCGCCGCCCCCGCCCCGTACTGCTACCGGTGCCCGCTGGGCCAGGAGCCGGACACCTGCGGACTGGCGTGCGCCGCGGCGATGGAGGACCTGCTCGCCGCGCATGCCGACGAGACGGCCGCCGTCATCCTGGAACCGCTCGTCCAGGGGGCGGCGGGAATGATCACCCATCCGGACGGCTACTTGCGGCGCGTCGCGGATGCCTGCCGGCGGCACGGGGTGCTCCTCGTCGCCGACGAGGTCGCCACCGGCTTCGGCCGCACGGGCCGCTTCTTCGCCTGCGAGCACGAGGGCGTGCGGCCGGACATCCTCTGCCTCGGCAAGGGCATCAGCGGCGGGTACCTGCCGCTGGCGGCCACCCTGGCTACCGAGCGCGTCTACGAGGCGTTCCTCGGCGAGTACGCCGAGTACCGGACGTTCTTCCACGGGCACACGTACACGGGCAACGCCCTGGCGTGCGCGGCGGGGGTGGCGAGCCTCGGCCTCTTCGAGACGGACGGCGTTCTCGGGCGCGTCGGCGAAATCGCCGACCGCCTGGCCGAGGGTCTCGCGCCGCTCTCGGACCTGCCGCACGTGGGCGAGGTCCGGCAGCGGGGCGTGATGGTGGGCATCGAACTGGTGGCCGACCGCGCCACGCGCAGGCCCTACCCGCCGGGCGAGCACCGGGCCGCGCGCGCCTGCGAGGCGGCCGTCGCGCGCGGCGTCTGGATTCGGCCCCTCGGCGACGTCGTCATCCTCATGCCGCCGTACTGCGTCACGCGCGACGACGTGGACCGCCTGACGGGCGCCGTCGCCGAGGGCATCGCCGAGGCGACCGAGCCATGACCGCCGGCTACTTCATCACGGGCACGGACACGGGCGTCGGCAAGACGATCGTCACGGGCGCGCTGGCGGCGGTCCTGCGGTCGCGCGGCACGGACGTGGGCGTGATGAAGCCGGTCGCCACGGGGTGCGAGCGGCGGCGGGAAGGCCTCGTGTCGCCGGACGCGGAGTTCCTCGCGAAGGTGGCCGACGCCCCGGAACCGCTGGAGGCGATCTCGCCCGTCCGCTTCGCCGAGCCCCTCGCCCCGACGGTCGCCGCCGCCCGGGCCGGACGCGAGGTCGACCTCCACCCCGTCTGGACGTCCTGGCACCGTCTGCGGCGAGCCCACGACATCATGCTCATTGAAGGCATCGGCGGGGCGCTGTGCCCGGTCACGCCGCGGCAGACGGCGGCCGACCTCGCCCGCCGCTTCAACCTGCCCGTGCTGGTGGTGGCGCGGCCGGGCCTGGGGACGATCAACCACACGGCCATGACGGTGGAGGTGCTGCGGTCGCGGCGGCTGGCGGTCGCCGGCGTCGTCATCAACCGCTACAACCGCGACACCGAGGACGTGGCCGAACTGACGAACCCGGACGAGATCCAGCGGGTCACCGGCGCCCCCGTCCTCGGCCTCGTGCCGGAGGACAGGCGGACGGATTTCCGGGCGGGCGTGCTCGGCGAGGACGTGCTGGCGGCGGTGCGGCAAATGACGTTTCCCGACGCAGCGACCGTGTAGATTTCT
The DNA here is from genome assembly GCA_046483505.1 of Phycisphaerae bacterium. GTDB lineage: Bacteria > Planctomycetota > Phycisphaerae > FEN-1346 > FEN-1346 > BS750m-G62. The sequence goes on from JAWODB010000022.1 coordinate 4,706, forward strand.
GACCCGAACCGGGTGTCGGGATTATCCCGATGGGTCCTTGAATTCGTCCCCCTCTATGCTATAGTGTAAGCAACGGGCGATTGCGCCGCCCTGAGCCCGCTTCGAACTACTGCACGATACACATTGTCCCGACAAACAAGGCCGTTCCGACTTCACTTCGCCGGGGACGGCCGTCGAGCGACTGCCCGTTGATTAGCACCGGGGGGAACACATCGGCGCTTGCTGCCGCGGGTGGGGTCGATGAAGGCTGGGACACGTCTGTTTCTGCTGTTCGTGGGCATCGGCCTGGCCCTCTGGGTCGCCGACGCCACGATCGACGCCTACGTGTTCGGCCTCGGTTCCTTCCCCGACCTGCTGATCCTGTCCGTGCCGCCGCACGAACTGTACGTCCGGTCGCTGATTCTGCTGCCGCTGCTGGTCCTGGGCGGGGCGCTGGCGCGGCACGTGGCGCGGCGCCGGAAGGCGGAGGCCGTCCTGCACGAGCGCGAACGGGCCCTCCAGGCCTCCGAGAGCCTGCACGCCGAAGCCCAACGGGTGGCCCATGTCGGCCACTGGGAACTCGTCCCGGAAGAGGGCACGCCGACGTGGTCGGCCGAGATCTTCCGTATCTTCGGCCTGGACCCCGAAGGAACCGAACCCACCTTCGAGGAACACGAGCGGTACATCCACCCGGAGGACTGGCCCGCTCTGAACGAGGCCGTCGGCCGGGCGAGCCGCGACGGCACGCCGTTCGACATCGAGTTCCGCCTCTTCCGCCCGGACGGCGACATGCGGTGGATGCACGCCATCGGCACCACCGAAACGCGGCCCGACGGAACGGTGGTGCGGGCCTTCGGTACGGCCCAGGACGTGACGGAGCGCCGGGCGGCCGAGGAGGCCGGCCCGCTGGCCCTGACGGAGGAGGTCCGCGTCGTCCTGTACCGGTCGGCCCGCGAACTGCTGCACAACGTCGTGCGCCATGCCGCCGCCACCCGGGCCACCCTGGCGGTCCGCCGGGCCGACGACCACGTCCGCATCGTCGTGGAGGACGACGGCATGGGGTTCGACCCGGAGGCGGCCCGGGAGCGCGGCGGCCCGGGGGGCGGGTTCGGTCTCTTCGACATCCGCGAACGAATCGATTACCTCGGAGGAAGCGTCGACATTCAGTCGATACCGGAACAGGGGACGCGCGTCACCCTGACCGCCCCCCTGGAACCGCAGGGTTGAGGGCACGGAGGAGATGCCATGGCGACCACGGTGCTGCTGGCCGACGATCACAAGATCGTCCGCGACGGGCTGAAGGCCCTCCTGGAACGGGAAGACGACATGGACGTCGTCGGCGAGGCCGACAACGGCCGGGAGGCCGTCCGCCTGGCCCGCGACCTCGCGCCCGACATCGTCATCATGGACATCTCGATGCCGGACCTGAACGGCATGGAGGCCACCCGCCAGGTGTGCCGGCGGTGCCCCGGCACGCGGGTCATGGCGCTCTCGGTCCACGCCGACCGGCGGTTCGTCACGGAGATGCTCAAGGCGGGCGCCTCCGGGTACCTGCTGAAGGACTCGGCGTTCGAGGATCTCGTCCGCGGCATCCGGACCGTGCTGAGGGGCCACACGTATCTCAGCCCGCCCGTCGCCGACGCCGTCGTCGAGAGCCACGTCCGTGCCCCCGCCGCCGACGCCGAGGCGACCGGCTCCGTCCTGACGCCGCGCGAGCGGGAGGTCCTGCAACTGCTGACCGAGGGCCACGGCACGAAGCAGATTGCGCGGCACCTGCACGTCAGCACGAAGACGGTCGACACCCACCGCCAGCACATCATGGACAAACTGGACATCCATAACGTGGCGGAACTGACGAAATACGCCATCCGCGAGGGGCTGACGGACGTCCAGCAGTGAGGGGTCGGACCCCCGCCGAGAAATCACCGTACCGGCCTGCGCGCCTTCACCAGGCCGGCCGTGCCGAACGGCGCACGCAAAACTCATCCACCCGAGAGCCGAATATCAGTAGTATACCTGATGGAGCCGCCTCCTCTGTATATCCGATACTAATCACGGAGCAACCGGTTCTTCACCGGAGACGACGGCACCAGGCTCTTGCGCTGGGATGCGGGCGGCTTCTCCCCCCAGGGTCGCCCGCTCCCTCTTTGACGGGGTGCACGCGACGGATGTTGCACCGCAAGCGGTTTCCCCCTACCCTTGCCCCCGGAATCCTCCTGACGCGGGTCCGTAATCCCTGATTCTCCCGATAGTCCCGACTTACGCAAATGCCGATAGTACTGTAGGGTGCGCTGGGAAGCATGTCGTTCCGCCGAACACGTGAACCAGTCGGAATCGGACTCATGGGCTCAGCCAACGAGCCGGCCAGGCCGACGCGGCCATCGTCCCGAGACGCGGTCCACCCTGCTCCGGTGGCGTCCGGCGGGCGGCGTCGGCCCACGACTTCAACAACCAGTTGATGATCGTCCAGGGCTACTGCGACCGCCTGGGGCAGGAACTGGAGGGGTCGCACCCGCTGCGGCCGTACGTGGAGCAGATCCACCAGGCGGCCGAACGGTCCGCCGCCCTGGCCGGCCGGGGCCTCGCCTTCAGCCGACGCCGCGCCATCGAACGCGAGCCGGTGGCCCTGGGCGAGGTCGTCCGCGACCTCGCCAAGACGCTCCGGCAGACGCTCGGCGAGGCCGCCCGGCCGCAGAAGGCGGCGCCGACGACGGCGCCGAGATCCTGAAGCGCGAGGGATGCCGGGAGGGGACTCAGAGATGATCGCTCACACACGTGCTGCCCCCGTCGGCGGCCAAACACTTACAGAGGACGAGGTGGCCGACCTCTGGCGGGCATACGGCGCTCACCGCTCCGACGACGCGCGCAATGCGCTGATGGAGCATTATCTGCCGCTCGTCAAGTACCAGGCCGACCGGGCCAGCGCCCGCCTGCCGTCCGAAGTGGACCCGGACGACGTGTACGCGGCGGGCATCCTGGGCCTGCGGGCGGCGATCGCCTCGTTCGAGCCGGACCGCGGCGTGAAGTTCGAGACCTACGGTGCGGCCCGCATCCGCGGGGCCATCATCGATTCGCTCCGGCGGTCCGACTGGGTGCCGAGAAGCGTCCGCCGGCGGAACCGGCGCCTGGACACGGCCCGGCAGGAACTGGCCAGCCAACTCGGACGCGAACCCACCGACGCCGACATGGCCGAGCACCTCGACCTGTCGCCCGACGACTATCACCGCGTCGCCTGCCGGGCGGAGCCCGTCCAGGTGGCCAGCCTCGACAACGCGGTGCCCGGCGGCGAGGGCGAGCACGAAGCCACCTGGGGCGACC
>JAWODB010000023.1:0-3964 GCA_046483505.1 Phycisphaerae bacterium
GCGCGAGCGCGGCAAAGCGGTGTTGAGCCGTCGACCGCAGGTCGACGACCGGCGGCCTTCGGCCGCCGGCTCAACGGGCGTGCTTCAGCGGGAAGAGCACGGCGGGGCAAGACCCGCCGTGGCACGTGCGCGAGCGCGGCAAAGCGGTGTTGAGCCGTCGACCGCAGGTCGACGACCGGCGGCCTTCGGCCGCCGGCTCAACGGCCGTGCTTCAGCGGGAAGAGCACGGCGGGGCAAGACCCGCCGTGGCACGTGCGCTGGCGCCAGGGCCGGGAGTCCGTGCCACGGCCGGCCTTGTCCGGCCGTGCTTCAGCGGGAAGAGCACGGCGGGGCAAGACCCGCCGTGGCACGTGCGGGATCGGATGCCGGTCATCGAGGAGGTCCGCCATGCAATCCGCATACGCCCCGACACACCGTGCGAGGCCGGTCCGGCTGGCGGTGCTGGGGCTTCTTGTCTGCCTGACCCCATCGGCCCCCGCCGGCGGGGCGTCGGCGGATGAGATACTCGAGTGCGTCGGCGCCCCGCGCGGCATCGTGGCCGTCCTCGGCGATGAGGGCGGCCGCACCGCCGTCGGCCTGGCCCGCGCCGACGAGGGCGTGACCGTCTTCGTCCAGGTGGCGGGTGCGGACGCGGCCGGCGCCGCCCGCCGCGCCGCCCACGAGGCGGGCCTGTTGGGGGCGCGCGTCTTCGTCAGCGAGGGACCGCTCGGCCGCATCCACCTCGCGGACAATGTGGCCGACGTCCTCGTCGCCGCCCGCGCCGGCGCCGCCCCGCGCGAGGAAGTGCTCCGCGTCCTCCGCCCGGAGGGCACGGCGATCCTCGGCTCGACGCGCCTCACGAAACCGTCTCCCGACGGCGCCGACGACTGGACCCACGTCTACCACGGGCCGGACAACAACCCGCAGACCGAGGACCGGCTGGCCCGGGCGCCGTACCTGACGCAGTACGTCGCCTCGCCGCGGTACGCGCCGGCCCCGCAGGCGGCGGTGGCGGCGGGCGGCCGGCTGTTCATGGCGTTCGGCCACGTGGCCTGGCACCGCCGCGAGGAGCCGTGGATGAACACGCTGCTCGCCGTCAATGCCTTCAACGGCACGCACCTCTGGCGGCGGCCGCTGGAGCCCGGCATCATGGTCGACCGCTGCACCATGGTCGCGACGCCCGATCGCCTGTACCTCGGCACGAGCGAGGCGTGCCTGGTTCTCGACGCCGCCACCGGCGAGGTCCGCGACCGCCTCGTCGCGCCCGCCGAGGTCGCCGACGGCCCGTTCTGGAAATGGATGGCCCTCTCCGGCGGCCGCCTGTTCGCCCTCCTCGGACCCAAGGAGGAGAGCGACCCGAACGCGAAGTGGCGCCGCGGGCAGCACGGATGGCCGTGGAACGGCATCTCCAAGGGCTACAACGCCGCGGAGTACCAGTGGGGCTTCGGCCGGACGCTCCTCGCCATCGACCCGGAGACGAAGAAGGTCCTCTGGCACCATCGCGAGGACCGGCCCGTCGACGGCCGCGCCGTCTGCATGAAGAACGGACGCATCTACGTCTGCCGATTCGGCGAGTACCTGGCGTGCCTGAACGCCTCGAGCGGCAAGGAGGTGTGGCGCCGCACGAAGGCCGACGACGGGGACCTCTTCGAGAAGATCGGCCCGTACCGCCCCGGCCACGGGTACGTCGGCGGGTGGAAGAGCACCGTCTACCTGCGGTGCACCGACCGGGCGGTCTACTTCCTCGGCCCGCAGGTGAATCACCTGACGGCCGTCTCGGCCGAGGACGGCCGCTTCCTGTGGCGGTACCCGGCCAAGGACCTGCACATCGTGGTCCGCGACGACGGCCTGTACACGATCGGTCCGCAGAAGAGCACCGGCCTGACGCACCGGCTCGACCCGGTCACCGGCAAGGTCCTGGCGGACTTCGACCTCTGCCGCCGGGCCTGCACGCGGTCGGTCGGGACGCCGGACGGCATCATCTTCCGGACGCAGGGCGGGAGCCAGCGGCTGGACCTCGCGACGGGGCGCGTCCAGTACATCTCGACGATGCGCCCCTCGTGCCACGTGGGCGTGGTCGTGGCGGGCGGGCACCTGCACTGGGTGCCGTGGGTCTGCGACTGCAACCTCCAGATGTTCGGCGTCATCGGGTGCGGGCCGGCGGGCGATTTCGACTTCGCCCCGAAGGCGACGGAGACCGCGCGCCTCGAGACGGCGGCGGGCGGGGGCAAGGTGAAGCCGCTCGACGTGCGGACGGGCGACTGGCCCGTCTATCGCCGCGACGCCGCACGGTCCGCCGCCACCGAGGTCGCGGTCGCGAAGGACCCCAAGCGCCGGTGGACGTTCGCGCCGGCCCATCCGTGCCGTCCGACGGCCCCCGTGGCTGCCGGCGGGATGGTGTTCGTGGCGGGTGAGGACGGCGGGGTCCGCGCCCTCGACGCCGGCACCGGCAAGGTGCGCTGGACCGCCTGGACGGGCGGGCCGGTCCGGTATCCGCCGAGCGTCTCGGACGGCCGGGCGCTCGTCGGCTCCGCCGACGGCTGGGCGTATTGCTACGAGGCGGCGACGGGCCGGCGGCTGTGGCGGTTCCGGGCGGCCCCGCGCGAGCGGCGCATCCGCCTCTACGGCGCGCTCGCCTCCACGTGGCCCGTCTCGAGCGGCGTCCTGACGGCCGATGGCGCGGCGTACCTGGCGGCGGGGATCAACAACTTCGACGGCACGCACGTGTACGCCCTCGACGCCGCCACCGGCACGGTCCGCTGGCAGAACAGTAGGTCGGGGCATCTCGATGCGTTTTCGAACCGCGGCGTCGCCGCCCAGGGCGACCTCCTGCTGCACGACGGCCGGCTGTACCTGGCGGGCGGCAACGCCGTCTCGCCGGGCGTCTATCGCGCCGACGACGGCACGTGCCTTTCCGCGCCGCCGAAGGGATGGGCGTCGCCGGCGCCGCGCGGACGGGAACTCGTCCTGGACGGCGGCCGCGTCCGCGTGACCGGCCAGCCGCTGTACGCGACGGCCGAGGCCCGCGTCTTCGACCGGTCCGTCGCGTGGACGGAACCGGTGGTGCGGACGGCCGAGGCGGACCTCGTCGCGGAGGAGCGCAGCGGCGCCTGGGTCCTCGCGGCCCGGGCGACGGGCGGAAAGGCCGAGCGCTGGCACCGGCCGCTGCCCGCGGCGCCCGTCCGCTGGGGCGTGGCCGTCGACCGCGACGGCCGCATCGTCGTGTCGCTGGAGGACGGGCGGGTCGTCTGTTTCGGCAAGGGCACGTAAAGCGCCGTGTGTGCCACGGCCGGCCTTGTCCGGCCGTGCTTGCGGGGGAAGGATACGGCGGGTGGCACGCTGTCGCGCTGCCGCGAAAGCGTGTGTCGCGCGGTGCTCAGTCCTGGGCACCGCGCGGTGGGCAAGACTGCCCGCCGCGCGGGAAGACGCGCACGGAGCCGTGCCACGGCCGGCCTTGTCCGGCCGTGCTTACGGGGGAAGATCACGGCGGGGCAAGACCCGCCGTGGCACGGGTGCCGGCGCGAGGGGCGGGAGTCCGTGGCACCCGGCGATATGTATCGCGCGGTGGGCCGCCAGACCCACCGCGCGGTAGGCTGAATGCGCCGGACAGGGGGGAACGCAGAGAGGATCGCCATGAACGCCGAACGGTTTCGGGAGATCACCTCGCGGTACACGTCGCTGCGGGCCGCCCTCGTCGGCGACGTGGCGCTCGACCGGTACCTGGAGATCGACCCGGCGATCGAGGAGACCTCCCTCGAGACGGGCCTGGCGGTCTGGAACGTGGTCCGCGTCCGGCCGCAGCCGGGCGCCGGGGGGAACGTGCTGGCGAACCTGGCGCTTTCAGATGAGTCAAAACTGGTATTTGACAATTTTTTCAGAAAAATATATAACAGCAATGGAAAAAAATCGTGCGAAATATCGCTCGAATATAACAATAAACCTCTTGGTCGGGTTTATCTGGAAGGGTTGGTTACAGATGATGAAC
>JAWODB010000123.1:0-75832 GCA_046483505.1 Phycisphaerae bacterium
GACCTGTCGCCCGGCGACTATCACCGCGTCGCCTGCCGGGCGGAGCCCGTCCAGGTGGCCAGCCTCGACAACGCGGTGCCCGGCGGCGAGGGCGAGCACGAAGCCACCTGGGGCGACCTGATCGCCCCGCAGGACGACAAGAGCCCCGACCGCGAGGCCCTGCGCGAGGACCTCAAGCAGATGCTCACGCGGCACCTGTCGCGCAAGGAACGCCTCGTCCTGGTCCTGTATTACTACGAGCAGATGACGATGAAGGAAATCGCGGCCGCCCTGGACCTCTCCGAGACCCGCATCTGCCAGATTCACACCGCCGTCATCGACCGCCTCCGCGACAGCATGCAGCACCGCAAGGAGGAGTTCCGGGTGGAGTAAGCGTTCGGCGAAGACTCGCCCGCCAGGCCGCAACGCAAACCCGAGTGCCACGGCCGGCCTTGTCCGGCCGTGGGCCCCCCTGACGGAATCACGGCGGGGCAAGACCCGCCGTGGCACACCCGGTTTGACCTTTCCCGCGCGGTGGGTGCAGAGACCCACCGCGCGGACCATGCGCCGGCCGTTTCACCCGTCCCTTTGCCGGCCGTGGTCCGGACGGTCGGCCCAGCGTGCCACGTTCTGCAGCACGGGGGCCGGGTCCTCGTACGCCTCCGTCAGGAGCCGGTGAAAGACGGCCTCCTCGGGCGACCGCAGGTCGGCCTCCGCGTGCGCCGAGGCGTAGTTTGGGGCGTCCTCGCGGCGCATGAACCGCTCCAGCCCCGCCGCGAGCACGTCCACGGTGCCGGTGCCCTCGTCGAACTGCTCCTTGCGGCGCCAGACGATGTCGTGCGGGAGGAGGTCCTCGAAGGCCTTGCGGAGGATCCACTTCTCGACCGTGCGGCCGCCGTCGCGGCGGAGTTTCAGGTCCGACGGGATGCGCTGGGCCAGGTCGATCATCTCCACGTCGAGGAACGGCACCCGGCCCTCGATGGAGTGGGCCATCGTCAGCCGGTCCACGCGCTGCAGGTTCACGTTGTGCAGCGCCGCCACGGACCGGTGGAGTTCCTGGTGCAGGGCGTCGGGCTCCGCGACGCCGGCGTAGTAGCGGTACCCGGCGAAGAGTTCGTCGGCCCCCTCCCCCGTCAGGATGACCTTGACGTGCTCGGCCGCCAGGCGGGCGGTGAAGTAGCACGGGATGGCGCTGCGCACGAGGTCCTGGTCGAACGATTCGAGGTAGAACAGGATCTCGGGCAAATGCTCGAGCACCTCGGCGGCCGTAAAGACGTACTCGTGGTGCTCGGTGCCGAGGTAACGGGAAACGCGGCGTGCGGCTTCGATGTCGCGGCTGCCCTCGACGCCCACCGAAAAGGTGTGCAGGTGCTCCACGTGCCGCCGCGCCAGGGCCGCGATGATGCTGGAGTCGAGGCCGCCGGAGAGAAACGCCCCGACGGGCACGTCGCTCATGAGGCGTTTGACGACCGCCCGTTCGAGCCCCTCGCGGAGGCGTGCGGCATGGTCGGCAACGGTCAGCGGCTCGGGCGCCCGCTGCGCCAGGGCGCCGAACCGCCGGCGGCCGAGACGCGAATGAAAGTACGTGCCGGGGGGGAACTCCTCGACCTCGTCCGCCACCCCCGCCAGCGCCTTGAGTTCGGAGGCGAACGCCAGGCCGCCGTCGCGCCGGCCCACGTAGAGCGGCTTGATGCCCACGGGGTCGCGGGCGACGAAGAGGTCCGGCCCGTCGGCGATGGCGAAGGCGTACATGCCGTCGAGCCGTTCGGCGGCCTCCTCCGCCACGTCCTCGTACAGATGGAGGGCGGACTCGGTGTCGCTCCGCGTGCGGAAGCGGTGGGCGGGGGCCAGGGCTTCGCGCAGGACGGGGAAATTGTAGATCTCGCCGTTGGCGACGATGACCCGCCGGCCGTCGGACGAGAGGATCGGCTGGTTCCCGCCCGCCGGGTCCATGATGGACAGGCGACGGTGCCCGAGGACACCTGTGTCACCTTCGTAGATGCCCTCGGCGTCGGGGCCGCGATGGGTCATCCGGTCCATCATCCGGCGCACCGGTTCCACCGCGGTCCGTCCCCACAGGCCACAGATGCCGCACATGGGTCGCGCTCCTCTCTCGTCGAGCGGGCGTGTCCCTGGAAGCGTGCGTGGCCAAGCGTGGGAGGGATGTCCGGCGTCTCGGCCGGAGAGCGCGGTGGGCCGGGGCCCACCGCGCGGCATCTCTATACCATTACATTATTTATCGGGGTCCCACCGTCCCACGAGCCGTTCGAAGGCCGGCTCGGGGAAGTGTTCCTTGAACAGGCGGTAGTACCAGAGTTCCTTGGGCGAGTTCAGGGTGTAGCCCTCCGGGGTGTGCTGGGTCGCCTCGGAGTAGTCGGCGGCCTGGTCCTGTCCCTCGGCGACGCGGTCCATGAAGCCGTCGGTCCCGGTGCCGGCCGAGAAGCGGAGTTTGCGGCGTTTGTAGATTTGTTCGGGCAGGAGGTCGCGGAACGCCTCGCGGAGGATGTACTTCTCGACGGGCTCGCCCTCGACCTCGTGGATCTTCCACCGCACGGGCAGTTGCAGCGCCAGGGCCATGACCTGGGCGTCGATGAACGGCGTCCGGTAATGGATCTGGTTGGCGAGCATGGCCCGGTCGAGCCGCTGGACCGCCGTGTTGTACGCCACGTCGATGAGGTTCTCCATCATTTCGAGGCGCTCCAGGCCCGAGTCGAGGTCCTTCAGGAGGTGGTACCCGCCGAAGAGTTCGTCGCCGCCTTCGCCGCTCAGGATGCAGTTGGTGAACTGCGAGGCGACGCCCGAGGCCATCATGTTGGCGATGGCGCCGCTGACGCAGTCCTCGTCGAACGATTCCAGGGCGACGACGGCCTTCGGCACGAGTGCCTCCGCCTCGTCCTCGGTGTAGAGGTGGACCCGGTGCTCGATGCCGAGGCTCTCGGCGACAAGGCGGGCGTTCTCCAGGTCCGGCGCCCCCTCGACGCCGACCGTGACGGCCGGCAGGTCCGGGTTGAATTCGTGGGCCACGCACGTGATGATGCTGGAATCGAGTCCGCCGCTCAGCAGGCACGCGCCCACGGCACCGTCCTCGATGCGGCGCTCGACGGCGTCGGTCAGGAGCCGGCGGACAAGGCGTTTCGCCTCGTCGAAATCCGTCGGGACCAGGACGTCCGGCAGCCGCGGACGGTAGCGCGAGACGCTGGACGAGGCCGAGTAGACCGTCGAGGGCGGGAGTTCCCAGATGTCATCGGCCACGCCGACCAGGGCCTTCATCTCGGAGGCGAAGCATTTGCCGCCCTTCTTCAGCGTGCCGCAGTACACCGGCCGCACGCCCACGGCGTCGCGGGCGAGGAGCAGGTCGGGCCCGTCGTACACCGCGCAGGCGAACACGCCCTCCAGGTAGGCCGGAAACGCCTGGCCGTAGTTCCGGTACAGGCCGAGGACGACGTCGGCGTCGGATTGGCCCTCGGCGCGTTCGTTGTAGATGTCGCCGTCGAACAGGACGGTCACGCCCTCGCGCTGGGCGAAGCCGGCCCCACGGGCCGAGGACAATTCGGCCGCGCACACGCCCCCCGCCCGGCGGGCGCTCTCGAACAGGCACATCGTGTCCGGGCCGCGGTGGCACAGGGCGTCCAGCATACGGCGGACGACGGCGTCCTGGGGTTCGGTGGCGAAGACTCCGGCAATGCCGGCCATGGCTGACGTCTCCTTTCGCTTGCAGGTGCGTCGGCCTCTGCGAGCCGTACGGCGGCAGCGGCCTCGCCCGTCACATCATTGCGTCACTGGTTTCCCACAGGGCATGGAGCCCCGTGACGATCATGTTGACCGAGATCGCCCCGATGACGAGCCCGTTGACGCGGGCCAGGACGGCCACGTACCGGTCGAACAGGGCCTCGCGCCGGGCGCGCACGTGGTCGCGAATCACCTTGAATGCCACCACCATGCCGAACGCGGCACCGACGCCGCCGCCCAGGACGAGCACCCACTCCCAGACCGGCAGCGCCTTGCCGATGAGGATCGACTGGGTAATCGTTCCCGCGCCGATCATGAGCGGCATGGCGATGGCGGCGGGAATGTCTTCCAGCGACCCGCGAAGCAGTTCGGCCGTCCGGTAGCCCTTGACGGCGTAGTTGTAGCCGACGATGAGAAAGATCAGCCCGCCGAAGACGCGCATGGCCTCCGGCTTGACCCGCAGCACCCGCCGCAGGAACGGCTCCCCGCCGTACGCACACAGCAGGAAGACGGCGAGCGAGAACAGGCACGCGCTGCCCAGGACGCGGATGAAGCCCTTCCGCTCGAACTTCGCCATCACGTCTTCCAGGTACAGGCAGAGGGCGAACGGGTTCAGTATCGCCAGGAACGAGACCAGCGACCCGAAGAACGCTTCCATCTGTCCTTTCCTGCGTGGGATCCCTTCGGCCGGTCCGGGGTGCGGCGGCTACCGGCGTTCGCCGTCCTTGTCGACCTCCAGGATGCCGACCAGCCCGTGGCCGCACCCCTGCCCCTGCTGGAGGTTCATGATGAGGGACCGCAGGGCGTAGCCGAGTTGGGGCTCGATGATGTTCTCTCGCGGCAGGCCGTAATGGAGCCAGCCGATGCCCTCCACGACGATGCGCATGCGGGCCATCATGTCGCGCAGCGGCGCGGGGTAGGAGGCGGGAATCTGCGGCGCGTCGGGCACGAACGCCCGCTCCGTCTCGTCGTAGGCGTCGAGCAGGCAGGCCACGAATTCGACGAGGGTGTTCCAGCACATCTGGAGATGCTCGAAGTAGTCGTTGATGAAGCCGAACTCCTGCTTCGGCACATAGTTGAAGACGAGCGACTCCAGTTTCGTCCGGACGCCGGTCTCGTGCAGCGAGTTGACGGCCTCGCGCAGCGGCTGGGCGTACTGGTTGTACTCGCCGGTGTCGACGTGGCGGCCGGTGAGGACGGAGCGGTCGAAGAACTGGAGGGGCCGGATCTCGACGCCCGCCTCCTCCGAGGCCCGGCGGATGATGTCCTCGGCCTCCTGGCGGCTCATGAGGCGGAGCGTCAGGTGCTGGAGGTGGTCGCGCATCCGCTCGCGCTCGTCCGGCGAGTAGATGTACGAGACCACGTAATCCATATTCTGGAACGAGGCGGGCTCGTTCGTCCAGAGTTCCTGCCACTCGTAGGAGTACCGGCCGAGCCAGTCGCAGACGACGACGCAGTAGTGCTCGCATCGGCGGGCGACCTCGGCAAGCAAATGGACCGCCGTCTCGTCGTCGTTGTGGTGCGACATCGTGCCGTACGAGGTGAAGTACAGGTCGTACGGCCGCTCGCCCTCGTCGAGGGGGAGCCCCTGGGTGAAGTCGCCCTGCTCGAAGACCATCTTGGGCCGGTTGCCGTAGATGCTCCGGGCCTGGTCGAGCAGTTCGGCGGAGAGGTCGATCCCCTTGTACAGGCCGAGGATCTCGTCCTGCAGCAGCGTGACGCCGCGGGAGTGGATGTCGGAGTCCCTCTGGCGGATGCCGGCGAGCAGTTCGTACCCGTCGGCGGAGCCGCAGCCGAGGTCCAGCACCCGCACGCGGCGCATCAGGGACTGGCTCCGGTCGATGAGGCGCTTCAGGTGCGGCCGGAGGTAGATGCGGGTGATCTCGTCCTCCCAGAACCGGCGGACGTTGTCGTACTTGCCGACCAGGCCGGACTGCTTGGCGTACAGGCCGCTGCTGACGGCCTCGGCATAGGCCTCCATCTGCTCCTCCGGTTCGAGGGGCTCGTCGGCCGAGACGCCGTTCTGTTCCGTTTTCGTAATGGTCATGATGTCTCCTTTTCTACGGGCGCGCCCGCCAGCGCCGGGTCGAGTACACCGGGCACGTGATTGCGGATGTCGTCCCGAACGTCGTCCGGCAGGGGGTTGCGGGGCCGGGCCAGGATCTCGTGGTACGCCTCGTGGGCGGCGCGGAGGGCGTCGCCGTCGTCGGACTCCATCGGGTAGGCCACGTAGACGGCCTCGCGGGTGGGCATCGGCAGGTGGTAGATGTAGGTCTTGTGATCCGTCTGCATGATTTCGCGCGCGGTGCCGAGGATCTCGTCGCGGCGGTCCGCGGTCACGCCGTCGGGGCCGGCCATCGCGAACTTGACCATGCCGATGTGGGCGTTGTCGAGGACGGCCTGCTCCGGGCAGAAGACGTTCGTCCGCTCGAGCAGCCCGAACGCGTAGTGGATGTACTGCGGGCCGGCGAACGGGACGGACATGTAGGTGAGCATCTTCTCGGCGGTGGCCTGGATGCCCGGCTCGCTCGTGTCGCCCACGCCGGCGGTGGAGTAGCACGGCAGCCGGTAGAAGCGCGCCATCTGGGCGCAGTCGATGTTGTAGTGGTTGAACTCGGGGGCGCCGTACATGTCGTTGAGGTTGTCGAGCCGGGTCCGGACCGGCACGCTGCCGTACAGGACGGGCGCGCCTTCGCGGGCGAGTTGCGTCAGGGTGACGCCGGCGAGGAGTTCGGCGTTGATCTGGGCGACCATGCCGAACTCGTCGAACGGGGCGGTCGCGCCGGCCATCGGGCAACTCGAGATGACGATCGGCACGGCCCGCCGCGCCACCGCGAGGACCTTGGCGGCCGTGTCGTCGACCACCTGGAGCGGGCTCTTGATGACGCATGCGATGAACGAGAGGACGGGTTCGGCGGCAAACGCCTCCTCGCCGCCCGCCACGATCTGGCCCAGGCGGATCACGTCGTCCAGCGACTGGAGCGTCGTCAGGCCCGCCTGCACGTGCTTCGTGATGTTGTTGAGGCTGGCCAGGAACTTGTTGACGTCCTTGTTGGCGTCCGTGACCGCCTCGTCCTGGATGTTGACGTTGCGGATAAACGAATCGAGATGTTCCAGGTGGTCGCACAGGTGGGCGGAGCGGCAGAGGCGGTCAATGGAACCGGTCTCGCGCCTCAAGGCCGGCGGACCGGCACCGTCGTAGGCCACGTCGAGCCAGACGTTCGTCTCGGAGCCGCTGACGAACCGGGCCCGCGGCTCCGTGGCATCGAGGATGAGGCGGTTGTCCGGGTTCCGTGCGCCGAGGGTGATGGTGGACGGGGCGGACTCGACGGCCCGGTCGACCATGTCCGGGGGAACCCGCACGTGGGCGCACTCCCGGCCGGGCTCGACCTCGGCGCCGGCCTTCTCGAACAGGTCCGCGGCCTCGCGGTTGTAGCACAGGAGGCCGGGGTCCTGGAGCAACTCGCGGCTGGTGCCGTCAATGAGTCGGACCTGGTCCTCCGACAGCCGTTCGTGCGGCTGCGTGACGAGGACGCCTTGTCGCTGCTTCGGGTTGCTCAAGAGTTCTCCCTTTCGCCCTGCTGTCCAATGGCACGGCACAAAACGTTCGTACCCGAGCCGGCCGCGGAAGCGGCCGGTCAGCCCCATCGGCCGTGGCACACGCCATGCCGGGAGAGGATGCCCCGCCGCTCCCGCGGCGGGCTCGAAACATCAAGGCCCTAAGGCCCCGACGCCGGCTGGACGATCTCGCCGAACGTCTCGAGCACCCGCGCGCGGACGTCCGGGTCGAGGCAACTCTCGGCCTCGCTCGTGCGGACCTCCTGCACCCGCGCGCGGGCACGGGCCAGGGCCGAGTCGTCCGGCGTGTAGGTCGCGCGTTTCTCGCGGTTGGCGAGGCGCGGCTGGAAGAACTCGCTCCGCATGTACCGGATGGTGTGCTCCTCGGCAAGGAAGTCCTGGGCCGGGCCCTTCTCGATGATCAGGTCCGTTCCGAGGCGGTCGTCGTCCACCTCGATGCCGCGCAGCACCCGCTGGCACATGCCGAGAATCTCGTTGTCCATCACGAGTTTCTCGTACGAGACCGTGAGGTCGGCCTCCATAAGGCCCGCGATGTCGTGAATGTAGTTGGCGCCGGACATGGCCACCAGAAGGCTGGACATGCCGCTTTCGTAGGCGGCCTGGATGTCGACCTCCTTGGCGTCGCTCGTGCCGCCCGTCGAGTAGAGCGGGATCCCGAAGTGCTGGGCCATCTGGGAGACGGCGGCGTGGATCATGGCCCGCTCGATGGGGCCGCCCAGGTGGTCCATCGTCCTCAGGTCCGTAATCGATCCCACGCTGCCACAGATGCCCGGCGCGCCCCGGCGGACCGACTGGACGAGGGTGATGCCGGCCAGCGTCTCGGCGGTGTGCGTCAGGACGTTGCTCGCCAGCGTCACGGGCGAGGTCGTGCCGCAGATCGGCTCCGTCGGCACGACGACGGGCAGCCCCTCGCTAGCGAGGTAGCAGCATATCTCGCCGTATTCCTTGTCAATCTTGAACGGGCTGATGATGAGGGTGATGAACGAGACGAACGGACGCTCGCGCAGGGCCTCCGCCCCGCCGGCGATCGTCTCGGCCATCGCGACGACCCGTTTGCACCCGGCCATCGAGTAGATGCCGCCCATCACGTGCTTGCGGGTGTTGTCCAGGGCGTGGAAGAACCGGTTGACGTCGATCCGATCCTTCTCCTCGATGTCGTTGGGGAAGACGTTGATCGTGAAGAGGTGGACGTTCTCGAGCGTCTCGACGAGCCGCGCGTTCAGGATGACGTCCATGGTGCGCGAGGGCCGGCGCTCGCCCGTCTCGGGGTCGAGCACGTAGATGGCCGTGCCGCCCGTTCCGTAGTGGACGCGGCTGCCTTCGAGGTGACAGTCGAACTCGCCGTCGCGGGAGTGGAGCGTGACGGACGAGGGGTTGGAGTCGACGGCGTCCTCGACCATGCTGCGGGGCAGGCGGACGATGCGGGTCTCGTCGTCGCCCTCGCCGCCCGCCTCGGTCAGCGCGCGGTAGGCGGTATCGGAGTAGGCGGCGACGCCGGCCTTCTCGAGGATCTCGAGGGCGGCGTCGGCCAGGCGCGCGGCGTCGGCCTCGCTCAGCGGACGGTAGAGCGTGGACGGCAGCCCGGGCTGCTGGTGGATCGGTCGCTCGGATGGCTGGGCCATGGTCGGTCCTCATGCGTGGTCACGGTGTCGTCTCGTCCGTCTCATTGCCCGCCGGCGCCGCCCCGGCGGGGGGCTCCCCGAAAAACGAGCGGGTCTGTTCGGGCGTCCTGTCCATGGGGCCGGGCGTCAGCATCGGCGCCGCCTCGATCCCGTCGGCCTCCATCATGGCCACGATGCGCTGAAGCGACGACAGGATCTGCGTCTGCTGCCAGTCCGGCAGCCCTGCGAACGCCTCCAGAAAGTTCTCGTGCAGCAGCGGCGGCGACTGGCCCAGCGCGTCCCGGCCGTCCTCGGTCAGCCAGACGTGGACCTTCCGCTTGTCGGCCTCGCCGCGGCGGCGTTCGATCAGACCCCGCCGCTGAAGCCGGTCCAGGATGCCCGTCACGGTGGCCTGGCTCAGGTGGACGGCCCGGGTCAACTCGCCGATGCTGCGGCCGCCGTCGGCGCCCAGTTCCTTGAGGACGGCCAGTTGCGGCACGGTCAGGCCGTAGCGGCTGGCGAGCGAGTGTGAATGCAGTTCAATCGCCCGGCTGATGCGGCGCAGGGCCTGCATCACCGCCTCGGCAACGGCGAAACCGGACGCTCTCTGCTCGGTGGCACCTGAGGTCATAGACCCGGATTATATCGGATGCGAAAGGAATTTCCACTGAAAAATCCTCCGCGCCGGCACGTCGGCGTGAGAAACCGCTCCCTGGGCGCGTCCAGGCCGGTTTCGGGCATAATGCGGGCTAAGACGGTGTTTCGGATGCGTTAAAACTTGGGCGGCCGAAGACGCCACCCCTGGGCTAGGCCGAGGCCGCAGACTGCTTCTCCCGGCGCGCGCGGGCCGCCTCGCGCTCCGCGGGCAGGGGCGGCAGGTGCGGCACGTGGTCCGCCCACGCCCGGGCCGTCGCGTCGATGTGGCGGGCAATCCGGCCGTCGAGGTAGCCGTCGGCCATGTTCTTGGCCGGCCGGCACTCCGGCTGCCGGGCCACGCGCCGGAACGCCTCGGGATGGTCCACGAGCAGGCACGGGCGGGCGCGGTCCGTAATCTTCTTCTGCTCCTCACGGAAGCCGACGAACACCGGATGCCGCTGCACGAAATCGTTCAGGCTGGCGTAGTCGCTCCGCCCGTCGATGATGTCGAAGATGTTGCCGCAGGCCACCGGCGAGAAGACGCACGGGCTGATGTCTCCGTTCGCGTAGATATGGAAATAATATTTCCCGCCGGCGATGCAGCCGCCGACCAGGGGTCCGTCGTTCCAGAAGTCGCCGAGGAAGATGGGCCGGTCCTCCTCGCGCCAGCGGTAGATCGTCTCGCGCAGCAGGGCCCGCTGTTCGGGAGTGACCATGAGGTCGACGCGCGGCGAGCGGCCGATCGGCATCATCAGGAAGAACCAGCCGAACATGTCGCCCTCGTCGATGCGCATCTCGATGAAGCCGTCGGAGCAGATCGATTCGCAGTTCTCACGCGTGACCGTGGCGGAGAATCCACACATGACGCCGCGCTCGGCGAGCAGCCGGCGGGCCCGGCGATCCTTGTCGTAGATGCCGCGGCCGCGACGGGCGTCCGTCTCGTGCTCGAACCCTTCCACACTGATGGCCGGGAAGACGTTGCCGACCCGCGCCAGGCGGTCGGCGATGTCCTCGTCGATGAGCGTCCCGTTCGTGTAGACGAGAAAGCCGCGGTCGGGGAACCGCTCGGCCAGGCGCGTGAGGGTGCGGTCGGCCTTCTCGCGGAGGAACGGTTCGCCGCCCGAGATCGTCACGAGCGTCACGCCCATGTCGATGACCTGCTCGACGATGCTCTCCATCTGCTCGTACGGGATGTCGCACCCGTCGCGCGTGCTCTTGGCGTAGCAGCCGGGGCAGTTGAGGTTGCAGCGGTCGGTGGGCTCGATGACGACGGTGCAGGGGGTGGCGGCGCCTTCGGTGTACGCCTCGGTCCGGCGATAGACGTCCAGGCTCCATGCGGCGATGAACCGGAGGATGGCCCGCGCCGCCACCGGCCGCTCCCGGAGCAGGCGGTCGAGGAACGACTGCAGATGCCGGGCGAACCACCGGTCGTGCATCAGTTTCTCGTGGTCGTCCTCGCATTCGGTGTGCGACTCGTCCAGGCGTTCCAGGAGCCGGTTCAGGAAGAAGTCGCGGACGGGCGGCACCTGGAGCCCCAGGTCCGCGCCCTTGACGGCCGCACTCATCGCCAGGTACGCCAACCGTTCGCGGAAGTTTCGGGACGTGACATCCATCGCCATCTCCCCCTTGAAACTGGGCGTCACGGATCAGGATTCAGCGGGCTGGAGCGTCCTCTCGCGGAAGGTCTCCAGGTACGCCGCCGTCTCCTCCTTCCATGCCTTGATGGTGTTGCGGGCGATTCGGGCGTTCTTCCAGAGCAGGGCGAGTTTGTCGCCCATGCCGATCCTCTGCTCAAAGTACTTGCGCAGCCGATGCACGCTCACCCCGCTCCAGCGGTAGAACTGCCGGTGCGCATCGAGCAGCACCTGCTGGAGCCGCTCGATGCCCAGCCGCCCGTGATTGTACACGCAGTGCGTCCCGTCGTAGTAGTCCCAGTCGGCGGGGAACTGCGTGAAGGTCAGGTGCGGCCGGAACTGTTCCATCAGCGGCGTGCCGGGAAACGGCGTCAGCACGCTGATCTGGAGCGTCTCGAGGCGGCTCCGATGGGCGAAGCGGACGATCTGGTCGGCCGTCCGCTCCGTGTGCTGCGGCCCCAGGACAAACATCCCGTGAATCCAGAACCCGTTGTTGTGGAGGATGTGCGTGTCTTCCATCAGGCGCGTCGTCAGCGCCCCCTCGCCCTGGTACCCCTTGTGCCACTGCTTGGCCGTCTCGTCGTCGATGGTCTCGTAGCCGATGTAGAAGACGTCGCCGCCCGCGCGGCGCATGGCGCGGAGGAGTTCGTCGTCGCGGCGGCGGCGATGGCGGTCCTTCCAGTGGAAATCGACCCGCACCTGGGCGTTGAACCGCAGGTCCATCGGCCGGAGCCGCTCGAGCAGGTCGCGGCTCCAGGCCCGGTCCGTCGTGAAGTTGTCGTCGTAGAAGAACATCCGCTGGAAGCCGCGGGCGGCGTACTGCTGAATGTCGGCGTGGACCTTGTCCACCGACTGCCGCCGCACCCGCCGGCCGAACATCCGCGTCACGGTGCAGTACTCGCACCCGAACGGGCACCCGCGGGAGGTCATGACGGGCAGTTCGTAGTACTCGCGTCGGCGGCACTCGGCCAGCAGCGACTCGAACCCGTGCATGAGCCCGTGGTTGAGCGTCGGCAGCGTATCCAGATCTTCCACCGGGTCGCCGCGAACCACGCCCCGCCGGATGCGGCCGGCGGCGATGTCCTCGATGACCGACTCCGCCTCGCCCTGGACGACCACGTCGCCGTGCTGCCGGGCCTCCTCCGGGCGGAAGGTCGCGTGGACCCCGCCGAACGCCAGCGTCACGGCCGGGCACCGCTCACGGATGGCGTCGGCGATCTGGTACCCCCGGTTGGCCGTCGGCGTCATGATGCTGATGCCCACGACGTCGGCCTCGCAGAGGTCCTCCATGATCTCCGGGTCCTCCAGAACCGGCCCGGAGAGGTTCTCGTTGTAGACCGCCACGTCGTAGCCGCGCTGCTCCAGCAGCGAGGCCAGCGTGATGGGGCCGAGCAGCGGCCACTTGCGAATCCAGGCATTGAACGGCCGTCCCGGCCGCCCGCTCGGCTCGATGAACCGGATCGTTCGCGTCTTCGACATAGGCCTTTTCTTCCCTTCTCACAGACCCTGGACAGTGGAGGACCTGGCCATCCGCAGCGACCACCGGCGCAACGTACCCTCCGGGCGCGCGCTGCCCGCTGCGTCCGATACGACGCACCCGCTACGCACGTACCATACCGCGCAGGCACAGGCCGATTCCACCCGAAACCAAGTTTCGCCCCCACACGCCGGGATACACGACGTGACGAGGGCAACCGTTGCAATGCGCGCGGGCCTGTGTTTCAATGGAGTCGGGCGGCCGGCTGCGCATGCGGTCCGGCCGGGAACGTGCGAACCCGAAAGGAGACACCCCGATGGCCTCGCCTGCCCCGCGTACCCGCCGTCCGGCCGGCTTCGCCGGCCCGATCCTCCTGGCGCTCGGCGTCCTGCTGGCCGGCTGCGGCGAAGGGCCGGCCCCCGAACCGCCCGAAGGCGCGGAGCCGGCCGACGCCGAGACCGACCTCCTCCAGCCCACCATCGCCGTCAAACTCCCGGAGAAATACAACACGCCGGACGGCATGGCCCTGGCGCCGGACGGCACCATCGTCCTCTCGTGCCCGAACTTCAACGACCCCTCCCATCCCGCGGTGATGCTGCGGATCGACGAGAACGACCTGGTGAGCGAGATCATCGCCCTGCCCGTCCACCCCGAGACGAAACGCGTCGGGCCGCTCGGCGTGGCCATCGGGCCGGAAGGGCACCTGTACGTCGCCGACACCCAGGCCGACTGGGCCGAGACGCCGTCCTCCCGCCTCCTGCGCGTCGTCATGGAGAACGGCCAGGCCGTCCGCTGCGAGACGCTCGTCGAGGGGTTCGTCCAGTCCAACGCCGTCTCCATCCACGGCGGCCAGGTGTACGTGACGGAGACGAAACTGAAACCCGACGCCACGCCCCTCGTCAGCGGGGTGTACCGCTTCAAACTGGCGGACCTCGATCCGGCCAATCCCGTCCAACTGAAGCCCGCCGGCGCCGACCCGCACCTCGTGACGACCTGCGAGACGCAGAATCCCGACCGGCGCATCGGCGCCAACGGCATGGGCTTCGACGCCGACGGCAACCTCTACTACTGCAACTTCGGCGACGCCGAGATCCTCAAAGTAACGTTTAACGCGAACGGCGAGGTCGCCTCGCAGACCGTCTTCGCGAAGGGCGGCGGCATGACGTCGACCGACGGCATCAAGGTCGACCCCGACACCGGCGACATCTACGTGGCCGACTTCGACGGCAACGCCGTCCACCGCGTCGACGGTGAGACCGGCGAGGTCACGACGCTGGCCAGGAACGGCAACACGACCGGCGCCGGTGGCGAACTCGATACGCCCAGCGAGGTGTGCCTCCGCGGTCGGCGGCTGTACGTCTCGAACATCGATTTGCCGTTCCGCGATAACGAATACGACGCGCCTCACACGATCTCGGTCATCGAACTGCCGGAGTGAACTGACAACGAAATGGGCGCGGTGGGTCTCCGTACCCACCGCGCCGAACGAGAAAGCGAGTGCAGAAGCGAGAATCGCGCGGCGGGTGCGGAGACCCGCCGCGCCCGAGAGAAAATTCCCGCGCGGTGGGTCGCCCGACCCGCCGCGCCCAACGCCTGGATCAGTCCATGAAACGCGCCGAACAAGCCGCGTTGGCATGCGCCGTCCTGCTGCCCCTCCTCCTCCTGACGGCGGCGGGCGCCGGGCACACGGCGCATGACGACGCCGCCGTCATCACGGTCAAGGGCGACAAGCCGCTCCATGCCTCGACGCTGCGCGAGGGCGGCCGCATCAGCACCAACCGCGCGTACACCTTCACCCGCGTTCCGGAGGCGCTGCGCGGCCTCGCCTCGACGGTCAACCAGCACAAGAACCCCGCCACCCTGACGGTAACGGCCGAGACCGACGGGGCTGTGTACACCTGCTTCGGCGAGGGGGACGCCGGCGATGCGTCGTCTCAGCCCACGCCCGCCTCGCTGAACCTGGACGGCGCGTGGGCCGAGGCCGGTCGTATGGTCGCCGTCGTGGGCGGCCGGGCGTACGGCTGGACCATCTATCGCACGCGGATGAAGGCCGGCCAGGTGCTCACCGTCCCGCCGGGCAACCGGTGGGGGGCGGCCGTCCTGGCCCGCGAGATCCGCGGGCTGGACACGGTGGCGGCCCGTCCCGGCGAGGGGCCTCCCCTGCCGGCCGACCTGTCCGACGCCCACGCCGCCGAGCGGGAAGCGTGGGCGCGGCCGGACCTCGCCGACGAGGCCCGCCGTCGCTGGCACGAACTGGCGCGGCAACTCGGCGACCGCACGTGGTTCAAGCGGATTGCGGGCCAGGCGTACCATCCGGCGGCGCTCGTTCGCGACGGCGACCGCGACCCCGTGGACGTCCTGCTCCGCCGCACGACCGCCCTGCTCCGCCGCCTGCGCGAGATGCCGGAGGCGCCGGACCTTTCGGAAGCCGCGGACGAACTCGCCGGCCTTCGACGGCGCGCCGCCAAGGTCGACCCGGCCAGGACCGCGGAACGCTACCGCCTGTTCCACGAGGCGATGCGCCTGAGGCGGCGCGTCGCCCTCGCCAATCCGCTGCTCGACGTCGACCGCATCCTGTTCGTCCAGCGGCACGACGCCGGCGGGCCGTTCCACATGTGCGACCAGTACTACGGGTGCAACGCCCGGCCGGGCGGCGGCCTGTTCGTCCTGGAGGACGCCTTCGGCGCCGAGCCGCACCTGCGCAACCTCCTGGCCGACGCCGCCGTCGAAAACGGCCGCCTGGAGGGCCGGCGGCTGGAGGGCGGCTCGTTCCTTTCCCCCGAACTCTCGTTCGACGGCCGGACCGTCTATTTCGCCTGGACCCAGGCCCAGGCCAAAAAGACCTATACGTGGACACCCGAGTGCTGCTACCACGTCTTCAAGGTGAACGCAGACGGGACCGGCCTGCGGCAACTCACCGACGGGCCGTGGGACGACTTCGACCCGTGCGTCCTGCCGTCCGGGCGCGTCGCCTTCATCAGCCTCCGCCGCGGCGGGTATCTGCGGTGCGGCCGGCACTGCCCCACCTACACCCTGCACTCGATGGAGCCGGACGGCTCGGACATCGTCCCGCTCTCCTACCACGAGACGCACGAGTGGCACCCCAGCGTCGATCGCTTCGGCCGCATCGTCTACACGCGGTGGGACTACGTGGACCGCGACACGAACGTGGCCCATCATATCTGGACGTGTTATCCCGACGGCCGCGACCCCAGGTCGATGCACGGCAACTACCCGCTGGAGCGCGGCAGCCGGCCGTGGATGGAGATGACCATCCGGGCCGTGCCCGGCTCGCTCCGGTACATCGCCACGACGGGGGCCCACCACGGGCACGCGTTCGGGTCGCTCGTGCTGATCGACCAGTCGTACGAGGACGACCGCGCGATGTCGCAACTCTCGCGGCTGACGCCGGAGGTCCGTTTCCCGGAGGCCGAGGGCGACATCCGCCGGCACATGATCTTCGCCACCCCGTGGCCCCTCGCCGAGGACTTCTGGCTCTCGGCCTACGACCCGGCGGCGAAGCGGCACGGCCTTTACCTGGCCGATGCGTTCGGCAACCGGACGCTTCTGTACCGCGATGCGTCGATTCCTTCCCTGAGCCCGATCCCGCTGGGCGCGCGGCCCCGGCCGCCCGTCATCCCGACCGAGACGACGCAGACGGTGCGGGGCCGGCGGAAGTTCGGCGAGCGCCGCGCCACCGTCGCCGTCATGGACATGTACGACAGCGATTTCCAGTGGCCGGAAGGTGCCAAGGTCGACCGCCTCCGCATCGTCCAACTGCTCCCCAAGAGCACGCCCCCGCCGGACAAGCCGCGCATCGGCGTCGCCCGCCAGTCCAGCGCCCGGGCGTCGCTCGGCACCGTGCCGGTCGAGGCGGACGGCAGCGTCCACTTCGAGGCCCCCGTGGGCGTGCCCATCTACTTCCAGGCGCTGGACGAGCGGGGCATGGCCATCCAGTCGATGCGGTCCGTCACGTACGTGCACCCCGGCGAGCGACTCGTCTGCCAGGGCTGCCACGAGCCGAAACGGCGGCAGCGTCGGCCCGGCGGCCGCCTGCCCGTCGCGCTCAGGCGGGCGCCCTCCCCCATCCGGCCCGACCCGGACGGCGCCGACCCGTTCAACTACGTCCGCCTCGTCCAGCCCGTCCTCGATACGCACTGCGTGGCGTGCCACAAGGAGAAGAAGGCGGTGGACCTCACGGGCGAGCCCGGCGGCAAGTACGGGTGGACCCGTTCCTACGCCAACCTCGCGGAGGCGTTCGGGTTCTACTTCCACGTCTACAACGGCTCGATCAAGGCGGGCGTGCACGGCGGGAGCCGGACCGTGCCCGGCAAGTTCGGGGCGCGGGCGTCGCGGCTGCTCGAGTACCTCGGTCCGGCCCATTACGGCGTGGACCTGCCGCCGGAGGCCTTCCGGCGCGTCGCCCTGTGGCTGGACCTGAACAGCGAGTTCTACGGCGCGTACGAGCAAACGGACGAGCAGGCGCGGGGCCAGGTGGTCGAGCCGAGCCTGGAGTGAGTCGCTGCGCTCCTCACGCGGCAAGCCTCAAGCCGCAGGCTCCAAGCCAAAGACGGCGCCGTTCGAGCCGGCCGCGGAAGTGGCCGGTCATCTCCATCCGCATGGTACGCATCGCGCCGCCATCGTCGTTGTTCGGCTTGCGGCTTGCGGCTTGAGGCTTGCCGCTGGCAGCCGCCTTACTGCGTCAGCCAGTAGAACCCGCCGATCATCGCCGCCACCAGCGCCCATCCGACCGCGAAGCCGATGAGAGACGTGCGGGTCGGCACGGGAATCTCCAGGCCGCCCCACTCCACGAGCACCCGCCGCGGCGCCGGCGGCGTGCCGGCCGGCAGGGTGCACGGTTCCTCGACCTCCTCGCCCGGCGCGACGGGCGTCCGCGTCAGGGCGTAATAGTGGTCCAGTTGCGCCTTCGGCACCGGCCGCGTCAGGAGGCTGACGAGGACGCCCGCCAGCGTGCCCGCCCCCAGGTAGGCGACCATCTGCCACGGCAGGACCATCTCGGCCACGCCCGATTCGGTGCGGCGGACGAGGCCGAGCGTCAGGTTCACGCCGGTGCCCTCCAGCGCCTCGATGAGGCCGGTCCAGTACGAGACGGCGAGCAGGACGGCGAAGCCGACGAGGGTGGCGGCCCAGGCCCCGGCGGTCGTGGTCCGCCGCCAGAACAGGCCCAGCCAGAAGGCGATGCCGATGGTCGGCGAGATCTTCCAGAACCATTCCAGCCCCCGGACGACGCTGGGCAGCAGGAATGCCACCAGCACGCCGCCCGCCACGACGGCCAGCGCCACGCCCCGGCCCACGGCCAGGTAGTGGCGGTCCGCCTTGCCCGACCGCAGCGGCTTGTAGATGTTTTCCGTAAAGAGGGCCGAGGAGGCGATCATGAACGAGTCGCACGAACTCATCACGCTCGCGAGCAGCGCCGCCAGGAACACGCCCAGCAGGCCGGGGAGGATGCGCGGCAGGAAATCGGCCGCCATCACGCCGTACACCTCGTCCGGGTGCACGTCCCGGCCGGCGAGGTACGCCACGGCCGCCAGGCCCGTCAGGCACCACGCCATCGTGCAGATGCGTTTGATGAAGTTGCCGCCCATCCATCCGACGCGGCCCTCCATCTCGGTCTTGCCCGCCGCACAGTTCCCCATCGTGTGCGGCTGGGTGACGATGCCGACGAGGGCGTTGACGGCGATCATCACGATATAAAAGACGCCGATGTCCCCCGGCGCGACGAGCGAAAACATCTTCGCGTCGGCGATGCGCTCGTGCAGGCCCGCCATGCCGCCCACGGCGTCGAGCACGAACGGCAGGAGGAGGAACGAAAAGAGGACCGTCAGGATGCCCTGGACGAAGTCCGTGATGATGGCGGCACTCAGGCCGCCCGCCACGCCGTACGTCACGAACATGACGGTCATGGCGGCAATGGCGATCCCGGCGGGGATGCCCGTGCTGGCCTCGATGACCGCGCCGCTCCCCTTCAGCATGACGCCGATGTTCACGCTCAACTGGAGCATGCCGATGACCGCGAAGAGGCCGGCCACGCTGCGGTCGTAACGGGCGGCGAAGACGTCGCCCGTCGTGATCGCCCGGAACCGCCGCATCACCGGCGCGATGAGCCAGTAGAACGGCGTGCAGAAGAGCCACAGCCACTGGTACCAGATGCCGCTCAGCCCGTTCGTGTACGTCTTGGAGGCCACGCTGACGGCCTGGTCGGAGTGCGTGCCCGTCCCGAACGCATGCGTGATCATCATGACCTTGCCGAAGCGGCGCGGCATGAAGTAGTCGCTCATCCGGTGGACGAGGCGGGCGGCGTAGATGCCGAGGCCCGTGATGAGCGCCAGGTACAGGACGAGGCAGACGATGTCGGCGGCGGCCATGCGGCATCCTCGCGTTAATGTGTTTTCCGGTACGGCAACGGCGCGCGGCCCGCAAGCGGGCCGGCGAACACGGGCGTCGTCCCGCAGGTCTTACCGTGTCGCCGGTTCGCAACTCCCGCAGGGCCTACGGTGCCGCGAGGTCGTGCGTCGCGACGCCACGCCGCACGGCCTCCGGCACCTTCGGGCCGACATCGACCGGCCGGTCGGCCTCCATCAGGTCGTTGCCGGTCAGGGTGATGCGGCCCGTTTCCGGGCCCTCCAGGCGGAGGAACGTGCCGGCGGTGCGCGGGACGCAGCCCGTGACGAAGGCCCGAGCCACGTTCGTCATAAGGACGACGGGGGCCGCGTCCTTCGGCTGCGGCGGCGTCTCCAGATCCTCGATCCGCACGTCGCGGACGTCGTCCAGGACGACGGCGTGGCGCAGGTCCGGCTGCTCGGTCGCGAGGCGGACGTTCCGCAGCCGGAGCCCCCGCACGTGCCGGGCGTAGAGGCCGCAGGCCGGCAGGCGGCCGAACATGTTGAACTCCGGGTAGGCCGACGGCTTCTCGGGCACCTCGCGGGCGGCGTCGTCGCGCGTGCCGCCCCCGGCGAAGACCAGGTGCACGTCCTCCAGGCTCACGTTCTCGATGCATTGGCCGGGCAGGCCCGCGATCGCGCAGCCCGTCGGCCCCGCACCGGTGGCGCGGATATGACTGATGGAGATGTTCCGCACCGTGCCGGCACCGGGCCGCTCCATGTCCTTCTTGAACGGCCGGGCGCGGTTGCCCAGGCGGACGAACACCGGCGCCCCCACGCCGCGCATCGTCAGGCCCGAGACGACGATGCCGTCCATCGTCCCGCCGTCAACGATCTCGAGGGCCACGCCCGCCAGCCGCGTGTCGTACACCGCGCAGCCGGTGATGGCGACGTTCTCGAAGCCCCCGTTCGACTCGGTGCCCATCTTCAGGGCGTTGCACGTGCTGCGCAGGACGCACCCGGTGATGGTCACGTCGCGGCACGGACGGTCGGCAGTACTCTTCAGGACGATGGCATCGTCGCCGGAATCGACGCGGCAGTTGGCGACGACGACGCGCCGGCAGCAGTCGATGTCGATCCCGTCGTTATTGTGGTTCGCGTGGCTCGTCACGGTCACGCCGCGGATGGTGAGGCCGTCGCACGCCAGGTAGTGCTGGACCCACATCGGCGAGTCGCGGAACGTCAGGCCCTCGACGCGGACCTCGCGGCAGCCGATCATGCGGACCAGGTACGGCCGCCGCTTGTAGGGCCCGGAGAACCGCTTCCCCTGCCCGTCGATGACGCCGCGGCCGACGAGGCCGACGTTCTCCGCTCCCTCGGCGTAGATGAGGCTCTTGTTCGTGTAGTTATCGGTGTACGAGCGGAACGCGGGGGCGGTCTCCGGGTAATCGTCGAGGTCGTCGCTGGCGAGGAGGGTGGCCCCGGCCGCCAGGTCCAGCACGACGCCGCTTTTCAGGACGATCGTGCCGCTGCGGTACGTGCCGGGGGGAAACCGGACGCTGCCGCCGCCGGCTTCGGCGCAGGCGTCGACGGCCTTCTGGATGGCGCGGGTGCAGAGGGTTTGACCGTCGGGTACGGCGCCGGCCTCGCGGACGTCGACGACGCGACCGGAGGCCTCGGCAGCCGCCGCTGCGACAGCCGCGCCCGCCACGACCCATCCCACTGCCGCCCAGATGGCCGCCTGCCGCATGACCGGTCCCCTTTCCCGACGAGGTGCACGCACGATTGTAGGGAGCCGGCGGCCGGCCGCAAGCGCTTCCGCGAGAGGACGTGGCTTTGGCTGGACCCTTGACATTGCGGCCCGTCTGCCGCACCCTGAATGGGTGAGAAGGGCGCCGGTGCGGCGCACCGGCCGCCAGGGAGACTCCCGTGCCGACCGACCGCCTGACCATCAAGGCGTACCCGGAGATCGACGGCTCCCGCATGGTGCTGGGCTTCTCGGGGTGGATGGACGGGGGCGACGTCTCGACCGGCTGCGTGAAGTACCTGTCCGAGAAACTCGGCGCCCGGCCGCTGGCCGAGATCGAGCCGCGGGGATTCTACATCTATAACTTCCCGGGGTCGATGGAGATCTCGGCCCTGTTCCGGCCGCACTGCGAGATCACCGACGGCATCGTCCACGCCTACGACCCGCCCGCCAACCGGTTCCGGCACGACGACTCGAACCGGCTGATCCTGTTCAGCGGCAAGGAGCCGAACCTGGCGTGGGAAGAGTTCGCGGACTGCCTCTTCGGCCTGGGCGAGGCGTTTCGCGTCCGGGCCGTCTACTTCATCGGCTCTTACGCCGGCGTCGTGCCGCACACCCGCGACCCCCGGCTGTACGCCTCCGTCTCGGACCCCGAGATGAAGGCCGAACTGGAGCCGCACGGCTTCCGCTTCACCGACTACGAAGGGCCGGCCCACTTCGCGACGTACCTGACGCACGCGGCGGCGGACCGCGGCGTGAAGATGGCGACGCTGGTGGCCGAGATCCCCGCCTACATCCAGGGCACGAATCCCCGGTGCATCGAGGCCGTGGCGCGCACGGTCGCCGGCATCCTCGGCATCCAGATCAACACCGACGACCTGCGCCAGACGAGCGACGGCTTCGAGGCCAAGGTCAACGAGGCCATCGCCGAGAAGGACGATCTCTCGGAGATGATCCGGAAAATGGAAGCCCAGTACGACAGCGAGATGTTCGAGACCCAGATGGGCGACCTGAAGGATTGGCTCGAGGACCGGGGCATTCGGCTGGACTGACGCCGAGCGGCCGCCGAGCCCGTTGAGCCGCCGACGGCGCACCGGCGGGTGGTGCCGTTGCGGCGAGGCAATCCTTCTCTGCCGTGCGCGTCGACCTTCGGTCGACGGCTCAACCGGCGCGCGGACACCAGCGACACCGTCACGGCTCTGCGTTGGAGCGACACTTGGTCCCGCCGCGTGGATTAAAGAAACGAGCGCCCGGCAGGACGTGTCGCTCGGCGCCGACCTGCACGAACCGGAAAAGGAGCCTTCCATGACCCGCACGCTGCTCGTCGCCGCAACGGTCGTCGGCCTGGTGACCGGCGGCCTCGTCGCCGCCCCGCCCAAAGGCGAGGGATGGAAACCCCTGTTCAACGGCAAGGACCTCTCCGGCTGGGTCGTCCCGAAGGGGGATAACGGCCACTGGAAGGTCGTGGACGGCGTCATCGATTACGACGCCCGCAGCGAAGCCAAGGGCAACAAGAACCTCGTCACGGAAGACGAGTTCGGCGACTACCGCCTGCACATCGAGTGGCGGCTGAAACGGACCACCGGCCTGTACCCCATGCCGACCATCCTGCCCGACGGCTCGTACAAGAAGGACGCGGACGGCAAGGTCATCAAGACCCCCACCCCGAACGCCGACTCGGGCATCTTCCTTCGCGGCAGCGGCAAGACGCAGATCAACATCTGGTGCTGGCCGTGCGGGTCCGGCGAACTCTGGGGCTACCGCAACGACACGAGCCAGCCGGCCGAGGTCCGCGCCGCCGCCGTCCCGAAGACCTGCGCCGACAAGCCCGTCGGCGAGTGGAATGCCTTCGACGTCAGCGTCAAGGGCGAGCACGTCACAGTGAACCTGAACGGTAAGACGGTCATCGACGGTCGGTTCCCGGGCTGGCCCGAGAAAGGCCCCATCGCCCTCCAGCATCACGGGGGATACAACGAGAAGACGGGCAAGTACAGCCCGGCGTCCAGCCTGATTCAGTTCCGTGACATTTACATCAAGGACTTGGAGTAGGTTCGCATACCCGCGACCGTTGAGCCGCCGACGGCACGTCGGCGGGCGTTCGCCGCTCAAGCCGGGTGGCACGCTTCCGCGAGCGAAAGCGTGCAGTATGGGGCGGGGGAGGCACATGCTTTCGCAGCATCGCGAAAGCATGCCACCCGCCTACCTCAAGGGATTAGAGTAGGCCCTAGGCGCATCAGACCGGCCGGCTCCGGGGGACGACCCGGGCCCCGCCCGGGCCGCGGCGCATGCCGTTGACGCGCACCTCACGGTCCTCGGTCACCAGGACCTGGTCGCCGCGCTCGACCCGCCCGTAGTCGCGCCCCTCGACGCGGAGGGTGATGCGGCCGTCCTCGTCGGTGACCTCGACGTTCACGTCGCCGAGGCGGAGGTCGCACTCGCGGGTCCATCCGCCCAGCCCGTGGCTGCTGCGCATGCTGCGCGAGGATCCGCGCCCGCCGGGCTCCAGGACCTTGATGTCGACGCCGAACACGCGGGCCCGCGCCACGTCGCCCTCCATGCGGACGTAATCGCCGTCCTCCTCCGAACCGGGCGGCCCCATCTCCGCGCACGGCGGCTCCGCGTGATGCACGACCCGCTGCGTGGCCACCCCGAGGTAGACGACGACGGGTATGGCGACCACCGCCGCCAGCAGGGCCGGCACGAGGCACACGAGGCCCACAATCCACAGGGCCGTCATCTTCTTCAGGACGCCGACGATCAGCATCACGAGGCCCGCCAGCCCCACCAGCACGATGCCGCCGCCCACGACGAACAGGATCAGCATGAACACAGGCGCTGCGGCCATGACACGCTCCTTTCCGGCCGGTCGTCCCGCCGACCATAGCCCCATCATAACGTCTGGAGGCGCCGCGAGAAAGGGTTGGTTGATCCCGTTGGGGCGGCGCCGGCGCACGGCGGCAGGGCGGCGGGTGCCCCTCGGCTTCGCTCGGGACAGGCTCTGACCCGCCGCGCAGCGTGTATGCGACCCGCGAAAACACTTGTCCCGCGATTCGTGCGGCCCTATAACCGTTGTTCCCGGTTTATTCTGCGCGGACGGAGAAGGAGTCGGTCTTTTGCCTCGGAAGGGCTCGACATGGACCGCCACAGCCGGCGTCAGTTCCTGAAGCGTCTCGGCCTGGCCGCCGGTGCCGCCGCCGCGGCGCCGTACGTCGTGCCGGACACGGCGACCGGCGCCGCCGCGGACGTCGTCTCGCCCAGCGAGCGCGTCACGATGAGCATCATGGGCTGCGGCAACCGCGGGCCGCGGGTCATGGGGCATTTCCTCCAGCAGCCGGACGTCCAGTGGCTGGCCTGCTGCGACTGCCGCATGGACCGCCTCATGGCCGCCAAGAAGAAGGTCGACGCCGCCACCGGCAACAGCGACTGCGCCACGTACCGCGACTTCCGCGAGTTGTTCGACCGCCCGGACCTGGACGGCGTCCTCATCGCGACGGGCAACCGGTGGCACGCGCTCGGGTCCATCTACGCCGCCCGCGCCGGCAAAGACGTCTACAGCGAGAAGCCGATCAGCCTGACCCTGGCCGAGGGCCGGGCCCTCGTCGAGACCTGCGACCGCCTCGGCACCATCTACCAGGCGGGGTACCAGCGGCACTCGGTGGACTCGTGCCGCTTCGCCGTCGAGTGCGCCCACCAGAAACGCATCGGCGACCTCAAGGAAGTCATCTGCAACAGTTGGACGAACAACGTCGTCAAGCCGAGCCCGGTCGTCCCCGTGCCGCAGAACTTCTGGTACGACATGTGGCTTGGCGCGACGCCGTGGCACCCGTTCTCCTGGGCCCGCGTCAACGGCTGGCGGGTCGTCTGGGACACCGGCGCCGGCATCCTGGCCGACATGGGCTGCCACTGGACCGACCTGGCCCAGTGGGCGAACCACGCCGAGGAGACCGGTCCCGTCCACATCGAGACCGAGCACGTCGAGTGGGCCCCGGCGGACGCGCTGACCGAGGTGCCCGTCTCGGCCCGGGCCGTCACCACGTACGCCAGCGGCGTCCGCGTGGTCCACGACGCCACGGGGACGTTCAACGAGCGGTACATCCGCTTCGTGGGCACCGAAGGATGGGTCCAGGTGCACGACGCCACGAACACCGTGACGGCCGAGCCGGCGTCGCTGTTGCGGCTGCGGGACATCTCGGCCAAGGGCTGGGGCGACCCGGGCGACCACATCCGGAACTTCCTGGAGGGCATCAAGACCCGCCGGCGGACGGTCTGCTATCCGGAGGCCGCCCACCGCGCCATGAGCCTGTGCCAACTGGCGAACATCAGCATCCGCCTCGGCCGGCCGCTGCGGTGGGATCCCGTGAAGGAGGAGTTCCCCGACGACCCGGAGGCGAACACGCTTCGCGGCCGGGCCATGCGGTCGCCGTGGCGGATCTGAAGCCCGATGCATCGCCACATGCACATGCGTTCCACACGACACTGCTGAAGGGAGAAACCATGACACGCTCGTTCGTTCGATTGGCCGCCGTCGCCGCCGTCCTGGCCCTGCTCGCCGGCGCCGCCGGCGCCGCCGAGGCCCCCAGCAAGGCCGACATCGACCAGGCCGTCGGCGCCCTCGCCGCCTACAAGGCCGGCCAGGAGCACACGCCGGTCACCCGCATCGGCGAGTTGCTCCAGGCGATGCACGGTAAGGCGGACCTCCAGAAGCACATGGAGCAGAA
The DNA here is from genome assembly GCA_046483505.1 of Phycisphaerae bacterium. Classification (GTDB taxonomy): domain Bacteria; phylum Planctomycetota; class Phycisphaerae; order FEN-1346; family FEN-1346; genus BS750m-G62. The sequence goes on from JAWODB010000123.1 coordinate 25,442, forward strand.
ACTCATCGGCCTCCTCGAAAGCGATGCCGACTACGAGGCCAAACTCCAGGCCTGCCAGGTGCTGGCGCGTATCGGCACGGAGGCATGCATCCCCGCACTGGAGAAGATGCTGGACGACCCGAAGACGACGCACATCGCGTGCTGGGCGCTCGAGCCGAATCCGAGCGCCGAGGCCCTGGCGGCCCTTCGCCGCGGCCTCCAGGATGCGAAGGGCGAGGCCGCCGTCACCATCATGGGCGTCCTCGGGCAGCGGCGCGACGAGATGGCCGTCCCCATCCTCGAGAAGCACATCGGCGCCCACAGCGAGATGGTGGCCGAGGCCGCCCTGGCCGCCGTCGGCAAGATCGCCACGCCCAAGGCGGCCGACATCCTGGCCACGGCCCGCAAGAGCGTGGGCAAGGCCCTCCGCGGAGCCGCCAACGACGCCTACCTCCAGTGCGCGAACCGCCTGGCCGACGCCGGCCGGACCGACCGGGCCGTCACGATGTTCGAAGACGTCCTCGAGGACGACGTCGCCATCCGTTACCACCGCGGGGCGCTCATTGCGCTGATGCGGCACGCGGGCGGCAAGGCCGTGCCGCACGTGCTGGCGGCCATCCGCAGCAACGACCAGATGATGCAGGGTACCGCCATCGCCAACGTGCCCCTGCTCGAGGGCAAAGACGTGGTGAAACGGTTGTCGGCCGAACTGCCCAAGCAGTCGGCCCGCATCCAGGCCCTGCTCGTCAGCGCCCTGGCCGACCGCGGCGGCGACGACGCCCGCAAGGTCGTCACCGACGTCGTCGACGCCGACGAACCCGAGGCCCGCGTGGCGGCCGTCAAGGCCCTCGCACGGATCGGCGACGCCTCGTCCGTGCCGCTGCTCGTCAAGGCCGCCGGCCAGGGCAAGACGAAGGCGGAGCGTGAGGCGGCCCTGATTTCCCTCCGCCGCCTTTCGGGCGAGGGCGCCGACGCCGCCATCCTCAAGGCCATGAAGACCGCCAAGCCGCCCGTGCGAGCCGAACTCATCAGCGTCATCCACGGCCGGGGCACGAAGTCGGCGGTCCCCGCCCTGCTTGAACAAGCAGCGGCCGATGACGAAGCCGTCCAGGCGGCGGCGCTGAAGGCGCTGGCCCACCTCGCCGAACCGGATCACCTGGCGGACCTCGTGGAGCGCCTGGTGAACCTGAAGGCCGCCAAGGCCCGTCCCGCCGCGGAGCGGGCGGTCGTCCAGGTCGCGCAGAAGACCGAGACCCCGGCCGCCGGCAGCCGGCCCGTCCTGGCAGCCTTGAAGAAGACCGACGACGTCCTGACCCGGACGTCGCTGCTGCGCGTGCTGGGCGGCATCGGCGGGGAGGCGGCCCTGGCCGCCGTCACCGACGCCCTCGACGCCAGGCAGGAGGGCGTTCGCGACGCCGCGGTGCGGGCCCTCGGCTCCTGGCCGGACGCCTCGGCCGTGCCGGCCCTGCTGGGCCTCGTCAAGAAGACGGACGACCGCACGTACCGCGTGGTGGCGCTCCGCGGTGCCGCCCGGCTGCTGGCGAAGGGCGCGGGCGTACCGTCGGACGACGTCCTCCAGCCGTACAAGGACCTGATGGCCCTGAGCGAACGACCGGAAGACAAGAAACTCGTCCTGGCCGGCCTGGCCGACGTGCCCCATCCGGAGGCCCTCCGGATGGCCGTCGATTCCCTCGACAACAAGGCCGTGCAGGGCGAGGCGGCCATGGCGGCCGTCAAGATCGGCGAGGCCGTCATGGGCAGCGCCCCCAAGGCCGTCGCAGCCGCCATGGAGCAGGTCGTCAAGGCCGCGCCCAATGACGCAACGAAGAAGCAGGCCCGGCAGGTGCTCGGCCGCGCCAGGCAACTGGGCAGCGGCATCCTCGGGTGGCAGATCGCCGGTCCGTACACGAAGCAGAACGTGCGGTTCTGGCAGTTGTGCAACCTGGCGTTCGCGCCCGAGAAGGAAGGCGAGCCGGCCGAGTGGCGCATCTGCCCCGTCAAGACGAAGGGTAAGACACACATCCTGATGGTGCACGAGATCCTCGGTCAGGGCGACAACCGCACCGCGTACGTCCGGACGTGGCTGGTGGCCGACAAGGCCGCGGACGCCCGCCTCGAAGCCGGCTCCGACGACGCCATCAAGATCTGGCTCAACGGCAAGGCCATCCACGAAAACCGCCAGGGCGGCGCGTGCGAGCCGGGCGAGCACAAGAAGAACGTCCGGCTCAAGCAAGGCGCCAACGCGCTGATGCTCAAGATCACCAATGACAGCGGACCGTGGGAGTTCTCCGCCCGCATCGTCGGCCGCGACGGCAAGCCCCTGGACGGCGTGACCGTCGACCCGTATCACGCGAAGTAGCCGCGAGCCGCCGGCCACGCGCCACGAGCAATAGACCAAGGCAAAGCGCGGCGGGTCGGAGCCTGTCCCGAGCGAAGCCGAGGGGTACCCGCCGCGCTGGCCGAGCGCCGGCCCGCTTTCGGGCCGAACGCCCTGCGCAGGCCCGTTGAGCGGTCGACCGAAGGTCGACGCGGGTTTCTCGAGCGAACGGGCGCCGACGTGCCGTCGGCGGCTCAACGAAGACCAAGGCCGTCCAGCGCGGTGGTTCGGGAGGGCCACCGCGCGGAGAGCCAGGAAGGAACCACCCATGAACCGCCGCTCGTTTCTGAAGGGCCTGGGCGCAGCCGCCCTCGCCCTGCCCGCCCGGGCACGCGCCGCCGAGGCCGACCGCAAGCCCAACATCGTCTACATCATCGCCGACGACCTCGGCTACGGCGACCTGAGTTGCTACGGCCAGGAGCATTTCAAGACACCCCACATCGACCGCCTGGCAGCCGAGGGCCTGAAGTTCACCCAGCACTACGCCGGCTCGACCGTCTGCGCGCCGTCGCGGTGCGTCCTGATGACCGGCCTGCACACCGGCCACGCCTATGTCCGGGGCAACAAGGAGCACAAGCCCGTCGGGCAGGAGCCCATCCCCGCCGATACCGTGACCGTGGCCGAACGCCTGAAGGCGGCCGGCTACACCACCGGCGGATTCGGCAAATGGGGACTCGGCTACCCCGGCTCCGAGGGTGACCCCGTCCGCCAGGGCTTCGACGAGTTCTTCGGCTACAACTGCCAGCGCAACGCTCACCGCTACTACCCGAACTTCCTCTGGCACAACGAGAAGCGCGTGGACCTGGACGGCAAGACGTATTCGCACGCCCTCATCATGGAACGGGCCCTGGACTTCATCCGCCGGCACAAGGACGGGCCGTTCTTCTGCTTCATGCCGGTCACGATTCCGCACGCGGCGATGCAGGCGCCGGAGAAGTACGTGGCGCCGTTCCGCGACACGTTCTCCCAGTTCGCCGACGCCGTCGGCCGGTACGCCGGCACGCAGACGAAGAACCCCGTGGCGGCCTTCGCCGGCATGATGACGGTCCTCGACGAGAGCGTGGGGCAGGTGCTCGCGCTCCTGGAGGACCTCGGCCTCGATGAGAACACGGTCGTGATGTTCACGAGCGACAACGGGCCGCACCACGAGGGCGGGCACAAACCGCAGTTCTTCGATTCCAACGGGCCCTTGAAAGGGCACAAGCGCGACCTGACGGAGGGCGGCATCCGCGTGCCGATGCTCGCCCGCTGGCCCGGCCGCATCCGCCCCGGCACCACCACGGAGCACATCTCCGGGTTCCAGGACGTGATGCCGACGCTGTGCGACCTCGCCGGCACGGCCGCCCCGGGCGGCATCGACGGCCTCTCGTTCCTCCCGACGCTCATCGGCCGGGCCGACCGCCAGAAGGCGCACCCGTACCTGTACTGGGAGTTCTACGAGCGGGGCGGCAAACGGGCCGCCCGCAAGGGCCGATGGAAGGCCGTCCAGACCGGGCTCCAGAAGAAGTCGCCCGGCCCCGTCCGCCTGTACGACCTGGAGAAGGACCTCGGCGAGACGACGGACGTGGCCGACGCCCATCCGGAAATCGTGGCGGAGATGAAACGAATCTTCGCCGAGGCCCACACGCCGTCGGAGATCTGGACGTTCCGCGGGCTGTGAAGCGCCACGTTGAGCCGCCGACTCACGCGTCGACGGCCGTTACTCGTCGACCTTCGGTCGACGGCTCAACACCGCACTGGTGCGCGGTGCACAGTCTTGGGCACCGCGCGGCGGTCAAGACTGCCCGCCGCGCATCCGGCTTCGGCGCGGCGACCCGGTAGGGCCGCCGCGCGGGACCTATCTTCACGATGGGCCTCCCTTCGTGCGAACCGCCACCGTCCTCCTCGCCATTGCGTGCACCGCCCTGCCGCTCGCCGCCGCCGAACCGCCGGAGTGGGCCACAAAGGACCTGAAGGCCGGCATCATCGGGACGGACACCTCGCACGTGCCGGCGTTCACGGGCCTCTTCGCCCGGCATCCTGAGTGGCGGGTCAAGGTCGTCGCGGCGTTCAAAGGCGGCAGCCCGGACGTACCCGCGAGCGCGAACCGCGTCGAGAAGTTCGCGAAGCAACTCCAGGAGCAGTTCGACGTCGAGATCGTGCCGAGCATCGCGGCCCTGCTCGAAAAGGTCGACGTCGTCCTGATCGAGAGCGTGGACGGCCGGCCGCACCTGGCGCAGGCCCAACCCGTCTTCGAGGCCGGCAAACCCTGCTTCATCGACAAGCCGTTCACGGCGAGCCTGGCCGACGCGCGCCAGATCGTCCGCCTCTCGAAGGAAACCGGCACACCGTTCTTCAGTTGCTCGTGCTCGCGGTTCCAGCCCGAGGTCCAGGCCCTCGCCCAAGACAGTGGCGTCGGCAAGGTGACGAAGGTCCAGGGCTCGGCCCCGTTCAACGTGGAGCCGCACCACCCGGACCTCTTCTGGTACGGCATCCACGGGGTCGAGGCCCTGTACACCGTCATGGGGCCGGGGTGCGTCAGCGTGAAGCGCGAGGCGGGCGAGGAGTTGGACATCACGACCGGCACGTGGAAGGACGGCCGGATCGGCGTCTTCCGCGGCGTCCGTAAGGGCGACTACAAACCTATCATCAAGGTGTGGGGCACCGAGGGGACCGTCGAGACGAAGGGAGGCTTCTCCTACGGCGGCCTTGTGGAAGCGATGGCCGAGTTCTTCCACACCCGCAAACCGCCCATCGACCCGGCGGAGACGCTCGAGATCATCGAGTTCATGACGGCGGCGCAGCGCAGCAACGAGCGCGGCGGGGCCGAGGTGCGGCTGGAAGAACTGCGGAAGTGACCGGCGGCGTCCTCGCGGCCGCGGGGTGTATCTCCTGATGCACCGCGCGCTTCCCGACGGCGCCCGGCCCGCAAGCGGGCCGGCGAACCGCTGACTGCTGCGCCTGTTCGACGTCAGCGAACCTTCCAAGGGGCGCGCGGCTCGACCTGCAAAGGCGCCTGACATCTTTGTGCGCTACAGCGTCCGCCCGACGGCCTCGGCCACCTTGCGGCACGAGGCGACGAGGCGCCCGAGGGCCTCCGGCGTAATCGACTGGGCCCCGTCCACCAGCGCGGTCTCCGGGTCCGGGTGGACCTCGATGAGGAGCCCGTCGGCCCCCACCGCGACGGCGGCCCGGCTGACCGCCTCCACCAGGTCGGCCCGGCCGGTGGCGTGACTCGGGTCGGCGATGACCGGCAGGTGGGTCATCCCCTTCAGGGCGGGGATGGCGGCGGCCGGGAACGTGGCCCGCGTAGCCCGCTCGAACGTGCGGATGCCCCGCTCGCACAGGATGACCTGCGTGTTGCCGCTCGCAAGAACGTACTCGGCGGCCAGGAGGAACTCCTCCAGCGTGGCGCTCATCCCGCGCTTCAGCAGCACCGCCCGCTCGCTCTCGCCGGCGGCGGCCAGGAGCATGAAGTTCTGCATGTTCCGCGTGCCGATCTGGAGCACGTCGGCGTAGCGGGCGACCAGCGGCACATGCTCCGGCGCCATGACCTCCGTGACGACGGCCAGGCCGGTCGCCTCACGGGCCTCGGCCAGGTACTCCAGGCCCTCTTCGCCCAGGCCCTGGAAGGAATACGGCCCCGTCCGGGGTTTGAACGCCCCGCCGCGCAGGGCAACGGCACCGGCCTCACGGACGGCCTCGGCGGTCTCGAGCAGCATCGTCCGGTCCTCGACGGCGCACGGCCCGGCGATGAGGCCAACGGCCGTGCCGCCCACGCTGCCCCGACCCAGCGGGACGACCGTCGGCTCGTGCTTCGTCTCCCGCGAGGCGATCTTGTACGGCACCAGGACGGGCAGGACCTTCTCGACGGCCGGCGCCACGGCGAGTTGCTCGGGCGCCTTGAACCGCTCGTCGCCGATGCAGGCGACGACCGTCCGCTCGGTGCCCTGGATGAGGTGCGGCTCCAGGCCCATGGCCCGGACGCGTTCGGCCACGTGTTCGATCTCTGCGTCGGTTGCATTGGGTTCCATGACCACGATCATGTGCCTCCTCCTGTTCGCTCGAGGCCGCCAGGTCCGGTGTGCCAACGAAAAAGGCTCCGGACCGCGGGGGCCCGGAGCCTTGACCGTTCGACGCGCGGATGCGCTAAGGCAAGGCGCGGGCCCTGTGCCCGAAGCCGACATAAAACCAGAACCACCCCGCCGCCGGCGCGTGCCGGGCGGTTGCGTTGCATCGCGGGATGATTCGGGTCGTGCACGTCATGGCGTCTCGGCCTTTCGCCTGCCTGACATCAACAAGTATACGGACGGCGGGGCCTGTGTCAAGCGCCGCGGGCCGAAAACCGGCCTGCGGCCCCGGCACGGCCTTTTCGGACCCTCTTTGACGAAACTCTTGCCCGCGGCCGCCGTGCGGCGTATCGTAACAGGGGGCCAGAAACCGCGAGCGACGCTTCCGTATGCCGACCCACGACCGACCGCGCGTGCTCGTCGTCGAGGACGAGCCCGACATGAACAACCTGCTCGCCGACGTGCTGCGGGCGTTCGACTTCGAGCCCGTGCAGGCGGCCGACGGCCGGGAGGCCCTTCAGTGCGTCGAGCAGCAGCCCCCCGACGCCGTCATCCTCGATCTCATGCTCCCCGTCATCGGCGGATACGAGGTCTGCCGGCGTCTGAAGACGTCGCGCGCCACCTGCCGCATCCCGGTCCTCATCCTGACCGCCCTGGACCGGGAACCCAAGCGCCGGACCGCCTACCGGACCGGCGCGGACGAGTATCTGACGAAGCCGTTCGCGCCCGACGCCCTCATCCAGCGCCTGCAGGCTTGCCTGGAGGAGGCCCGCCGGGCGACCGACGCCCAGGCCGGACAGGTGCGGCTGACCGTGGAACCGTCCGGTGCCCTGGACGACCTGAAGGGGCCGAACGCGCTGGCCCGCGCGCTGTACGAACGGACGGACCTGGCGTCCGAAACCATCGAGACGCTCCGCGAGCACCTGTTGGACCTCGTCGAAGACGCCGGCGACCTGGCGTGCGAATGCGGCGGCTCGCGGCTGGTCCGGATCACCATGACGGTGGAGGCGAACCGGTTGCGGGTGACGGTCGATCCGCTGGCGCCGGCGGCGGAGAGGTTCCTGAACGAGCATCTCGGGCCCGACGCCGCCGCCGCGACGGCCCTGGTCGACGCGGGCGCCGTGGACCGCGTCCGGCGCGAGGGCGGGAGCGTCGTGATGGAGAAGGCGCTGGGGGACGGGTGAGGGGCCGGGGGGCGCTTCCAAGGGGCGCGGCCCGCAAGCGGGCCGGCGACCATGGGCGCTGACGGGCGCGGCGAGCCGCGCCCGAACCTATCAGAGACCAACACGTGCAGTCCGCGCGGCGGCCCAGGAGAGCCGCCGCGCGACATCCATGTCCGAGCGACTCACCGCCCGTCGGGCACTTCCTGCGGCGGGCTGAACTCCGAGGGAACCGTGAAGTAGAACCGCGCCCCCCGGCCCAGCGTCGATTCGTAGTTGATGCTGCCGCCCCACGACTCCACCAGCCGCTGCGCCGTGGACAGGCCGAGCCCCATCCCCGCGACGTTGCCGGTGAACTCCTCCTCCAGTTGCGAGAAGGCCGAGAAGATCTGCTCCCTCTGGGCGGCGGACACGCCGGGACCGTTGTCGCGGACCGAGACCTGGAGCCAGCGGTTCTCGACCTCCCGCACGTCCACGCCCACCTCGGCGGGCGTCTTGTCGGCGAACTTGACGGCGTTGTCGAGCAGGTTGTCGACGACGATGGCCAGGAGTTCCTCCGGCGCCCGGGCGCGGGGCAGGTCGGCCGGCAGGTCCGTCGACCACGCCACCTCGCGGTCCGGATACCGTTCCCTGATGCGGTCGCGGATGCGGCCGACGAGGTCGCCGAGCGTCACGAGTTGACCGGCCCGCTCCAGTTCGGTGGCCGTCAGCCCCGCGTACGAGAGGACCTTCTCCACGAGGTCCGAGAGTTCCTTGATCTTCGCGAGCGAGATCCGCACCGACTCGGCCACGGCGTCCGGCACGTCGCCGTACTTGCCCCGGTCGATGAGGCTGAGGTACCCGCTGGCCACGGTGATGGGCGTCTTGAGTTTGTGGCTGACGAGCGACAGGAAATCGCGTTTCAGTTTCTCCTTTCGGCGCATCTCGCTGATGTCGCGGAAGACGAGTGCCGCGTTGTGCAGCCGCCCGCCCGGCCCGACGATGCGGGTGTACCGGCCGGCCAGGTACCGCGGCGGCCGGCGGTCTTCCTGCGCCAGTTCCACCGTCACGGCCTCCGCGGTCGACTGGCGGAGGGCGTCGAGCGACGGTTCGACCGTAAACCCGTCGAGCACCTCGGCCAGGTTCCGGCCGGTGAGGTCCTCGTCGGTCCGTTCGAGCAGGTCCGCGGCCCGGCGGCTGACGGTCTCCACGCGCCACTGCCCGTCGGTGATGACGATGCCGTGCGAGAGGTCCTGGATGACGGCGTGGAACTTCTCGCGCTCCGCCAGCATCGACCGGTAGTACTTGACCTGGAGCAGGCTCTTGACGCGGGCCAGCAGTTCGGCCCGGTCGAACGGCTTGGAGATGAAGTCGTCGGCGCCGGCCTCCAGGCCGCGGATCCGGTCCTCGGTCTCCTTCAGGGCGGTGACCATGATGACGGGAATGACGGCGGTGGCCTCGTCGGCGCGGAGGCGGCGGCAGACCTCGAAGCCGTCGACCTTCGGCATCATGATGTCGAGGAGCACCAGATCGGGTTGCTCGGCGTCGACCTGCGCGAGCGCCTGCTCGCCGTCGTAGGCGGCCACGGTCTCGTACCCGGCCGCCTGGAGGTTCCGCTCCAGGAGTTTGACGTTGGCGGCGTAGTCGTCGACGACGAGGATCTTGCCGCCCACCTGCTCGGCTTCATCGGTCATTGTGGTCCCCGTTGGGTTCGGTATCGAGAATGACGCCGGGCCGGGGCGGCGCCTCGCCGCGGCGGACCGCCTCGAGTTCGGCCTCCGTCACGAGGTCCCTGAGGAGGGTGACGGTGACGGTGGTGCCGCGGCCGAGTTCGCTTCCGACCTCGATCTGGCCGCCGTGCAGTTCCACCAGCCGCCGCGTCAGCGCCAGGCCCAGGCCGGTGCCCTCGTGCTTGCGGGTAAGGGAGGAATCCACCTGCGTAAACTCCTCGAACAGGCTGGGCAGGTCTTCCGGGGCGATGCCGGACCCCGTGTCGGTCACCTGGAGGCGGACGACCTCCTTCTCGAGGACGGCCCGGACCGCCACCTGCCCGCCGCCCTCCGTGAACTTGATGGCGTTCGAAAGCAGATTGTAGAGGACCTGCTTCAGTTTCATGGCGTCAGCGGTCAGTTCGAGCGGCCGGGGCGAGACCTCGGCCATCACCTCCACGCCCCGCCGCCGCGCCAGGCCGCGCGCCACGCGCAGCGTCTCGTCGACCAGGGCGGCCAGGTCCACCGGCGCCAGCGCCAGGTCCATGGCGCCGGACTCCAGTTTGGTGAAGTCGAGGATGTCGTTGATCATCTGGAGCAGTTGGTGCCCGGCCCGATGGATGTCGTCGGCGAACTCGCGCTGCTCGTCGGTCGTCTCGCCGGCCAGGCCGTCGCGGATGGCCTCGGCGAAGCCCATGATGGCGTTGAGCGGCGTGCGGAGTTCGTGGCTCATGTTGGCCAGGAACTGCGACTTCAGGCGGCTGGTGCGGCGGAGTTCGGCGTTGGCCTGGCGGAGTTCGGCCGTCTGTTCGGCCACCTTCTCCTCCAGGCGGTCGGTGTACTCGCGCAGTTGCTGCTGGAGGCGGCGGCTCGTGGTGATGTCGCGGCAGATGATGGTGTAGCCGATGGGGTCGCCGCCCGGCCCGGTGCGGCGCGTGGTGACGGTGCGGACGGGAAACCGCGTGCCGTCCTGTCGGAGGCGGGTGCCCTCGCCCTCGTGGCGGCCGTGCATCCGCACCTCGCGCTCCACCAGGAGGGGCACGTCGCGCGCCAGGTCCTCGGGCGGCAGGAGCCGGGACACCGTCCGGCCCAGGATCTCGTCCGGCTCGTACCCGAACATGCGCCGCGCCCCCTCGTTGAACGTCAGGATGCGCCACGTGGTATCGGTGGCGATGATGGCGTACTCGGTGGCGGAGTTCAAGACCGAATCGAGGAACTCGGTGGTCTCGGAGAGTTCGGCCGTCCGCTCGGCCACCCGCCGCTCGAGTTCCTCGTACATCTGGCGGAGGTGGTCGGCCATGTCGCGGAACGCGTCGGCGAGTTCGCCGACCTCGTCGCGGCTCCGGACGTCGATCTCGGCCTCGAGGTTCCCCCGGCCCAGTTCCTCGGCCGCCGAGGCGAGGGCGTGCAGCGGCCGGGCCAACTGGTGTCGAATGAAGATGCCCACCAGGACGAGCAGCACGGTGGCCAGGCCGCCCGCCGTCGCCGCGAACGCCCGCTCCCACGCCGTCTCGGCCGCCCGGTACAGCCAGACCGTCAGCGCCGCCACGACCAGCGCGCACGCCACGACGTAGAGGAGGAGTTTCGTGGTCAGTCGGAGGCGTCGCATGATGATCACGTCCCAACGGCAACAGCGCGCGGCCCGCGAGCGGGCCGGCGAACACAGGCGTCCTCCCCCGATCGGGACACGGCCGACGCCCGAGGCCGGCTCTACGCGCCGCCCTCGCGGTCGGCGAGGCGCCGGCGGATGTACTGCTCGAACGTCGGCAGGCCGGCGTCCGTCCACCGCCGCTCGATCCGCGTCTTGATGTGGGCGTTGGCCCGGATGATGGCGTCGACGGCGTCGCGTTCGACGGGGGCGGCGGCCTCGGTCAGCATCTCGTCGTGCGAGTCGACCGTGAGGACCCAGTCGCCCGTCTCCGGCACGCGGTCGAGGCCGAGTTTCATGTGCGGGTACCGCGGGTTCCCGAGGCGGAGGCGAAGGTGCGTGCAGGCATCCGGCGGCGCCTCGCGCGGCGTGCGCTCGAAGGCGTCACCGGCGGCGAGGTCGGCCAGCGTCTTCCCTTCCGGCCACGCGAGCCGCTCGCGCACGCGGGGCGGCGGCTCCCGGTCGCCGTAGGCCTCCTCCAGGTAGATGCGGACCGCTTCCTCGACGGTTTCGCGGTCGATGTCGTTCAGGTCCGGCAACGTCTCGTCCTTCACATGCGTGCCGACCGAGGCGAAGGCTATAGCCCTCGCCCAAGGCGCGCGGCCCGCAAGCGGGCCGGCGAACACAGGCACCCGTGCCCCCGCTCCACCCACCCGACGCGCGGGGCGCGTCTTGCCCCGCCGCGTTCCAGACCGCACGCTTGCACGACCAGAGAGGCCGGTCGTGGCACAACCCGCTCAAAGAACATCCTGAAACCGGTGCAGCACGGCCAGCGCTGTCAGGAACACCACCCACACCGCGTAAGCAACGGCGGCGAGGACCATCGGCCAGCGGCGACGGCCGTCAGGTTGACTCCGCGGGCTTCTCACGGGCCAGTTCATCCACCTTCGGCAGCACGAACTCCTTGGCCAGAATCTTCACGGTCGAGGCAAGCGGCACGGCGGCGATCAGGCCGAACAGGCCGAACACCTCGTACCCGGCCAGCAGCGCCACCATCAGCGTGACCGGGTGGAGGCCGACGGCCCGGCCCTGGATGAACGGCGTCAGGACCCAGCCCTCCAGCGTCTGGACGACGATGAAGACGGCCGCGGTGCCGCCCACCGCCCACACGCTGCCCGCGTCGAACCACGCCACCAGGATCGCCGGCACCAGGCCGACGAAGATGGGCAAGTACGGCACCACGCCGGCTACGCCCGTCGCCACGCCGATGAGGTACCAGTACGGCACGCCGACGATCGCCAGGCCCACGGCCGTCAGCACGCCCACGACCAGGCAGACGAGGATGCGGCCGCGAAGGAAAGCGCTGACCGCCGCGTCGATCTTTCCGACCACGTCCTCGATGCGCGGCCGGTACTTGCCCGGCAGCCGCCGGTGCACGGCCTCGACGACGCGGTCGAAGTTCATCAGCAAGAAGAACAGGTAGAAGGCCGTCAGCCCCACACCGAACGCAAACCCCTGGAGGTTCCACAGGAACGCGACGACGCCGGTGCCCGCCTGCTTCAGCGTGGTGAGTGCGCCTTTGAGGAGCCCCTCCCGCGCATCCTGCGACGTGCCGATGCTGCCGAGGACGCGATCGAACCAGGTGCTCTCGCCCGTCTGGAGCCGCGCCGCCACGCCGCGCGCCCACTGGAGCGCCGCCGGGATGTAGCCGTGATCCCACTCGCCGTTCTCGTTCAGGTCGCGGTAGCCGGGCGGCTCCTCGATTTCCGGCTCGCCGACCACCGTGACCCCGAAGTCATACAACTGGCCCACGAGCGGCGGGACGGCAAACAGGACCGCCAGCACGAAGAGCGCCAGGAGCACGAAGAAGATGAGCGTGGCCGCCACGCCGCGAGGCACACGGTGCCGCTGGGACCATCGCATGACGGGGTTCAGCACGTACGCCAGGGCCAGGGCGACGGCCAGCGGCGAGAGGATCTCGCGAAAGAAGACGACCATGGCCACCAGGACGAGCGCCCCGACGGCGATAAGGACGTCCGTCCGGTACCGCCGCCACAGACTCGGCTCAGGCTTGGCCGCCCCGCTCATCGTCGTCCTCCCCGGACGCCAAGTGCAGTTCGAACCCGCGGTCGAACGCCTCGTCGAAATCGAGCGCCCCGGCGAAATCGTCGCGCCGGTCTTCCTCGGTCTTGCGCAAGAGGCCGACCTCGACCATGCGGAAGACGATCTCGCCGACGTCCTCGCTGGAGCGGATGCCCCAGCCGGCGAGGACCGACCGCGCCAGCCGCCCGAACTGGCTGAGGGCAAACTCCGCCAGGCCCTCGCACAGTTCCTGGCCCGTCACGTGGCCGACGCGGCCCGACCGCTGCACCGTGTAGCCGAGCGAGTCGCTGACGAAGACGTAGGCGTCGCGGGCGTACCGCCGGTCAGCCGCCATGATTTCGTCGAGCAGTTCTTCGGGTGATTTGCGTTCGGGCATGAGTGCGACTCGTTATATACTACGCATCTTGAATAAGAGGATGTCATTCTGAGGGCCGCTTGCGGCCCGAAGAATCTCGCCGTGGTCGTTACCGCCTTGGTCTTCGCACCCTGGCACGGGTGCGGCTCGTACCGTGGCCGGCGGCGAGATGCTTCGCTTCGCTCAGCATGACAGCATCTCCGCCGTGCAGCGGCGGCCCGGGAGGACCGCCGCGCGGAAATCCGTTCACTCCTCCGCCGCCGCGTGGTCGGCCTGGAGAGCCTTGGTCTCCTCGATGACCGCGTCAATGGCGTCCTGTTCGACGCGTTCGGCAATGCGCTCGAACTCGGCGATGGGCCGGTCCTCGATGCGTTCGGCCAGGTTCGTGAAGTCCGGCGCCTCGGCGCCCAGGAGGCGGGCCACCTTCTCGGGATACCGCGGCACCACGGGCCCGAGGTACGCCGCCAGCAGCCGGACGCCGTTCAGAACGGCCGTCAGCGCCGTGCGGGCGGCCTCCGGCTGGGTCTTGACCGTCTCCCACGGCCGCGTCTCTTCCATGAACTGGTTGAGGCGGTCGGCCTGGGCGGTGACGGCGCGGACGGCGGCGGCGTACTGACACCCCTCGTAGGCCCGGCCGACCTCGTCGGCGGCGGCCTCGATCTCGGCGAGCATCGTCCGGCCGGCCTCGTCGAGCCGGCCCAGGCGGTTGTCGAGCCGCTTCGCCAGGAGGCCCGCGCTGCGGCTGGGCAGGTTCGCGAAGTTGCCCACCAGGTCCTTGTTCACGCGGGCGACGAAGTCCTGCAGCGAGAGGTCGATGTCCTCGGTCCCCGGCCCGAGTTTGCACGCGTAGTAATAGCGCAGGTACTGCGGATCCAGGTGCTTGAGATACGTACTGGCGTTGATGAAGGTGCCGCGGCTCTTGCTCATCTTGAAGCCGTCCACGGTCAGGAACCCGTGGACCCAGATGCGGCTGGGCATGCGGAACCCCGCCCCCGCCAGCATGGCCGGCCAGTACAGGGCGTGGAAGTACAGGATGTCCTTGCCGATGAAGTGGTACAGTTCGGCGTCGTCGGACACCCAGTAGTCGTCGAGGCTGCGGCCCTCGCGCTTGCACCAGTCCTCGGTGCTGGCGATGTAGCCGATGGGTGCGTCGAACCAAACGTAGAAATACTTATCCTCCGTGCCGGGGATGCGAAATCCCCAGTACGGCGCGTCGCGCGTAAAGTCCCAGTCGCGCAGGCCCTCGTCGAACCACTCCTGGAGTTTCGCGACCACGTGGGGATGCAGATGCTCCGGGCCGACCCACTCGCGCAGCATCTCCTCGTAGGCGGTCACGAGGAAGAAGTAGTGGTCGGACTCGCGCCAGGCCGCCGGCTCTCCGCATTGGGCGCACCGGGGATCGACCATGTCGGCCGGCCCGTAGGCCGAGCCGCAGGCCTCGCAATTATCCCCGTACTGGTCCTCGGCGCCGCACCGCGGGCAGGTGCCGCGGATGTACCGGTCCGGCAGAAACATGCCGCAGTGCTCGCAGTACGCCTGGCGGACGGTCCGGGTCTCGACGTGTCCCTTCTCGCGCAGCCGCTCGAAGAACGTCTCGGTCAGGACGCGGTTCTCCTCGGCGTTCGTGGTGTAGAAGTTGTCGAAGCCGACGTCGAACGCGTCGAAGTCGCGGACATACTGGGCGTGAAAGCGCTCGATGATCGTCTCCGGCGTGACACCCTCCTTCTGGGCCTTCAGCATAATGGGCGTGCCGTGGCTGTCGATGGCGCACATGTACCGGCAGTCGCGGCCGCAGGCCTTGTGGTAGCGGGCCCAGATGTCGGCCTGAACGTACTCGACGAGGTGACCGATGTGGGCCGGCCCGTGTGCGTACGGGAGGGCGGCGGTAATCAGGATGTGCCTGCTCATGTGGTTTCCCCGCCGAGATGTGCAGCCGATGGTCCGGCCCCGTCAGGCTTTGGCCCCGCCCTTGTCGCTCTTGCCGGCCTTTCGGCCTCCGCCGGAGTCGGAGCCGCTGCCCTTGCTGTTCTTGCGTCCGCGGCGCTTGCCTTTGGAGCGTCGGCGCCGGCCCCCGCCGCCCTTCTTGCCGGAGTCATCCTTCTTCGGGTCGCCGTCTTTCCGACCGCCGTCGCCCTTCTTCGCGGCGGCGTCCTTCTCGCGTGTGGCCCCGTCGGCGTCGTCGTCCTTCTTCGACTTCCCGCCCTGACGCTGGGCGGCCGCCGTGCCGCCGGCCGGACCCGCCTCGTCGGCCGGGACGAGCGTCTCGACCGGCACGACGACGCGCGTCCCGCCTTCGAGCAAGACGGTCGCCGTCTGCGTCACGACGTCCGTGCCGATCACCTTGCCGCGGCCCACGGCCGTCCCCACCTCCTTGTTCTTGCGCGGGAGGTTCTTCTGGAGTTCGCGGTAGGTGGCATGCTCGAACCGGAGGCAGCACATGAGGCGGCCGCACCGGCCCGAGATCTTCGACGGGTCGAGCGTCGCCTTCTGGACCTTGGCCATCTTCATCGAGACGGGTTCGAGGTCGCGGATGAACGCGCGGCAGCAGAGCGGACGGCCGCACCGCTCGAAATCGCCGAGCAGCCGGGCCTCGTCGCGGACGCCGATCTGGCGCATCTCGATCCGCGTCTGGAACTCGCGGGCCAGGTCGCGCACCAGGGCCCGGAAATCGACCCGCTTCTCCGCCACGAAGTAGAAGATGATCCGGTCGCCGCCGAAGAGATGCTCCACGGCAACCAGTTTCATCGGAAGGTTCCGCGCGGCGATGCGCTCCCTGCAAAACGCGAACTCGCGGTCGGCATCCTTCTCCAGATGCCGCTCGTCCACCTCGTCGGAATGCGTGACGAGACGCAGCACCTCGCCCTTGACCTTGAGGTCGTCGGCGGCACCGTCGACCCATCGGCAGACAATCGTACCGATCTCGATGCCGCGCTCGGACTTGATGACGGCCCGCTGGCCGCGGCGCCAGCGGTCGAGATCGTAGCGGAACCGGCCGAGGAACCGCATGCGGCCGTAACGGATGACGAGGGTGGGCCGCTCGCGTTTGGCGGTCTTCTCCCGGCTGGCGGTGTCGGCGCCTCCGCCGTCACCGCCGGTGTCGTAGCCGCCGTCGCCGGAGTCGCGGCCCGTCTCGCCGCCGCTTTCGGCGCTTCGCTGCTCCGAATCGTCGGCGCCGTCGGCCGGGGCTTCACCCGCCGGGCCGCCGGAGGGGTCGTCCGCGGGCTTGTCCGACACCTCGGGCGCCGACTCGGCGGGCGTCGTGGCCGCCGCATCCGCCTGCGGTCGGTTCTCGCGCGTTTCGTGTACGTCGGTCATATCGATAGCCGTCGACTGGGTGGTCTCAGGTCGGCCGATTGTATCGGCTGAGGGCGGGACCTTCAATCGCTTTCGGCCTTCCCGGGCCGCCTCTCGCGAGCGGCCGGCCGGAAAAAGGACGCGGCCGGAAGCCCTCGCCGCCCCGGCTCCCGGCCCCGTCCGTCAGGGTACGTTGCGATGGGATTCTCAGCCGGGGCCCATGGCCTCGAGCAGGGCCTTCTCCGCCTCGGTCGCGTTGGCCGCCTCGGGCAGGTGCGACCGCGCCTCGGCCGCGTTGTCCCGGGAGAACTCGGCATAGGCCAGCAGGAACCGGTATCCGGCCTGGGCCGAGCCTCGGTCCACCTCGCGTTTGAGTTCGCGGTGGATGCGGCCGAACACGTCCTTGTCGGGGTAGACGGCCTCGAGATCGGGGATCTTGGTGGCCCACTCGGGATGGCTGGCGAGGCCCCGCTTCAGGACGGCCGCCGCCTGCAGATACAGGCGCCCGGCGAGCAAGGCATGGACGCGGCCGAAGAAGGCGGCGGGTCGATTCCGTTCCAGCGCGGCCGCCGCCGCGTACAGCGACTCCGCCTTGCCGTACTGGCCCTGCCGCAACGCCTCGTGGCCACGGAGCACGTAGTGGCCGTAGCCGGAAGTGGGCTCCCTGGGGACCGGGACGGGACGCGTTCGCGCAGCGGGGAGGCCTTCGACATCGCTCAACGGATCGGCCGTCTCGAACGCCGCCCAGGGGTCATCCGGGTCGGGCGCGTCGGGGTCCGCCCACCCGCCGCCGGTGCCCCAGCGGTCGGCGGCCGCCGGCGCCTCCTCGACCGGTTCAAGGGGTTCGTCGGCGAAGTCTTCCTCCTGCGGCATCGGGTGGACCCATCGGTCGAGGTCGGTCGTCTCGGGGGCGTACCGAAGATTCATGGTTCGCTCGTAGGGGGACTCTTCCCCCTTGGTACGGCGGGCCGGCTCGACGCCGAACAGGTTCATCGGCTCGGTCCGGAACTGCTTCTCGAAGATCGCATACGGATACAGCAGGGCCGCTTCCTCCCCCTCCGCGCGCTCGGCGCCCTCGCCTTGGAGTACCTCCGTCGTCATGGCCCGGAGCGATTCCAGCACCTCCGTCGTACTCTCCGCCCCTTCGGGCACATAGCCGGCCGCTTCGGCCGCCTGGAGACTCTCCGCCGTCAGCCCTGTCCACCCGCCGGACCCCGTGAAGATGTTGCCCGGCGCCTGGAGCGGCGCGGCGGCTGCCGTGTTAAAGTTGGGCGGAAGGTAGCCGGCGCGGTCGCCGAACCGCCGATCGTCAAACCGGTGCCCCGCCGTCCACGGCGTCGTGACCGTGGCCGAGTCCGGATAATACGCCTCCGTCTGGCCGTATTGCAGCGGCGTGCCGAGGTCTCCCACGCCGAAGGAGTCGCGGCGGAAGTTACTCAGCCGCGTCGAGGGCAGCGATTCGGCCAACTGGCTCCCGGTCTGGACGTACGGCGTGTTCCCCTGGAACGACTTGCCCAGCCGCAGGTTCCCCGTGACCGCCAGGTTGCCGTGCAGCGGATTCCCGAACCGGTACGGGTCCGCCTGGCGCGGCGGCCCGGTTCGCAGCGTCCCGCTCGGGATGTAGGTGGGGCTTGTGTACCGCAAGTCGTAGCGCAGCGGCGTGCTGTACTGGGCCCATGCGACGGAGGGCCCGAGGGCGACAGCCGCCGCGACGGCCCCTATCAGGATGGCTTCTAAGCGTTTCATGGTATTCCTCCCCCCGCACTCGGGGCGGGAGTCTGTCCGTCATCTATTCTATCGGCATCTGGCCCCTCTTCCTCTCTTCAATTATAGGCGATGGGCGGGCGGCATGAAAGGTCCGCGCCGATTAGACGGCGGATGGGGACACCTGTTTCAGAAAAAGGAGGCGGTGGCCGGCCTGGGTGCCGGGCGTTACGGCCCGGCGGCGACGCTGTCGGCAATATCCACCCGCGACCGCTGCCGCAGCGCCTCCTGAACCCCTTCGAACGTCTCCAGGACGGCCCGGTAGTCCGGGTCGGACGTGTCCCGGAAGACCGCCTTGCCGCACCCCTCCGTCCCGCCGGCCGAGCGGGCCAGCGGCGCCAGCAGAAACGCATTGAACTCCGGCCGGGCCACGCGGACCCATTCCTTGCGCGGCACCTTGCCGCCGTTGTGACATTCGGCGCATCGCCGGCCGGCCACGTCCGCGAGGACCTTGTCCAGGTTCGCCGGATACAGCCGCCGGCACCCCTGCCGCTCGTAGTCCCGGGCCAGCGACGTGCCGTAGTACGGCACGTTCAGGTCGATCCAGGCGAAGATGCGGCGGCGCTCGGCGTCGGTGAGCCGGACGCGCGGCCGGCCGTCGGCGTCCGGATGGCCGGCCAGGACGAGGTCGGCCAGCGGCGAGGCGGGCGAGCCCCAGACCTTCGGCGTGATCTCCAGGATGTTCCGCTCGGCCCCGTTGTACGTGGAGATGGACCGGGTGTAGCCCCGGCCGCCCCAGCCGCGGTCGAACTTCTCGCGGGCCAGCACCTCGTACGAGACGCTGAAGAAGTCCGTGGCGTCGCCCGTCAGGTCGACGCCCTTCGGCGGATCGGGCGGCTTGTGGCAGCGGA
This sequence comes from Phycisphaerae bacterium, assembly GCA_046483505.1. Taxonomy (GTDB): domain Bacteria; phylum Planctomycetota; class Phycisphaerae; order FEN-1346; family FEN-1346; genus BS750m-G62. The sequence continues at coordinate 44,650 of JAWODB010000123.1, forward strand.
CGCAGTGCGCATCCAGCACCGGCTGGACGATGCCGGCGTAATCGAAGCCGCGGCGGCCCCACTCGGGCGGGCGGAGCGGCTGCGGCGGACGGGCCGTCGTCCGGATCCGCGCCACCCGTGGACTCTCCGACCGCCGCTCGTGGCAGCCGATGCAGCCCTGAACCTCGCCGGGCATGAAGTGGGTGAACGATCGCATCCGCTGGACCGCCCGGCCGTGCTTATCGAGCGCCATGAAATAGATCGGCACGCCAGCCGGCACGCGGAACGAGGCGGAACCGTCGTCGGCCACGTCCGCATAGCCCCACACCTTCTTGGGAGCGTACGTGGCGCCGCACGAGACCACGGGGAACTGAAACCCGAACGCCCGGCGCGCCACGTCGGCCTTGCGCGACTTCTCGATCTCCTGGACGACCGCCACCTGCCGCACCTCGCCCCGCGCCACGTGCGGCCCGAGGCCGAGGTGGACGTCCTGGAGGTAGACCGATGCCCATCGGCCGCCTTCCCCTTCGGCGCCGGAGTCGTCGGGCACGGTCGAGGGGCGGCCGGGCGGCCGCGCGCGCGGACGCAACGGGCGGGCATTCCGCCAGCCGATGCCGCGGCTCGGCAGGATGGTCGCCTGCTCGGTCCCCTCGTAATCGCGGACGAGGATGTGCCCCTTACAGGAGACGAGGAAGTACGTCTCGTCCAGCGGGTACGGCGTCTGGTATGGGCCGCTGCGGGGGCCATTGTTCGAGCGATCGACGCGCCCGTGGTTGATTTCGGGCGTCAGGTTGCGGATGGCGGCCTGCGTGTTGTCGCCGTAAATCGGGTTGACCAGGCCCACCGCCCCGCCGCACGTCCCATTGTGGCCGGTCATCGTGCAGAGGACGGCCCCGGACCCGGGCACGGGCTGCGGGTCGATGAAGGTGGCCGGGCCGAGCACCCGGTTCCCGTAGTACTGGGCCAGCATGGTGCCGTCCGGGTTGATCGTCCAGAGTCCCTGGATGGGGATGGCGGGCCGGTCCACGTACTCCCACCGCCCGTAGATGATGCGGCCGTCGTTCATGACGGCGGGCGTGAAATCGTTCAGGTAGTTGGCCGAGAGCCGCCGCACGTTCGAGCCGTCGCGGTCCATCCGGTACAGGACGCCGACGGGCGAGGTCCAGCAGTAGGCGAACTGCGGCGCCCGCGTGGAGAGGAACGCGATGCCGCCGTCCGGCAGCCAGCAGGCGTTGAAGTTGTACGCGTCGCCGTCGGTCAGTTGGACGAGGTCCGAGCCGTCGGCCCCGATACGGTACACCTGGTACGACCGGGCGCCTCGGCGCCACGAGAAGAGGATTTCGCGGCCGTCCCAGGAGCCGTCGCAGTCGAGAATCTGGCCGTCGGAGGCGTCGACGAGTTGCTTGAGGTCGCCGGTGGTCACGTCGTAGACGTAGAGCCCGCCGCCGTCGCGCTGGCCCTCGCAATGATACGTGTACACGTGCGAGGACCTGACGCGGTGCCGCTCGATGACGAGCATCGTCTCGAAACCGAGGCGGCCGGCCTCCAGGCGCCGGGCGAGGTCGGGCGAGTCCGCGACGGGCGTCGGCGGAGGCTCGTTCGGACCGCGGAAGCCGCCGAGCACCTTCTTCGGCGGCGGGGCGGCGTAAATGCCGATCTCCGACGCCCCGGGGTTGCTGCCGCCGTAGGACGAGCCGAACGTCAGCATGACCTTCCGGACGCGGGCCGGCTTCGGCAGCCGGATCCGCTGCGGGCCGTGGCCCGGCTTCAGCGCGGCCTTGACGGCGGGCGGCTCGGCGCCGTCGAGGTGGACGGCGACGTCCTTGAAGTTCTCTTCCCACTCCCAGGCGGTCCGGCCCCAGTAGACGATCTCGGCCACAGTGACGGGTTCCGGCCATTCGAACGTGAGGGTGGCGGCGTGCTTCGCCTTCGTCGCCCACGCCTTGCCGACGTCGGCGTGGCTCATCGCCCCCGGGATGTGACCGTCGGCGACGTTAGCGGCGGCGTAGTCGCGGCTGTACTCGGAGGAGGCGGTGATGGCGGCCGTGCGGGCGAGGTTCTTCGGCTCAGCGGCGGGGCACGGCCGGGCAAGCGCCGCCACGCACGCCGTAGCGATCATCACTGCCAGCGCCGTCAGGCAGATGGGGCGGGGTGTGCGCATGCAGCCTCGCTTTCGGACGGGAAAACGGTCCTCCCGCCGGCATTCTACACGGGAATCGGGCGGATGCAACCGCGTGGGCCGCGGCGGCAAGACTGCCCGCCGCGCACGAAGTGCGCGTGGTGGTGCCAGCGCGCTGACTACCAGTTCTCACACGGGGCGGTATGGGCATACCGGGACGCGTGGCAGGTCGCTACTCCTCCTGCGGCGTCATCGCGTCGAGGAGTTCACGATTGGACGGATACTTCTCCATCGCCTTCAGGAGCGTTTCGAGCGCCTCGACGGGCCGGTTGCCGGCCAGGCGCCGGCGGATGAGGTGCCGCTTGTGCAGGTCGTCCGGCGTCACGAGCCGCTCCTCTTTGCGCGTGCCGGACTGGAGCACGTCCATGGCGGGCCACAGGCGCCGTTCGGCCAGGTCGCGGTCGAGGACCACCTCCATGTTGCCCGTGCCCTTGAACTCCTGGAAGATGAGGTCGTCCATGCGGCTGCCGGTCTCGATGAGGCAGGTGGCGATGATCGTCAGGCTCCCGCCGTCCTCGATGTTGCGGGCGGCGCCGAACAGGCGCTTGGGCTCGGCCAGGGCGTGGATATCCACGCCGCCCGAGAGCGTCCGCCCGCTGGAGGGCACGGCCTTGTTGAACGCCCGCCCGAGGCGGGTCAGGCTGTCGAGGAAGACGACGACGTCGCGGCCGAACTCCACGTCGGCCTTCGCCTTGGCGAACGTCAGGCGCGACAGGCGCACGTGCTGCTGCACGTCCTGGTCGTTCGACGAGGCCAGCACCTCGGCGCCCGTCGCCCGTTTGAAGTGGGTGACCTCCTCCGGCCGCTCGTCCACCAGCAGCATGATGACGTGGACCTCCGGGTTGTTCGTACGGACGGCGGTGGCCATGTGCTCGAGCAGGATGGTCTTGCCGGCCCGCGGCGGCGAGACGATCAGCCCCCGCTGCCCCTTGCCGATGGGCGTCAGGAGGTCCAGGCAGCGGGTGGTCAGCGGCTCGGGGCCCGTCTCGAGCCAGAGCGTTTCCTCCGGATCGATGACCGTGAGGTCCTCGAACCGCGCGAGGCCCTTGTAGGCCTCCGGGTCCTCGCCGCAGATGGTCCGGACTTCGGCCAGTTGCAGGCCGCGGCCCTTCTTGTCCGGGCGGGTTGGCCCTTCGAGGGTGGCGCCGGTCCGCAGATTGTACCGGCTGACGAGTCCCGGCGGCACGAAGATGTCGTTGCCGGTAGGACGGAAGTTCTGCTCCTCGTGCCGCAGGAAGCCGTAGCCGCGCTCCTGGAGTTCGAGCACGCCACGGGCCGTGTCATTTCCCGAATCGGACATGGCACTCCTAACGGGTCACACAAGGTCACGCCGGGCGGCTGCAGGGTCCCGGCCGAGACAAAGGGAATCGAGAAAGACGAAGAACGTATTAAGGATACCAACCGGCGGGACGATGTAAAGGGCAAAAATCCGGGCAACGCGGTCCCTGGTCCCTTGTCTCTGGTCCTTGGTCCGGTGCCGTTGTGCCGTCTGGCCTTGGCTTGGGTCTTGGGGCTTGTGGCTCGTTGTCATGGCTTGTCGCTTGAGGCTTGGGGCTTGCGGCCTGTGGCTTGAGTCTTGCGGCTTGTTCCTCTTGGCTCGCGGCCCGTGTCCTATCGAGCCGCGGCGCGCCGCGGCCTACGGCTTGGCTCGTGGCTTGGGCTTGTGGCTCGCAGTTGTGGCTTTCGGGGGCCGCCGCCAAAACCGTCTGGCGGGCTTGCAAAACGGCCCCCTGCCCGGTAGAATGCGATGCTCGGACTGGGGGAGTAGCTCAGTTGGTAGAGCAACGGCCTTTTAAGCCGTGGGTCCAGGGTTCGAGTCCCTGCTCCCTCACCAGCAGGATTGCGGATTTCGGATTGCGGAGTTCGGATTCGAGATTCGCAATCGGAGCATCAAGACGAGAGACGAACGCACGTGGCCCCATCGTCCAGTGGTTAGGACACGGCCCTTTCAAGGCCGCGACACGGGTTCGACTCCCGTTGGGGTCACCATTGAAACGGGCGAAGCCCGTTTCAATGGTAGAGCAGGAGAACACGAGAAAGGAGAGAGGAGAGCACGGCCAGGAACGACAAAGGCACAAACGGCTTGATGGCGCGGCGCCCCGTTCTCCTGCGGTCTACTCTCTACTTTCTACTGCCCTGGTCGTTGTCGTTTGACGTTGAATGGTAGCCCAGGCCGCAACACCGCATTCGCCCTTGACAACGCCGCCTGCACCGGGTTTATTGAATTGAAGGGACGCGGATTTGTCCGGCGGTCCACCTCGCGGGCCGCATGAGCCAATCCGAAATCCGCAATCGAATATTGGCCCCATCGTCCAGCGGTCTAGGACATGGCCCTCTCAAGGCCAAGACACGGGTTCGAGTCCCGTTGGGGTCACCAGTACTCCAGAACGGTGCGACCGCATGCATTTGCATGCGGTCGCATTGTTTCGCAAGCCTTTGCAAGGGGCCAAGTTAGAACCGGGCCCGGAATCCCGCCGATCCCCCGGTGCAACGCCGTGCGACCCAATGCGACCGTACGCTGCACCGCATTCTGCACCACTTCTTGACGGTCGGCACCCTGGGCCCGCACCTACGCCAACCGGAGACGCGCTCCGCGGTGCACGGCCGTCCGCGTTGCACCGCCCTGCACCCCTCACCGCATCGTCTGTCACAGCCGCCCGTTGCGTATTGTCCCATGATGCATCGCTCCCCGTTGATAGAACGCTATTGCACGTACGAGTCAACGTGGTAGCATGGGCTGGGTTGAGGATAGGCCGCGGGCCTCGTACAAGTTAGTGGAGGTCACTGGCCCGCACAGAAAGGGGTGCAGGATGCGCTGTGCCGCGACAATACTCTTCCTTGTCGCCGCCCTTGCCGGTCCAGTGCGACCGGCCGATCGTCCGGCGGTCCCGCGTACGTCCATGCCAGAGCGGGTGCAGAAGATCTTTCGACGGGCCATCGAGACCTACCCCTACGACGGCCGCCGGAAGGCCGAGGAGCGGGCGAGGAACCTCGAGGCCCTCGACCAGATACGCGAGGGACCGTGGCCCGACCTCGGACGCTTGAAGCGCGTCCGCCTGCACTTCCACTCGGATTTGTATGAGAGGGACTTCACCGCGACCGCCTGGCGGGTCCACGCGGCCGAGGGCGCCGAAACGGACGGTCTCCTGCTGGTGGCACCGGACCTGACGGCCCGCCCGTTCCCGGCCGGGGCGTTCACCCGTGTCGAGCCGGTCGACTATGCCGAGGAACTCGCCACCCTCGTCCGCGTTCTCGAGAAACCGGAGTCCGAACGGCCGGACGAGTGGGACCTGGTGCTGCTGCCGGGCGGAGGGGGCCACGCGATGCGGTTCCACAGCACAATTCTCCTGCTGCACCACGCTTACGCTGCCGCCTGGCTCGGCCGGGAGGACGAGGCTGGCCGCCTCCTCCGCGAACTCCTCGGGGGCGGCGAGGCGGCCTTCGCCTACGCCTGCACGCGCCTGGGGGATCGCTGGTTCCTCTGGGGCACTCGGATGCTCAGCGAGGACCGTCCCTGGGCCGGCGTCCTCGACCAGTGGCGCGAAACGCTTCGTTACTTCCCCAACTGGCGGTATCCCGACCAACTGCGGGAGGTGGTGTCGCGGCTCGAGGAGCAGGTCCCCGAGATGGCCCGCTTGGCCGAGACCGACGTGGCCGACCCCGCTGCCTTGCCGCCCCAGGAGCGCATCGCTTGTTACGCCGCCCGGCTGCCGGAGGTGCGCGGCGCTCAGACCAGGATACCGGGTTCCGCCCGCGCGTTGCGGATGGGCCAGCGGACGCGCGTGAGCGACGCCCTCGTGGCCATCGGCCGGCCCGCCGTGCCCGCCCTCCTCGACCGCCTCGATGACCGCCGCATCACGCGGTCGGTGGCGGACAGCCTCGCCCCGAAGTTGGCCATCCTGCGGGTCCAGGACGTGGCCATCCAGTGCATCGAAGCCATTGTGGACCTGCAATTCTATAGACCCTCGACCACCAGTTCATCCATGTCGAGCGAAGCGCCGCAGATCCGCGAGACGGTGATCGAGGATATACGAACCTGGTGGCAAGAGCACGGGCAGAAGTCGGCACTGGCCGGCTTCCTGGGTCGCCTGAACCAGACCGAGAACCTCCGCCGCCGGATTGCGACCCTCGGCAAGATCGAGGCCACGGACGCCGACGCCGTCGATTCGGTGGCCCGCCTGAAAGAGTGGGCCGTCGAGGCGAACCGGTCCGGGTTGCGGGACATCATCGAGGCGCTCCTGGAGCGGGGCGACACGTCCCTCCTGCCGGCGGCGATGGAGGCCGCCCGCCGGGCCCTCCGCGACGGACGCCTCGACTGCGTCCGCACGCTGCTCGACCACGGCGGTCCGGACGACTTCCGCGTCCTGCGCGAGGCGGTCGAACGCGAACGGGCCCGCGTCGCGGCCCCGGAATCGTCCGCCCTGCTGAAGTTCCTCCGGTATCACCTGCCGCGCGTGGACCGCCCCGTCGCCGTGCCGCTGCTCGTCGATTGCCTTGGCGACCGCCGGCTGACCAAGTCCCGCCAGGTTCTCGGCCGGAAGGAACGCCTCCGGTTCAGCGCCGCTGACGATTGCATGCAGGCGCTCATCGACCTGACCGGCCACGACGCGGGCTACCGCAAGAACGCCGACGCCGAGGCGAGGCTGGCCGCTATCGACCGCTGGCTCGCGTGGTGGAAGCGTGAGGGCCGGGAGGCATTCCTCGCCGCCCACCCGGCCGTGCGGAAAGTGGCCGAGGGCGGCGGCCGGCGCATCGCGCGCCTGGACCCGGCGGACCTCCCGCCGTCCATCTGGGTCCAGTGGGCCGATGCCGACACCCCCATCGCTTGCCGCGTGCCGCGAGAATCGCTCGTCCGCCTCTTCACGCGGGGCGACGTGCAGGCGCGCGCCTTCACGGATGGGTCCGACGCGCCGCCCGCGCCCGGGGCCCGGCACGTCGATCATCACGGCCGGCCCGTCACACAGGCGCACCAGACGTTCCGATTCACAAGCCGCGATGCCGCATGGCGATGGTTCGAACAGGCCCACCCTCTACCGGCGGAGACCGAGCCCGACCGGCAGCCGCTCGCCTGCCTCGGCGCAAGCGGCAATATCGAAAGCCTGACCCTCGCCCCGGGCGGCCGGGCCTGGCTGTGGGACGCGTATCCCAAGCAAGAGCCGGACATCGTCCGCCGCCGGGTGGAAGAAGGAGCCGCCTCCGACCGGCCCGCCGTGACCGTCGGCGGGGCACAGATTCTCCTCATCGATCCCCGCGACCGCGTGTGGCTCACCCGGACGGGCGACGCCCACCGGCTGCTCGCCTGCGACCCGGCCGCGCGCCGCTGGCTCCACCGTGAGGCGGGCGACCGCGACGCCCCCGTGCCGACGACCGACGCCAAGGGCCGCCGCCTCGATCCGCTCTTCACGGGATCGGCCTATGCGAGCCGGGCCGGCCGGCTCTTCTTCGCCGACCGCTTCGGCCTCCACGTCCTCCACGATGACACGTGGTCGTACCACCCGCTGGTCCGCGCCGGTGAAGGCCGCAACCGGCCCGAGCGAACGGCCCCGGAAGGGCTGAGGAACCTGGAGTTCCGCGAGGACGAGGCAGGAACGCTGTACGTCTGGGCCACCGAGGGCAGGGACGTCGGCGGCCTGACGGTCTTCGACGGTCAGCGCTGGCACGACCTCCCTGTTCCGGGCATCCCGAAGGACGTGGTGCCCGTCGGCCCCGGCCGGGCCTGGGTCATCGGCGAGGGGCCGCTCGTCTATCGGGTGGAGAACGGACGGGTCGCGGCCGAGCACGGCCTTGCCGACCTGTTGCCCGAGGGCCTACGGGCCCGGACGGGCCGATTCGTCGCAGCAAGCGGCGGCCGCGTGTACTTCTACCTCGAGGACGTGACCCGCGTTAGGCCCCTCGAGAAACGCGAGGGCGCCGCGATGGTCCTCCACCCCGACGGCACCGTCGAGACTCTCGGCGAGACGGCCGCTGCGTTCCTCCGTACCTATGCCCTCAGCCGCACCGTCGGCCCGGACGGATGGATCTGGCAGAGCGGCGACGGGTTCCTCCAAGGGATGTCGCCGGACGGGCGCCAGGTCCTTACTCGGCCGACGGTCCGGCACCTGACGCATATTCGCGTTCGGGCCGTCGACGAGGAGGGCACGCTCTACCTCCATGCCAGCCGGCACTGGTGGCGGCTGCGACCGCCGGGAGAGGCCGAGCCCGCGGCCGCCCAGCTGCCGCGCCTGCCCGCCGTCCGCACCGGCATCCACGGCCTGGCCTGGCCGGACGACCGCGGCCGCATGTGGTGCACGTGGGATCGGCCGGACCACCGGGTGTCACATCGTTCTGGATCCCTTTGCCGCCAATGAAGGAGCCGTCGTCGCCGGCGATAAGGCAGGAGGCCAGGCGCCTTGCCGCGGACCGTATCTGCTTCGAGATCGAGAGGAGCAGCGGCAAGGCCCGGGAGAACCTCCGCCGCGTGCTCGAAACGCCCGTTTTCAGCGGCTTGAACGAGGCGCCCGAGAAAGCGGAACCCAAAGAAGGCGGCGACGGGGACAGACGCGACCCAAAGGGGCGTCGCTCTGGGACGTGGAGTCGGGCCGCGAGATTCGTCGGCTGCATCACAACCTGGAGGGGATCGTGGGCTTCAGTCCCGACGGCAAGACCTTCATCGTGACCGAGGAGGGACGACCAGCCGCGCTGTACAGCGCGGAGACGGGAGAGGTCCTTCGGCGGTACGAGTTGGACGAGGCGCTCAGCGATGCAGCGGCCGGAGATGCGGACCGTGAGGGCCAGACCGGGGAGAAACCCCTCAGGGTCAAACCCGCGTGACTGAACGCACACACCCCCTCTGTCACACGCGGCGACGGGTTGTGGGCTGGCGGAATGGCGTTGCACGCGGGAGAGCGCCGGCAGACCGAGGCCTGCAGCCCCCAAACCCGTGTGACTGACCGCCCCCGCCTCTCTGTCACACGCGGCGACGGTCCGGGGGCCCGCGGAATGCCGTTGCACGCGGGGGGGGGGGCAGCGTAGAGTGTGAGGAGTTGTATGCGTACACGCGTCGGTAGGTGAAGCGCTAACCTCTTGTGGCGGAGATGGGGCTATGTCCAAGCGGAACGGCACCCTGAGCCGCGGTTCGCACCTGCTCCTCGTTGCCGGGTCTACAGGGATACTTGCCCTGCTTGCTGGCTGTAACGGCGAAAACCTGTTGGACAAGAATTACGCCTGGGTCGCGGAGATGATCGTCGAGCCGAGAATGAATACGCCCGTAGAGACGATTGAGGCAGCCCCCGTGCCCAGCGCCGAGACCGTCACGCTCGGAGAACTCAGGATCGACATGCCGGAGGGGTGGGAGGTTGGCGACGTCCGGCCCGAGGTGGATGAAACGACAGGCGAGGTCGTGTGGTTCATGCTGCCGATCCACTCCGTCCCCGGCCTCGGAGAGTGCCGTCTCATGCTTCAGTATACGCGCGAGGCAACGTGGCCGATCGAGCCGGTCTTTTACCGAAAGGCCGTGGAGCCGTTCTACCCCGAGCCGGACTCGTTTTTCGGCGAGTATGCGTCAGACCTGGACCTGTTCGAGACCATTCATAACCAGTTGCCGGGCATCATGGTGTACGTGCGGTCCCGTGACATAGTACGGAAGATTCTGGCTCGCCTGGCGCTCAAGCAGACGGTAATCGAGCACAGGCCGGCCAAACGGCTCGACACGCAACGGGCGCACGCCTTCCTGGCGATTAAGGAGAAGTGGTTGGTTGCCGAAGTGTTCGATGAAGTTGGCCGGTTCCGCGGCCTCATCACTGTGGGAACTGAAGCGTATGCTCGGGGAGCAGACGGGACCGGCGAAGACCAGAACGAGGTGAGCATCGCTGGCGCGTTGGCCCCGGCAGCAAAGAACCTGCTGGGCCCGGAACTGGCGACGCCAGGACTTACACGGCGCGTCGCCATGGACCTGGCCGAGGAGTTTTTCTTGCAGATCCTCGCGAACGCACACTTCGCGCCGTCACCTGAAGGCAAGAAGCCCGGTTTCCGATTCGTGCCTGCTCCGAAGTCTGGCGAGCGGCCGTGAGCCATGAAGGCTCCTCACCTACGAAAACCCCGTTGCACGCGGCAGGCCGGTGTCAGGCCGAGGACACCAGGCTCAACCCCGTGTGACTGACCGCACCCAGCCCCTCGGTCACACGCGGCGACGGTCTGTGGGCTGGCGGAATGCCGTTGTGCGCGAGGGGTGGGGGCGGTAGTGTGGTCTGATGCACGGCCACAGTGCCAATGGCGCGTTCCAAGGATTCTCCCGTGACTCGAGGGAATAGGAATCTGCTGATTGGCTGGGCGGCGAGTTCGCTGTCACCTTGGCTGCTCACCTCCCTTGCCTTCATCGTCTCGGTCCTGGTGGATGTTGACCTTTGGCCTGCTGACCCGGGGCTTTCCCTGTTAGTCCTCGATGTTCTTGGCTTGGCGGGTGGCGTGTGCTGTGCTTTCGCGATGCGCTTGCCACCGTGGACCCGCGCGTTGATCGCGTTCGGCACGCTTCCTTTACTGGCGATAGGCCATTTCATGACTCTTCTCATGGTGATGCAGTTTGGCGATTTCAGCGGGATACAGTGACCCCATGAGACACCATCCCACGCATGCTTTTGCCGTCTCACGGTTGCCTGGTCCACGCGCCCGCCCAATGCCGTTGCACGCGGGAGAGCGCGGGCAGGCCGAGCCCAGCATAGCCGCACCCGTGTGACCGAACGCACCGCCTCTCCGTCACAGGCAGCGACGGTCTGTGGGCCCGAGGAATGCCGTGCGGAGGAGACTTGCCATGAGGAAACGCAGTGGCGTAAATCCGGGGCGGGTAGCCTCGGTCCTAATGTGGGCCCTGTGCTCCCTCGAATTCGGCTGTTGTATGTTCCCAATGGACGGCCTTGTTGAGCTCGAAGGGAGAGTGGTGGAGGCGGCGACAGACCTCGGCCATTTTGAGCCGACAGAAAGCATGCCGCCGGAAACAGTCGAAAACATTGAGGGGGCAACGGTGGAACTCTGGACGAGAGATGGGACGAGGAGGTTGGCATCATGGACCACCCAGAAGGGTGATGCTGGCTATTTTGATGTGGGTTATACAGGCAAGTACGAGCCTGGACGGGAGTACATTCTCCGCGTGTCTGCCCCAGACTATCAGGCGTTGGAGGCGCGAATACATATGGAGCGGCATGGATACGGAGTAATATACCTGGCCCCCTCGGGTACGGAAGACGCCGAACAGAGTACTGCCGAGAGCCCACCCAAGTAAGGCGGGGCCGCTCAGTGGCCGCCAGCAGACCAGCGTGGAAATCCGGCTGTTGCCCAATACGCCGAGGCCCGGCGGCTGCTCGCGCAGCTGAAAATGAATGCGCCAACGCCAGCCTGTCTGTCACACGCGGCGACGGTCTGTGGGCCCGTAGAAGGGCGTTGCACGCACGGCGTGCGATGGTAGCATAGCCTTGGCGAACCGCGAACCGGCAACGAGTGTTGTGAGAAGCGGCCGCGAGCCGTCGGAGGTTGATGCGATGGACGCGCCGGACGATCCGCACGCAGGTGCCGAGGCTGCCTCCAACGCCCCTGCCGCCCCGAGCGCCGCCGCCTCCGCCGGCGCGCACGCCAAGCCCAAGCCGAAACCCTCTGCTCTCGTCCTCGCCGTCATCGTCTTCTTCATCATCATGAGCGCACGCATCTACGACCTGGGCCTGTGGCGGCCCGTTCTGCTCCTACACGGGCTCTTCTACGGTGGCCTGACAAGCGTGCCGATTGCCGCCCTGTGCCTCGTGCCGCAACTGCCCGTGCCGCGACGCTTCAAGTCCGGTGGCCTTCGGCGGGTGGTCGCGTTCACCCTTCCGGCCGTGGTTCTGGCGATGCTGATGGTCTGGCACGGGCTGCCGTCCACGGTACTCGGCAACATGCTGGGCAACGAGCACTTCGCCGCGCTTCCGCCGTCCGCCAGCGACGTCAAGGTGGAAGGGTGGACGACCGGATTCTGCTACGAGGTGTGGCTGCGCTTCACGGCCTCGCCGGAAGACGTGGAGGCGTTCCTTGCAGCCTCCCCCGAGTTACGGGACGTCGAACCGGAACACTTCAACCGCGACCGGATGCTCTTGCTTCGACCTCGTGGCCAAGCGTCCGACGCGGACCTGGATGCTGACGGTCCGCATGCGTTTGCCCAGCGCAGCCCGTTCGCTCCGTCGTGGTACGCCCCGGAGATTCGCGAGAAAGGCAGGGTGTACTCTTCGCCGTCCGGATACAATGTGATCGTAAACGACGCGACGCATACTGTTTTCATCTACAATGCCGATTAGCCTGACCGGGTGAGTCGTTGCCTGGGGCTTGCCCCCCGGTAGCCACCTTGCCGCTTGCCCCCGCCCTCACGCGCCCACACCATGCCGTGTCACGCGGGAGAGCGTGGGCAGGTTGAGCCCAGCATAGCCGAACCCGTATGACTGACCGACCAGCCCCTCTGTCACACGCGGCGACGGTCTGTGGGTTGCGGAATGCCATTGCACTCGGGGAGCGCGCACAGGCCGAGGCTAGCAGGCCCGAACCCATGTGAGGGAGCACGCACCACCTGTCTGTGACACGAGGCGGTCCGGCCGGCACCACGAGCCCTCCTGCGGCTCGAACTGCCGCAGGTACGCGCGGTTGTCCCGGGCCCAGCCGCGGACCTGCATCTCGACCGAGTACCCGTCCACGCCGTAGGTGTGGGCGTCCTTGATGGCCATGCTGCCGTGGGCGCTGGAGGCCCCGAGCAGGCTCATCGCCACCGGGATGCCGTCGAGGGGCACGGCGAGTTTCAGGCCCGCGCCGCTCGTGACGCTGAACCCGTACGTCGGGAACGAGGCCCACGGGGCGCTCGGCCAGTCCGTCGGCTTCTCCGCCTCGGCCGGGAACTTCCAGTGGTGCGGCGTGTCGGCCCGGTCGCCGATGCCGTGGGAGTGGAGGTAGAACTCCCGGTACGCCTCGGGCTGGAGTCGCACGAGCATCTGCTCCAAAGGAAGGAACCCTCGCTGCTCGTACACCTCGACCTGCTTCTCGACCGGCGTCTGGACGAAGTCCGTCGCGACCCGGTCCGCCAGGCCCTTCTCCAGCCACCGCCACTCGGGCGTCTCGGAGGTCATCTGGAAGTTGAACACCGCCACGTTCGTGGCGGCGGAGACAGCGGGCACCGCCACCAGAAGAATCCCGCATGCGATGAATCGTGAAATAACCCTCATGAGATCCTGCCGGTCCGGACTGGAGCACCTTCATTCGATGGTAAACGTCACCGGCTCGCATTCGACGCGAAACGTGTCCGACGGGAACTCGGCCGTAGCCGTGCACGTCCCCTTGAACCCCTGTGGAATCTTCCAGCCGTCACCCATGTCGTCCCATTGTGTGTCAAATGTCCAGGTACGGTGATCCGATTGCCGAGTGATAACAATGCGAACGGGATCGTAATCCTTGTGGGCCTCGTACGTGTGGAAGCGTTGGACGTACACCCCGCGCCCCCGACAATCGCGAAGGCGGATGTCGAAAGACAGCGCGCCGTCCTTCTGCTTTACGCGTACCGTCCCGCGGAGAGGGGTGCCGATGGGGAAGGCGGTCTCCGTCCCTTCCTGGAGGTCCACCGTGACACCGGGGGTGAAGTTCGTGAACCGGGGGTGCATTTCGACGTTCGGGGATCTGGAATCCGGCCGGGCGGAAACGTACTCACGGTAGTGGTGAACCGTATAACGGCCCGCCGGAACGGTCACCGGTTCTTCCCCGCCGTTTACGCTGATGACGGAACCCCGGCCACGTAAGACCAACCGCCAAAAGGGGTGGTTCAGATGAAGGCGAGCCAGCGGTCCCTGGTAAGGCTCTGCCGTTACACGCCGCCCCTCGTCGACCACGCGCACGTTCCACCATCGTCCATCCGCCTGAATCGGCTGGCCGTAGTGGCCCCGGGAGGCTCGTACAGGGTCTTTCCCACGGGTGTAGATATAGACGTAGTCGCCCTCGATACGGTCGTCCCCGTAGACCGACACCACGCGCGGTTCATCCGTGACGCGAAGCGTGCGGTTGGCATCGACGAAGCGCACCCAGTATACCCGGTCACCGAATTGGCAGCGTCCCTCGGCGGCGGTCCCCGCGCAGTATCCGAGATAGGGCTCTTCCCCATCCGTCGAGTAGGTTAAGTTAAACCAGGCCTGAATCTGCCGACCCGCAAGAGAAAGGGAGACACCATACTCCTCGAACCGGTACTGGTATTTTTCCTTGGCCGGAATGTGCTGGATAGAACTCCGGGGCACAACAGGAGCGCTATTGAAATCGCCCCGCCCCGTCGTATCGATGCGCACCACGTCGAAGTGGGGCGCATCCGGTTCCTTCGAGTCGAACGCCAATGCAACCGTGGTCTCTCCTTTTTGAACCTTCGCCACGACGGCGTGCGGGTTGACCGTGCCGTCGCCGGGAACCGGTTCTCGGAAGTGCTCGGCACCTTTCAAGTAAACATACGGCCGGTAAAGGGACTGTTGCGGCGGAATGGGCAGCCACTTCAATTGGCCGACTGGGGAGGACCCCGCGGACCCGATCGGCTGCTTGGAAGGGTCCTGCTGCAGGAAACGGTTTCTTGGAGTACGATCCCTCCGCAACGCCTGTCTCACCTTGCCGTCTGCACCCGTCATCCTATAGCGTTGGGGCTCCCGGCTCTTCACCAACGCCCTCCGATCTTTTCGCGCCCCATCGGTTGAATCAACGCACGCCTGGCGCAACGGGACCAGTGTCGGCCCCCAGGTCACGAACGGTCCGTAACTGGAACGGGGCGATGTCTTGGGCGCCTCACCGACCCAGCCAATCAGATACCCCCGTCCCGGCGCATAAACAAACGTATGAGGACCGCTAGCGACGCTCGGCAGTGTCGCCCATCGGCGCCAGGTTTCCGATTCGGTAATGGTCAACAGCGTCATGAGGGAGCGGCTGTAAAGCCCTTTCCGAAGGAGAACAAGCGGAGACTGAAGTTGAACAAGCAGCGCGGGCCCATTCGTGTCGCGCGCCGCAGTGACGCCGCACACAAATTCTTCCACCGCAGACGGGGGAAGGCTGAAGACGGTCTCCGACCTCGCTCCCCGTCCGTCGGCGCTGGGCACATGGCGGACGACATGATATTCATAGATCAAATTAGGCCATGTCGTCTTATATTTGTGTGCGCGCTCAGCCGCATAGGCTTCGATTCCACCACCCCCGGAGGGAAGCAGATCAACGCTCGTGACTTCTGCCCCCTGATGCGCGGGTTGAAGTTGCATGACCCGTTTCCACTGATAGCCGTGGCGGCTGGAATAAATGGCAATTCCCCCTTTCAGATCCGCCTTGGCCCACCAGAGCCGTCCCCGGCCGTCTTGCACTAAAGCGTGATGGCCGGGCGTCGTTTCGTCAGTAATCTGAACCGGTGCGCTCCAGTGCACGAAGTCCCGCGACCAGGAGATGTAGGGAAGGCGGAGGTGGCGGGCATCCCGGTCCGAGAGAAAGGCCAACAGGAAACGCCCCGCTTCGTCGCGTATCAGACGGGGGGCGTACTCGCACCACCCGCTCGAGAGGGGAAGATCGAGTTTGCGCGGCGGCGAGAACGTCTCTTCGTCGGTACATACCGAACGCCACAGGTCTCCACGTTGGGACCAGATGACCCGGATCGCCTGTTCGTCGGCTTCCACGGCGGGGGGGCAATTCGAACGCTCATGCAGCCGCACGTCGTAGCCGAGGTAATCCGGGGCAACACCGGCCGTCTTCCACTTCTCCCATCCGCTTCCTTCCTTGTACGGCAGCCTGCCCACCAACCGTGTTACTTCGCCCTCTTTCACGCGAACGGTGGTTTCCCAGTTCGTGCGAAGGGCTACCTGCTTGTCGGGCGTCGGCAGATACACGCAAGCCCTTAGGCTGGGGCTTATACGCAATCCATGAGCGAACAATTGTGTTATAGAGGTCATCAACCCGGTCTCGGGCCATGGACCCTGATCCGCCGGTAGAAAACCGATCCGATGTTCGCCAGGCGGCAGAGGCCCAATGAGCCCGGGGAACCAGCGGGCAAAGATTCCATCCACGTGGACCATGAAGCGATGGGTATCCGCGCACCGCACGTCAATCGCCCCAGGCCGGGCGACACGCCGAAATGCGGGTTCCACCCGCACGCCGCGAACCACGACCGGCCCGCCCGTGGGTCCCTTGGCGACAAATCGGCAACACGCTCGCAGAATGCAGTGCCTGGGAAGGTCTTTCCAAAACACGCCATGCTCGCGCGCCGGGGCAAGCGCTGCACTCACCGGAGGACAAATGCGAAACAGACACGAGGGATCACGCCCCGCCGGCGTGATTCCCACCTCCACCGTTGCGCCTGAACCCTCGGCCAAAGGGCAGAACCGAGCCGACTCGAACACATGCCCGTCGGGAGCCGCGAGAACCAACGGGATCTCCACCGACGTCGGAGCAAATTCCAGACGCTTATCCCGATTCCGGCGCTCCTCGCCGGCAATGCGTGTCGGCTCAGGAAACTCATAAACCCGAGCAGTGGCGTCCTCATCGAACGCCAAGAGCATCCGTTCACACCACCCCCACTCTCTGTTCACCAGAGTGTCCCGCCCGAACGCCTCGCCCGTAAGGGCTTGATGCAGGAGCACATTCCTCCTGCAAACACAGGGTCTACGGTAAGAGACGGGAGCGCGAGCAGGTGTACCGTAGTAGTCTTGCCACAAGCAGGGTCGCGAACGCTGTGCTACCTCTTTGTGGCGTCCAAGTTGACCGAGTAGTTCAAACGACTTGAATTCAAACCAGTCCTCCGCTTCCATAAACCCATCTCGTCCCCAAGAGCCTCCTTCTTTGATCCTTGCATTCGGATACCGCCGGGCAAGAGCCTCATAGCGCCGAAGCAGGTCCTCGCCCGACGCCCCGCTCGCCTCGTACGTGTGGACGTACTCGACCATCGCGTCGCCCAGCCGCGGGTGGGCCGTGTCCAGGTAGACGAACTTCTCCAGCATCCGACGCGCGTGTCCGTACCGGTGGAGAAAATAATACATCTTCCCCGTCCAGTACACCGCCTCCACGTACCCCGGGTCCTCGCGGGAGGCCTGGCGGAACTTCAGCCACCCTTCGGCATACCGGCCCTGGTCGTACAGGTCCATGCCCTCGTAAAGCGCCTTGGCCGCGGGGAGGCTGCGCGTCCAGACGGGCAGGCGCTCCAGGATCGCCGCCGCCGGCTTCTTCGAGAACCACGCGAGCAACTCCGCCGACAGGCGACGCTGGAGGTCCAGCACCTCGGCGGCCTTGCCCTCCACTTCCTTTCGCGCCACCTCCTTGCGCGAATCCACCTCCACGATCTGGCCCGTCAGGTGGATGCCGCCGTCGGTGGTGACGCGGTACACGCCCGTGACGAGGTATTCGATCTTCAGGGCCTTCCGGACCTTCCCCATCCGGTCGGGGTCGGAGGTGGCCATCTCCGGCACCCACCGCATCTCGGCGGCGAGCATCTGCATCCGGTCGCGCGCGACCACGTCCAGGTCGGCGTCCTGGACGAAGTCCGTCGCGATCCGGTCCGCCAGGCCTTTCTGGAGCCACCCCCATTCCGCCGTCTCGCTGGTCATCTGGAAGTTGAACACCGCCACGTTCGTGGCGGCGGAGGCCGGGCTTCCGGCCAGGACCACGACGGCCAGGACGGCAACAAGAGATGAGGCTTTCATACGTCCCCCCAGGCGTTGACGGCTGAGTGCTGCGGCTACTTGCCGGACGGCTTCGCGGCCTCCTTCAGGGCCTTGAGCCGCTCGGCGGCCTCGCGGGCGGCGTCCGTGCCGGGGAACCGCTCGATGAGTTTCTCGTAGACGCGGCGGGCGGCATCGTGCTTGCCGGCCTTCTCGAACATCTTGCCCAACTGCAGGTCGCTGTGGGCCCGGAGGCGGCTCTTCTCCTCATCGGTCATTGTTTCGTCGGGCGTCTCGGGCTCGGCCTCCTCTGCCGCCGCGGGAGACGCCCCTTCCTCCGTCGCACCAGGCCCGAGGCGCGGAATGCCGCTCTGTTTCTCCCCCGCGCGGGCCTCGCCGAGCAGTTTACGGACCGCCGCGGCCCGGTCGGAGTCCGGGCACCGCTGGAGGTACTTCTCCCACTCGATGGCCGCATGGGCCGGCTCCTTCAGCCGGTCGTGCGCCATGCCGCACCAGTAGTGGGCCTCCACGTAGTCGGGGTCCAGGTCCATCGTCCGCATGAACTGCATGATGGCGGCGTCCATGTTCCCGGCGTAATAGTGGCTGATGGCCTTGGCAAAGTGCAGGCTCGCCACGGGCGAGGCGTCGAGTTTGGCCGGATCGATCTCGGGCAGCGGCAGGGCCATGCCCTTGCCGAGGCCCCGCGCCAGGCCGATGGCCGTCTCCATCAGGTCCACCGGCCGGAACGCCGTCTGCCCGGCGGCCGCCACGCGCTCGGACGCGATGTCGATGGCCTGGAGGCCGGCGGTCAACTTGCCCTGCACGAGGAACAGCCGCCCCGTGAGGACGGTGTCGGCCTCCAGGAGTTTGCCCGCCGCCAGGGCGTACTCTTGCCCCGTCAGGCCCTTCAGCGAGACGGCCTGTTCCGCCGTCAGGGCGAGCAGCCGCTGCCGTTCGACCACGGTGATGTGGTCCTGCTCGGCCAGGAGGACGGCCACCAGGTCGCCGAGGCCGGCCGCGGCGGGGTCGTACTGCTCCTCTCGGGTCTCGTTCTCCAGGGGAACCGCGAAGACGGTGCGCCGGCTCTTCGCCGGCGCCGTCGCCTCCGCCGCGGAAGGCGCGGGCGCGGGCGCCGCGGCCGCGAGAAGGACGAGTGGCAGGATCCGTACGAGGGTCGTGATCGGTCTCATTCCTCACCCCCTTTCGCGCCCGGCGGCGCGTAGCCGACGAGCCGCCGGCCGACCGCCACGCCGAGCACGTGCCCGGCCTTCTGGAGGGCCGTCTTGCCGGCGGTGGCTTCCGAGAGGTCGACCGCCCGGCGGGTGGCGCGGTCCGCCACCAGGATGTCGCCCGTGTGCCGGTCGATGAGGTTGATCTCGGCCCGGCCCGTACAGGTCACCAGGTCGCCGGTACGGAGGGCGAATTCGCTGAACGCCTCGCCTACGACCACCACGTCCGCCCGGCGGAGGGCGTCGGGCCACGGGGCGTCGGCGTTCTTCATCCGCCGCTTCGCCCAATCGGCCAGATCGTTCTGGCCGGCGTCGACCACCTTGAACCCGCAGGCCACGAGGATGCGCTTGATCTCGGTCTCGGCCGCCGGGTCGATGACCACCACCCGCGTCAGGTGGACCTCGGGAATCACGACCGCCACCGTCGGCCGGGGCTTGTCGCCGAGGGCCTTGCGGATCGCGGCCACGGGGTCCGGCCGCGGTTCGGCGTCCGGCAGGAGACCGGGGCCCTGCTCGCGGATCAACTCGGCCACCTGTTCGGACATCTCGAAGATCGCCTCCGACATCTCCTTCGTCGGCTCGGCCTTGGTGATGGTGCCCTTGACCTTGCCGGTCTCGACGCCCACGACCTTCGTCACGAACATCAGGTGTTTGCCCATCGTGAAGGTCTTGCCCATGACCATGAGGCGTGCGCCGAGGAGTTTGCCGACCTCGACGGCCTTCTCGTGGTCCGTCAGGCCGCGGAGTTTGAGTTTCTGCTCCTCCAGGATCCGGTCGAGTTTGGCCCGTTCGACGAGGTCGAAGGCCTCCTCGACGCTGAGGCGGACGGTCAGGAGGTCGGCGATCTGCCGGCCGAGGTCCCGCTCGCCGGTCGTTCCGGTCTCGTAAGCGAGGATGGCGATGGTTGGCTTGGCCTTCCCTTTCGCCTCCGCCGCGGCTTCCGGCTTGGCTTCCGCCGCGGCTTCGGGCTTGACCCCGGCTGCGGCTTCCGGCTTGACCTCGGCCGCGGCTTCCGGCTTGGCCTCGGCCTTGCCGGCCTCCGCGGCGTGGGACCGGTCCGTCGCGGCCAGGCTCGGTACCATCGTTGCCAGCGCGAGCAGCGTTACGGCCAATGACCGTCTCATGGCACGCCTCCTTCCACACGCGTTTCGATCGTGCCTTCCCGTATCACTCCCGGCCGCGGCGGCTTCTGCCGCCGTGCGACCCAGAGCAGCAGTTCGGCCAAAACGGCCCGTCCGACGGGATCTTCCCTCGGCCGGCCGAGGCGCGGCACCGCCGCCGCCACGACCGCCCCGTCGCCCAGGACGCGGGCCGCGACAAGCAGGCACCCCGGGCGTGCGGGACCCGCGGGCGCGGCCTCCGCCGCCGGCGCCGTCCACGCCAACCGTATCACGGGAACATCTGCACGCAAGCCAAACTCCCACGGACCGGACCCCAGATCGCCCGGCCTGAGCACCTGCCCGAAATCCCGGCCCAGCCGCACGGACTCCCCCAGCGGCGCGTCGAGGGCCACGGCGCGCAGCCCCCACCGTCGCCACGCCGGCGGCGGATTCAGCACCAGGACGGTCAGCCCGTCGCGGACCTGCGCCTCGAGACGGGTCCAGTCGCCCCGCGCCAGCGTGGCCCCGTCGCCCAGGGCCAGGACGACCAGGTCCCCGTCGAAGGCCATCCGCTGGATGGCCGTCTCGAACGGCCCCGCCGCAAGCCCTTCGGCCGTCAGCGCCGCCTGTACCCGGCCGGAGGGATCGAAGGCTGCCGGACTCAAGGCCGCCACGCGCCGCCGCGCCGGCGCCAGCAGCGACGCCGGCCAGACGTGGAGCGGCGCGACCGTCCACCGGCCGCCGGCGCGGCACACGAGTCGGCACGGCGTGCGATGACGGACCGCCGGCAGACCCAGCCGCACGCGCGCCGTCGCGTCCGGGCCGGGACGCACCGTCCCGCGGGCCAGCACCAGCCGCTCGTGGACGAGCCACCATGGGACCGGTTCTCCTCCCGCCCCAACCCGGACCTTCACGTCGCTTCCGCCGAAGACGTGGACCGGCGGCCGGGCCGGCGCCGGTCGGTCGGCGGCCGCGACCCGGACGGCCGGACCGCGGGTCCGTCTCGTGTGGGGCGGCCCCACCGCGGTCGTCTCGGCCCGTACCAGGGTCGCGGCCACGCCGACCAGCATCCAGGCCGCCGTGCGGCCTGCGCTCCGTCGCATCCGCATCGCCCGTTCCCCCCGCGGCGGGCGCGGGCGGAGGCGTCATCCCAGCACCCCTCCCAGCGGAAGGGCCTGACACACCACCTGCACCCGGCATCCATTGATCCGAAACTGTCCCACCTCGACGGGCCCCTGCCCGACGGCCACGCGGCCCTGCACGCCGGCGGCCCCGGCCTCCTCGCCGCCCACCGTGACGTGGACGACGGCTTCGCCGCCGCGGGTGGCGATTTCGCACGCCACCGGCCGATGGTGGAGGCTGGCTACACGGTCCAGCGCCAGGGGGCTCTGGATGCCGGCCGGGACGAGGACGTTGAACGTGCCGTGCACCTCCCCGTCGCAGCCGACCAGCCGGCACCGCACGAGCAGCGGCGACGCCTCGGCCTCGCCGCCCGCCGTCGCCGACACGTAGCCGAACCGCCCGCCGCCGTTCCCGAGGAGAATCCACGGCACCTCTTGCGGTGGCGTCCCCGCCACTTGACGCCACAGTGTCCGGAACGAGGCCAGTTCCTCCTCCGTCAGGCTCGGCAGGGTGACCGCGCGCTCGAGGCGCGCGAGGCGCTGCTCGATCCGCTGCTGCGTCCGGACGGCCGTGGCGGCCATCCACGCGCCGGCGGCGAGCATGACGACCGCCGCGGCCGCCAGGCCCCAGGCCATCCACGGCCGGCCCCGGTTCCTCCGGCCTGTTGCGGCACGCTCGTCGCCGCGCGGTGCGGCGGGCGCCGACGGGCGGGACACCTCCGCCACGACCTCGGCCATCGAGCGCGCCAGCGCCGCCTCGGCAGCCTCGTAGCCGAGGACGGTCCGGGCGCCGCGCTGAACCCGGAGCATCTCGGCCAGGAGGGCGCGCGCGGCCTGGTCGCGCGCCAGGCGCGCGAGCAGCGCCGCCCGCTCCCGCTCGTCCGTGTCGCCGCACACCAGGGCGTGCAGGCGCCGCTCCAAATCGAGGCGCTCGTCGGTTTCCATCAGTCCGCCTCCGGAAAGTGCGCCCGCAGGGCACCGGCCACGATGCGGCGGGCCCGGCTGACGCGGCTGGCGACCGTGCCCACCGGCACCTCGAGCAACTCGGCCGCCTGTTCGTACGTGTACCCGTCCAGCACGGTGACGACGAAGGCGGCCCGCGTCGGCGCGTCCAGATCCTGAATGGCCGCGGCCACGGCCCGGGCCTCCTCGGACCGTTCGAGCCCCTCGTCCGGCCCGGGGCGGCTGTCGAGGAGAGCCCCGACCGTCCATGCGTCAAGTGGCTCGGCCCGGCGGACCGACCCGCGGCGGAACCAGTCGCGGACGCAGTTAACCAGGATCCGGTGGAGCCACGTGGTGGGGCGTGCCTGGCCGTCGAAACGGTCCCAGCGCCGCAGCGCCTGGCAGAACGTCTGCTGGGTCAGGTCGGCGGCCGTGTCGGCGTCGCACGTCAGGCGCAGCGCCGTCCGGAACAGGCGCGGGTACCATCGTTCGATCTCGGCCGGCGTCGCGGGATCCACGAAGGGTCCTGTCGCAGGGGTCCGGGTGTCCGATGCCGTCGCCGTCACTCTATCAAACGCACGAGGGGAAAAACATTTCTCGTCTTTTCGAGGGGGCGGCACACCGCGACCCGTTCGGCACCCCACGTTTTCGGCGAAGTCTCTCTCGGCTCGTGCGTTTGGTACCATGGCGACCGTTTCGAATCCGTCAGCCCGGTCACATCCGCCACATGACAGAGGCGGCGTTCCGAGGGCGTATCGCGCTTGCGTTTGTGACGGACGCGCGCTATTGTGTATCTGTATCCGCTCTGAAGATGGACAGGCCGGAGCTCAGCACGGGAAGAGATACAGACCGAGCGGAGGGCGAATGATGAGCCGGAAACCGCCGATTGCCCTCGTGAGGCCGGTGCTGATCGTCGCCCTCGGCATGAGCCTGCACCTTTGGCAGGAGCCGCTGCATGCCGGGGGTCAGACGCAGCCGCCGCCTGCACCGTCGCAGCCGACCGCGGGGCGCCCTCCAGCCCCGGGTGACGCGGTCGACTACAGCAAGCCCATCCCCTGCGTGCGAACGATGCTGGGGCACGACGACACGGTGTATCGCGTCGCTTTCTCGCCCAACGGGATGCAGGCGGCAAGCACCGGGCGGGATAATACGATCCGTCTCTGGGATCTGGAGACGGGCCGGGAACTGCGATGCATCGGCACCTACGGCGCTGCCGTGGGGGCCCTTCTGTTTGCGGGCGACGGGAAGCGCGTGATCACGGGCGCAACGGATTCCACCATCCGCATGTGGGACATGGACACCGGCCGGGAGATGTGGCGGATCGACGGGCCGCCCATGCAGCACGCCCACTGCCTGGCGTTTCTGACGGACGCCGTTCTGGCCAGTGGCTGGTGCGATGGCGTGATCCGCCTGTTCAGCCTGTCGTCGCGCCGGGAAGTCGCGCGGCTGGAGAAACACGGGCCCACCTGCATTGAGACGATGACGGCTTCACCGGACCGCGCGATGCTGGCCACGGCGGGGCGGGACCGGAAAGTCTGCCTCTGGGATTCGGCGTCGCGCAGGTGGCTGGCCGACACCGGCGATCTGTACGCCAAGCCCGCGATGGTCGGGTTTCTGGACAGCGAGCGCCTCTTGCTCATGACGGATGATCACACGATCTCCGTCTGGGAGTGGAAGGTCGGCCGCGTCACGCGGTGGGCCCAGGAGCCGATGCTCTCGGGGTTGGCCCTGGCGCCGCGAGGACGACAGTTCGTCGCGTACAGCCTCAACGACCTCGAGCAGTGGGACGCGTCGGCCGGAAAGTGTATGCGGACGGCCCGTGCCGGCCCTGGCCAACTCCATTGTGCCGAGATATCGCCCGACGGCCGCTACCTCCTTACCGCGGAGGGTGGGCGACGGTTCCTACAAGGGGGGAGGACGTTCAGGACATTTGACTTCACGTCCACCGACGCGAACTTCGTGCGTCTGTGGGACTTGCAGGCACCGAAGGTGCCGCAAACGCCTTACAGGTACCTGCCGACACAGGCACCGGATCTGCCATGACACGACACGTCCTCGTTGGGCTGGCCCTTCTTACCTGCGGCGCCACAGCGATGGCGGGCGCCGGGCCCCGGCCCACGTGCGGCCTCGTCCCCGACCGCGGCCTGGACTTGCACACGTCGCCGCTGGTGGCACTGTTGGAACTGCACCTGGCTCAATCGAAGCAGGTGGTGCTGGTGGAGCGGTCCCAGGTCGATCAGGTGATTGAGGAGCAGAAACTCCAGTTCATGTTTGCCCCCGAGGCCGTCCGCGAGCGCGCCGCCCTGGGTCAGTTGCTGAAGGCCGACTTGCTCGTGCTGATGCGGGCCAACGATAAGCCTCAGCCGCACGTCCACGTCGTCATTTGCGAAACCCGGCAGGGTCTGCGGCTGTGCGCGCGGCCTGTGTCCCTGACGGACGACCCCGAGGCCGACTGTGCCGCCGTGGCAGCCCTGGTGGACCAAGCCGTGGCGCTTCATACCAAGGGGATCAAGGACGTCGTGGCGGTGCCCCCCTTTGTGGACTGCAGCCTCACCTATCAGGCCGAGCACCTGAAGGCCGCTTACGCGAAACTGGTGGAGGACCTGGCGGTGTTACGGCCGGGTGTGCTGGCCGTCGAGTTGGCTGAGGCCAATGCCATTTCCCGGGAGATTGCGCTGAGCGCATCGGCGGACGTGCAGCGCCCGCTCCCCCTGTACGTGCTGGGCGAGTACCGGCAGGAGGGTGTCGCCGGGCAGGCCCGGCAGACGGTCAGCCTGAGGCTAATGCGCGGCCGAAAGCAACTGCACACGGCGAAGCGGGAGAACCTGTCGCCCCGGGAAGCGCCTCTCTTCATCCGTCAGGCCGCGACCGCCATGCTCGAGAAGTCGCTCGGCAAGGCGCCGCCGCCGGACCCGAAGACCGAGACGCGGCAACTGGTCGACCGCGGCACCGCCTTCCTTCGCATGGGCGACTGGTCCGAGGCCGCCGCCCTCCTGCAGGCCGCCATCCTCCTCGATGAGCGCCACCCCGAGTGGCATCGTCAGGCGGCCTTCGCCTTGCAGCGGATGGCACGCGACCTGCAGGCGCGCGACCGGTCCATCTTCACGAAGAACACGGAGCGGGCCATCGCGTGTTTCCGGGCGTCGCTCCGTCCCATCGAGACCTTCTTCCGGAACTCGGTGCTCACGCGCCAGCCGCACGAAATGACCGCCGAGGGCGGGCAGATCCAGGTACGGTGGGTGTGGGGAAACTGGCAGCGCCGACTGATCGCCGAAATGGGGGAACGCGCGCTCCGCGCCGCCGACCAACTGGATCGGGAATGCCTCGAGATGATGACCCGGGTCCTCCGGAGCAAAGCCGCCCGACAGGTCCAGGACACGACCCCCTTGTTTGCCGAGAGGATCTGTTTCCGGCCGCTGAACTACGGCATGCCCCTCGCCGAACGGGTCGAGGAATTGCAGAGACGCCTGGCGTTCCTCCGGCAGTTCGCGTACCTGGAAGACGCTGCGGTCTGTAAGCGGCTCGTCGACTACGTCGCAAGGTGGGGCGATCTGGCTCCGGACGACCCGGACTTCACGGCGTTCCTTGAGAAGGCCGAGACGATCAACAATGCCGCGATGCGCCAGGCCGTGCTCCACCATCGCGAGGCCGCGGAGAAACAGGCGGCCTTGGACCAGGCCCGTTGCGCGACCCTGGCCGCGACGGCACCTGAGCGGCAGCGCGGCCGCCGGACGCGATCCTCCGTCCGGCTGGTCACCTTGGACGTGCGGTTGCACAACTCGCGGGGCGGCGATATCCCTGTACGATTCCCGATCTCCTACTGGCTCGCCATGCTCGACGGCACGGATCTGATCTGCGGCGAGGCCCAGGTGTACGTCATGCGAGAGGCCGGACGCCTCGTTCCGCTGGGCCTGGTGCAGACGAAGGAACAAGTGTCCCCCGTCGTCGACGGGCGTCTGGCGTGGGTGGTATCCGGCTTTCCGCAGCCGGGGCTCTCTGCTCTGGATGCCAGCAGCGGCCATCTGGTCGGGCGGTTCACGGAGGCGGATGGGCTGCCCGCCTGTCGGCGCGCCCACGTCGCACCGCTGGAGCCCGGGAAGGTCGTGGTGGCCGGCTACTTCGGCCGGTCCTTCTGCGGCATCGCCGCCGTCGATCCTCGGGACGGCACGAAGTCCTTCAAGATCCTCTACGAGGCCCGCGACGCCTACGATGACATGAGCCTCGAGCATCAGAAGAGTCCGACCGTGGCCACCGAGATCGACTTCCTCCGCGTGTTGACCCGGTCTCCGTCTCCCGGGGCCACACCTGTGCGCAGGGCCGTCATCGGACGGTCCGCCGGGGCCCACCCCCTGCTGCTCGACCTGGATACGGCGTCGGTCCAGGTGCTGCCGTATCGCATGCTGGAACGCGACATTCTGGCCGTCCGCGACGGCGCGATCTACTGGACGAGCATCGGGCAAGAGGGCCTGTGCCTCCGTCGGGCCGCGCTGCCCGACATGCGGGAGGAGGTTCTGGCCAAGCGGCTGCCGGCCTCCGACGACGGGGCCTTGCAGGACTGGCAGTCCCACGTCCCTGAGTGGCGAACCCAGCCTGACGGCGAGGAGGACGCCCGTCCCCCGGACGTGAGCGCAGCGTTCCTCAATGAGCACCACGGCGTTGGCGTGTTCCGGAGCGCCCGATACGGATGGGTGATGCCCACGCACGAGGGCCGGGTGTTTCGGGTGGTGCCGGAGGCTCCGGCCGCGGTTTCGGGGTTTGAGGCCGGGGCCGAGGACGGACCGCCGCGAACGGTCGGAGGTGCGCCATGAACGCCCGCGGCCCAACACATTGGATGGCGGTCGTTCTTTTCGCCGCGCTTGCCGGCGGGACCGTCCTGGCGGCCGCCTCACCTTCGGAAAACAACCCGGAGGAACTCAACGAAGCCGGTCTGGCCGCCATTCGCCCCGGCCGCCTCGACGAGGCGGAGAAGATGTTCCTCCTGGCAATCGGCGCGGCCGAGGCGCAGAACCCGACAGGCCCGGACCTGCTGAGGTACCGGACGAATCTGGGCGCGCTCTACTCCGTGCAGGGAAACAACCAGAAAGCCGAGCAGGCCCTCGAAAAGGCCATGGCGCTGCACGAGAAGCATCTCGCGCCGGGGCATCCCAACGTCCTCAACTGCCTGAGGAATCTGGGGAGAGTTTACCGCGCGCGGCGCCGGTTCGATGCGGCGGAGACGACGCTCAAACGTGTCCTGGCGGGCTGGGAGAAAGCCGGTGGCCCGGAGTATCCCGAGGTGGCCATCAGCCTGAGCGACCTCGGTACGCTTTATCGCTCCCTTGAGAAGTGCGACCAGGCAGCGTTGTGCCATCGGCGGGCCTTGGCCATCCGGGAGAAGGCACAGGCGCCCGAGGACGCGGGCACGGCGGGTGACCTGTACGGCTTGGCCGACTGCTACCTCAATCAGGACAAGAAGGCCGAGGCAGAACCGCTGTGCAGAAGGGCCCTGGCCATCATAGAGAAGGTGCGCGGGCGGGAACACATGGAGACGGCTTCGGTCCTGGCGGCCCTCGCCCGCGCCTGTTACGACCCGAAACAGCCTCAGGAGGCTGAAGCCTACGCCCGGCAGGCCCTGGCCATCTGCGACAAGCACCCGGGGTCCGTGAGCGACGCCTTGGCCAACAGCCTGTCCGTTCTGGTGATTCTATACATAAACCAGGAACAACCTCAGAAGGCCTTGCCGTATATCAGACGGGCGGTGGCTGTACACGAGCGGCTCCATGGCCCGGAGCATTATCGCACGGCGTCTGCCCTTTTTACCTTGGGCAGGTGCTACAAAAACCTTGCCCGGTACGCCGAGGCCGAAAGGCTCATGGAGCGAGGCTTGAGGCTCTGCGAACGCGCCCGGGGCCCGGACCACACCGACGTGGCCTTCATGCTGTCTCGTATCGGTCTTCTATATAGAGACCTCGGCCGATACGCTGAAGAGGAATTTGCGCTGAAGCGGGCATTGGCGATCTACGAAAAGGCAGCAGGTCCGGACGTCCCAGCCGTCGCCGCCGCCTTGAACAGCCTGTCCGTCTGCTACCGCGAGCAGGGCCGCTACCCCGAGTCGGAAGCGGCCGGCAAACGGGCCCAGGCCATTTTCAGGCAAGGCGGTAAGTCCCAGGCCTCGAACCTGCGGGCTGCTCAGCGCGACTTCGCTCTCTGTCTGATCGACCTGGGGCGATATGTGGAGGCCGAACCGCTCCTGAAAAAGGTCCTCGCCGCTCAGGAAGAGAGCCTCGGCTCCGAGCACTGGCAGGTGGCGGTCACGCTGTCTCGCCTGGTGACGCTGTACCGCCACTGGGGGAGACTTGACGAGGCGGAGGCGATGGCCCAACGCGCACTGGCCATCTCCGAAAAGGTGCGGGGCCCCGAGCATCCCGAGACGGCCGCTTCTCTGTGCCAACTCGCTGCCTGCTACAACATGCAACAGCGGTACGGTAAAGCCGAGCCGCTCTACAAGCGGGCCTTGGCGATTACCGAAAAGGCCTTCGGGCCGCGGCACCCCCAGGGGGCAGACGTCCTCAATCACATGGCGGCCGGCTGCCTCATGACGGGCCGCTACGCAGAGGCCGAAACGCTCTGGACGCGGGCCTTGTCGATCTACGAGGAGACCCTCGGCGCCGAGCATCAGTTGGTGGCGGGCACTCTGGACGGCCTGGCCCGCCTCTATACCATCCAAGGCAGGTACGAGCAGGCCGAACCCCTGTACCTCCGCGCCCTGGCGCATCGCGAGCGAGTCTTCGGCCCGGGCCATCTCTACACCGAATCCGTCCGCAGTCATCTACTGAAACTGTACCGCGAGACCCGGCCCTCGCCTGAGGCCGAGTACAAACTGAAGAAGGCCATCCCCGCCCAGGAGCGGGCCCTGGGCCCCGACCACCCCCGGGTGGCACGAGCCGTGAACGACCTCGCCGAGGTCTACCTGAACGCGGAGGCCTACGAGAAGGCCGAGCCGCTGCTGTACCGCGCCAGGGCGATCGCCGACCGGGCCCTGGAGCCGGACCATCCGGATGCCGTCAGGTTCCTCTACAACCACGTTACCCTGCTGAAAGCCACCAACCGGCAAGGCGAGGCCGAGGCGCTCCTGCGGCGACACTATGCCGTCCGCCAAGGGCCCCCCGACGCCTCTGCTTCGAACCATGAAACGGAAAGGGCCACGCGATGACGCGCATCCTTGTGTGGGTCTGCGTGCTGGTCATCCTCCTCGCTGTGGCGCCGCTCTCGCTGGCGGCCGGGGGCTCCGAAGCCGAATCGGCCCCTCACACCTCCGCGGACGCCACATGGGAATCTTATAACGATACGGGGGTCAAGGCGTGCAACACGGGAGAAATAGGCAAGGCCGTGACGGTATTCAAACAGGCGGTCGAACTGGCGGAGACGTTCGGCCCGGGCGACCGTCGCTTGGGCCGGAGCCTCAATAACCTGGCCATGGCGTATCAGATCGCGGGCAAGTACGAACAGGCGGAGCCGCTCCACAAGCGGGCGCTGGCCGTGCGGGAGAAGGCGTTCGGGCCCGACGACCCGGACGTGGCCCAGAGCCTCAAGAACCTCGCTTCCCTCTACGTAAATTTGGACAGGGACGCCGAGGCAGAGCCCCTGTATCGGCGGTCACTGGCCATCCGCGAGAAGGCCCTCGGGCCGGACGATCCGGCCGTCGCATCGAGCCTGTCGGGCCTCGCCCGCCTCTACCGCAAAAGGCGCAAGTTCGAGCAGGCACGACCCCTGCTCGAACGGGCGCTGGCCATCGACGAGAAGGCCGCCGGCCCGAACCATCCCGATACGGCGTGCGGGCTGATGGACCTCGGCAACTGCTACAGGCAACTGGACCAGTACACCAAAGCCGAGCCGCTCTTGAAACGAGCAGTGGCCATCTATCAGGAAGCCATCGGCCCCGACTGCCCTGCCACGGCCACGGCCCTGTACAACCTGGGCTTCCTGTATTACGTGCAGGACCGTTATGCCGAAGCGGAACCACTCTTCAAGCGCGCGCTGGCCATCAAGCAAGAACACTTCGGGCCGGAACACCCCGATACGCTCGACAACCTCAGTAAACTCGGCATGATTTACATGTACGTTAAGAAGTTTGACCAGTCCGAGACTCTGTTGCAGCGTGCGCTGGCCGTCCGGGAAAAGACAGCCAGGCCTGGGCAACCCGGCGTGGCCCGTGCGTTGCACCGTCTGGGGCGACTGTACATGCGCGGCCGTCTGCATCAGGCGGTGCCCATCCTGGAACGGGCGGTCGCCCTTGCCGAGAAGACTCTCGGTCCCCAGCATCCCGACACGGTGGTGTTCCGCTACAATCTTGCGCTGGCAAAGAGGAAGTTAGCCGCCGGCCAGACGAGCGTTCACGAGGGGGACGACAGGGCGGTCACGCCGCGGCGGCCAGCCCCCTTTCACTGACCTCCGCGGGTACGTCGCGTCTGCCTGAGCGAAACGGCCTGTGTTCGCACGTCACGTTGAGCGGCGACGACGCGTCCAACCGCGCGGTCGGCGCCGGGCCGAGCCTCCCCCGGTTCGCTCGTTCGGTTTCGCTCTCTACTTTTTCGGTCTACGACGGCCTGAACCGCCTCACCGAGTTCCATCGCGGCAACCTCGACGCCAACCACACGATCCCGGCCAGCGTTGGCGAGGTCACGAATCGCGACTACGGCGAAAAGTGGACCCTCTCGCCCACCGGCAACTGGAACGTCTACGAGCACGACGACGACGGCGACGGCACCTACGGCGAGACGGGCGAACTCCACCACGACCGCGACCACAACCTCGTCAACGAAATCGAGGACACCGACCAGGATCAGGACGCCATCGAGACCGCCTCCGGCACCGACTGGGCCGACCCCGTCCACGACGCCCGCGGCAACACGACCACGCTGCCCCAACCTTCGGACTTGACGAGTACGTATTCCGCCACGTATGATGCGTGGAACCGGCTGGTCGAGATCAAGGACGGCGATAACGTGGTCCTCACGTGCGA
>JAWODB010000139.1:0-10791 GCA_046483505.1 Phycisphaerae bacterium
CGCGGCGGGGCTGTCCTCACGTCCGAACGGCGAAATCTCCCGCAGCCGCCGGATGACGGGCGGCAGGACCTCCAGCACCGTGTCGATCTCCGCCTCCGTATTATACACGCTCAGGCTGAACCGAATCGAGCCGTGGGCGGAGGTGAACGGCACGCCCATCGCGCGGAGCACGTGGCTGGGTTCCAGGCTCCCGGTCGTGCACGCCGACCCGCTGGAGGCGCAGATGCCGTGCTGGTCGAGCATCAGGAGGATGGCCTCGCCCTCGACGTACTCGAAACTAAGGTTCGAGGTGTTGGGCAGCCGCAGGTCGCGCCGGCCGTTGACGCGGGCGCCGGGGGCGAGCGTCAGCAGCCCCTCTTCCAGTCGGTCGCGCAGGGCCCGGACCTCGGTGTTTTCCTTCTCGAGGTTGGCCTTGGCGAGTTCGGCCGCCGCCCCGAGGGCGACGATCTGCGGGACGGCCTCCGTGCCGCCGCGGCGATTGTTCTCCTGGTGCCCACCGAGGAGCAGGGGACTGAACCGCGTCCCCCGCCGGACGTACAGCGCGCCTACGCCCTTCGGCGCGTGCAGTTTGTGGCCGGAAAGGCTCAGCATGTCGATGGGCAGGTCCGAGAGGGTCATCGGCACCTTGCCCACGGCCTGGACGGCGTCGGTGTGGAACAGGATGCCGCGGTCGCGGCAGAGGGCGCCGAGGTCCTCCACGGGGAACAGGACGCCCGTCTCGTTGTTGGCCCACATGGCGCTGGCGACGGCGGTCTCCTCGTCCAGGGCGTCGCCGAAGGCGGGCATGTCGACCTCACCCTCGGCGTTGACGGGCACCTCGGTGACCCGGCAGACGGGCCGGCCGTGGTCGCCCTTGGCGAGAATCTGCCCCAGGTTCCGGACGGCGGGGTGCTCCACGCGCGTCGTGATCACGTGCCGCCGCTCCGGGTAACAGCCCAGGGCGCTCATGATGGCCGTGTTGTCGCTCTCCGTGCCGCACGAAGTGAAGACGATCTCCGTCGGGTGGCATCCGAGGAGGTCGGCCACCTGCTGGCGGGCGCGGTCGACGGCCTTGGCCTCCCGCCCGCCGAACGTGTGGATGCTCGACGGGTTGCCGTAATGGTCCGTCAGGTACGGCAGCATGGCCTCGCGGACCTCGGGGGCGACCGCGGTGGTGGCGTTGTTGTCGAGGTAGATGACGTCAGCCATCGCGTGCCTTCGATTCGGCGGGTTCGTCGGGCAGCCGGCCGCCCACGTCCTGGACGACGATGTCCGGGTCGACGAGTTCGCGGAGGCGGTCCTCGATGGTGCCCTTGAGGGTGAAGTCCTTGACGCGGCACCAGGCGCAGTGGCCGCGCAGCGCCACCTGCACCGTCCGGCCGTCGATGTCCACCAGTTCGATGTCGCCGCCGTCCGCCTGGAGCATGGGGCGGATGTCCTGCTCGATGACCTCCTCCACGCGCCGCATCCGCTGAAGGTTGGTCATCGGGCGGCGCCGCCGGCCGGCCTTGGCGGCGTGTTCCGGCTGCGGGCCGTGCACCTTCTCGATGATCTTTTCGATCTGGGGGTGGCACCCCCGGCACCCGCCGCCCGCCTTCGTGAAGTGCGTGACCTGGTCCACCGTGTGCAGGTTCTCGTCGCGGACGACCTTCTCGATGAGTTTATCGGTCACGCCGAAGCACTTGCAGACGACGGTGCCCTGGTCCTCGAACTCGAACGGCTCGTGGCGGTGTGCGGCGAGGGCCTTCTGGAGGGCCTCCATGCCCATGACGGAGCAGTGCATCTTGGCCTCCGGCAGCCCGCCCAGATACTCGGCGATGTCGTCGTTCGTGACGGCCTCGGCCTCCTCCAGGGTCTTGCCGAGGATGAGGTCGATCAGGGCGTCGGACGAGGCGATGGCGCTGGCGCAGCCGAACGTCTGGAACCGTGCGTCGGCGATGCGGCCGTCGTCGTCGAGTTGGATCATCAGCCGCAGCGCGTCGCCGCACGTGATGTTGCCGACGGTGGCGTCGAGGTCGGGGTCGGCCACTTCCCCGTGATGCTTGGGGTTCAGGAAATGGTCCCGGACCTTCTCAGTGTAATCCCACATGATCGCACGTCCTCGCAAGCCGTGCTCATGTATTCTAGCCGGGTGGGGCTGGGTTATCAAGACGGCGGCCGTGCAGAGGGGGTGGGGCGTCCGCCGTCCGACGGGCGCAGACGAAAACCGGCGCCCCGTGGGACGCCGGTCCGGATGGAGGCCTCTCCGCCGGGTCGGGCGAGGCCGCTGCGTGCCGGCCGTGGCGGACGCAGGTCGTCCGGCGGGCGCTCAGGCCCCCGCCAGAGGCTGGTCGAACTTGATGCCCAGCAGCGTCTCGCCGTCCTGTTCCTGGACGCGGACCACGCGGCCTCGCACGGGCGCACGCTTCGCCACGGCCGAGATGTCCTTCGGGACGAGCAGGAACTCGACCGTGACGGCCTGGCCGTCGAAGACGCCTTTGGACCTCGGGAACCCTCTCAACTTCGCCCCGCCGCGCGACACGTCGAGCGTCTTGCCGTGGAAGACCTCGCGCCACCCTTCGTCGCGGACGATGGTGTCGTACTTGCGCCGCTGGCGGCGGTGCTGCCGGCGGTTGTTCGTGAATAATTGGGTCAGGGATTCGAGTAATGCGCCCACGGTCGGGCCCTCCCGATGGAGACAGACCTCGTCTCTTCCATGGCGCGCGGGTGACCACGGGGTTTATCGGCCGTCCGGCGGTTGCGGCTGAAGGAGGATTCTCGACGCCTCCCGCCGTAGAGGGTGCCGCGCTTTCGCTTGCGAACGCCCGTGCCCGCCCGTAGACTGTCGCCGCTCGCACGACGCCACTCAGCAAGGAGCCAGTCGTGGAACGGACCCTCGTCATGCTGAAGCCGGACGCCGTCCACCGCGGCCTGGTGGGTCGGCTCATCGCGCGGCTGGAGGACAAGGGCCTGAAGGTCGTCGCCCTGAAGATGGCCCGCATCGACCGCGCCACGGCCGAGCAGCACTACGCCGAGCACGAGGGCAAGGCGTTCTACGAGCCGCTCCTCAGGTTCGTCACGGGCGGGCCGACCGTGTTCATGGTCCTGGAGGGGAACGGGGCCGTCGCCGTCGTCCGTAAACTGATGGGTGCCACCTTCGGCCCGGACGCCGCACCGGGCACGCTGCGCGGCGACTTCGGCGTCTCGAAGCGGTTTAACCTGGTGCACGGGAGCGATTCGCCCGACTCCGCCGAGAAGGAGATCGCCCTCTTCTTCGAGCCGGACGACCTCCTCGACTGGGACCCCGTCACCTGGCCGTGGCACTACGACTTCTCGAGCGGCGAGGCGGTGTAGGCGGCCGCCCCGCGCGCCCGGCCGGCGACGGTACGTCGCCGGTCGCCCGCGCGCCGAACGGCGCGCCGCGCAATCGCAGCGGCTGAATGTTCGATTGAATACCCCGCCGCGGGGCCCCTATAATCGCCTTCTCGGAGCCGCGGGGGAGGGGCAGCGCCCATGATTCGCCGCATCGATTACCGGACGGACGCGGGCCGCCGGGCCCTCGACGCCCTCCGTGCGGCCCTGGACGCCGAGCAGGGCATCGTCTCGGGCGGCGAGGGCGCCGGCGAGGTCGAGACGGCCGTCCGCCGCCTCCTCGACGACGTCCGCGCCCGCGGCGACGCCGCCGTCTGCGAGGCGACGGCCCGATTCGACGGGGTGGACCTCACCCCGGACGCCCTCCGCGTGCCGGCCGAGGTCATCGAGGCCGCCTACGACGCCGCCGACCCGGCGTTCGTCGCCACGGTCACGCGGATCCGGGAGTCCGTCCGGGCGTTTCAGCGGCAGATCCTGGCCCGTCCGCCGGAGGTGCTCGAGCGCGACGGGCGGCGGCTGCGGCTGCTCTACCGTCCGCTGGCCCGCGTGGGCGTGTACGTGCCGGGCGGCCGGGCGTTCTACCCGTCCAGCGTGCTGATGACGGCGGTGCCGGCCTTGGCGGCCGGTGTGCCGGAGGTGGCCGTGGCGTGCCCGCCGTCGGCCGTCGGCGACGTGCACGCCGCCGTCCTGGCCGTCTGCCGCGTCGCCGGCGTCGAAGAGGTCTACCGGATGGGCGGCGTGCAGGCGATTGCCGCCCTCGCCTACGGGACTCAGGCGGTGCCGGCGGTCGAGAAGATCGTCGGCCCCGGCAACGCGTACGTGCAGGCGGCGAAGCGGCTGGTCTTCGGCCGGGTCGACATCGAGGGCCTGGCCGGGCCGAGCGAGGTCGTCGTCCTGGCCGACGGCTCCGCCGACGCGGCCCTCGTGGCGGCCGACCTGCTGAGCCAGGCCGAGCACGATCCCGGCTCGGCCATCCTCGTGACGACCGACGAGGCGCTCGCGGGCGCCGTCGCGGACGAACTGGCGCGGCAGGTGGCGGCCCTCGCGCGGGCGGAGGCGACCCGCGAGGCGCTCGAGAAGTATTCCGCCCTCGTCGTGACGGGCGACCTGGACGAGGCGGTCCGCGTCACGAACGCCATCGCCCCGGAGCACCTGGAGATCCAGACGGCCGACCCGGAGGCGGTGCTGCGCGACGTCCGCTGCGCGGGGGCGGTGTTCCTCGGCCGCCACACGCCCGTGGCCGTCGGCGACTACGTCGCCGGACCGAGTCACACGCTGCCGACGGGCGGCACGGCGCGGTGGGCGAGCGGGCTGACGGCCAACGATTTCCTCCGCTCGATGAGCGTCGTCGAATACGATGCGGCGGCGCTGGCGGCCGACGCCCCGGACATCGAACGCATGGCCGAGACCGAGGGCCTGACCGCCCACGCCGAGAGCGTGCGCAAGCGGCTAGAATGCTGAAGCGCGGCGGGTCTCCGCACCCGCCGCGCAGCCCTGGAAATGGCGGTTCGCGCGCGGCGGGTACGGAGACCCGCCGCGCACGAGTTAGCGTTGTAGTGTTAGCCGCCGGGCTTGCCCGGCGCGTCCTCTGCAAACAGCGGTGAGTCATGGATTATTTGCGCAGGCACATCGACGCCATGGCCGGCTACACCCCCGGCGAGCAGCCGGGCGAGGCCGAGCCGGTCATCAAACTCAACACGAACGAGAATCCGTACCCGCCCTCGCCGCGGGTCCTGGAGGTCGTCCGCAACACCGACGGGTCGGTCCTCCGCAAGTACCCGGACCCGATGGCCACCAAGGTCCGCCGCCTCGTCGCCGAGCGGTTCGACGTGCACCCGGAGCAGGTGCTGTGCGGCAACGGGTCGGACGAACTGCTGACGCTGTGCGTCCGGGCGATGGTCGGCGAGGGCGAGCGCGCCGCCTGGCCCACGCCCACGTACTCGCTGTACCCGGTGCTGGCGGATATCCAGGGGGCCGGGACCGTCGAGGTGCCCACGGAAATCGACTTCACCGTGCCCGTCGACCCGTTGGCCGAAGCGGACGCGCGCGTTCTCTTCCTCTGCAACCCGAACGCGCCGACGGGCGTCCACGTGCCGGACAAGGACGTCCTGGACCTGGCGGACCGTTTCCGCGGCGTCGTCGTGGTGGACGAGGCGTACGCCGACTTCGGCCCGGGGTCGGTCATCCCGGCCGTCGAGGACCGCGACAACGTCCTCGTGCTGCGGACGCTGTCGAAGTCGTACAGCCTGGCCGGGCTGCGGTTCGGCTACGCCGTCGGCCCCGTCTCGCTCATCACGGGCCTGGCGAAATGCAAGGATTCCTACAACTGTGATGCCATCAGCATCGAGGCGGCGGCCGCCGCGCTCCGGGACGAGGCGTGGATGCGGGCGAACGTCGAGCGCATCCGCAGCGAACGGTCGCGCCTGGCCGAGCGCCTGACGGCGATGGGGTTCGGCGTCACGCCGTCGGAGGCGAACTTCGTGCTGGCCCGCCCTCCCGGCGGCCGCGCCGAGGCGCTCTACGACGGGCTCAAGTCGCGCGGCGTCCTGGTTCGATACTGGAACCTGCCCCGGCTCGATGATAAGGTGCGCATCACCGTCGGCACGCCGGAGGAAACGGACGCGCTGCTGGCGGCCGCCCGCGACCTCGTGGAGGAGGAACAGACGTGAGCCAGGACGAACCGCTTCCGCCCCGGACGGCCGACGTCTCGCGCGCCACCCGGGAAACGCAGATCCAGGTCAAACTGAACCTGGACGGCACGGGCAAGGCCACGTTCGACACGCCCGTCGGGTTCCTGAACCACATGCTCGACCTGCTGGCCCGGCACGCGCTGCTGGACCTGACGGTGCGCGCCAGCGGCGACGT
The DNA here is from genome assembly GCA_046483505.1 of Phycisphaerae bacterium. GTDB lineage: Bacteria > Planctomycetota > Phycisphaerae > FEN-1346 > FEN-1346 > BS750m-G62. Next base: position 6,196 of record JAWODB010000139.1, read on the forward strand.
GGACGTCGACCTGCATCACACGACGGAAGATATCGGCATCTGCCTGGGCCAGGCGCTGAACGAGGCGCTCGGCGACAAGGCCGGCATCGCCCGGTTCGGGTGGGCGGCCGTCCCGATGGACGAGGCGCTGGCGCAGGTGGCCCTCGACATCTCCGGCCGCGCGTTCCTGGGCTATGACGTCACGTTCCCGGGCGAGCACATCGGCGAGTTCGAGACGGAACTCGTGGAGGAGTTCCTCGGCGGGTTCGTCAACCACGCCAACGTCACGCTGCACGTGACCGTGCCGCACGGCACGAACGATCACCACATCGCGGAGGCGATCTTCAAGGCGGTGGCGGTGGCGCTGCGCGAGGCCGTCGGCCGCCATCCCCGCATCTCCGGCACGCCGAGCACGAAGGGGGTGCTGTGAGGCGCGGGTGACATTTAGCCGCCCGGCTTGCCGGGCGCGTATCGCAGAAGGCGCGTGACCGAGACGCGGCGAGTAAACTCGCCGGCTAAATGGGCGTGAATGCGCACGAAACGCGCGGCGGGCGGGGAGGCCCGCCTCGCTGGTTTTCACCAACGCCTGTGTGGCCCGGCCGGTCTTGCCCGGCCGGGAGGACCGGGTCAACCGCCTCGGCCTACACCAGCGACGCGGCGTCCGGGATGCCGCCCGTCAGCGGCAGGCAGTAGTCGACGAACGAGGGGCGGATGTCGTTGCCGCCGGTCGCGATGTACTTCTTCGGCACCTCGCGGTTCTTGCCGGCCACGCGCTTCAGCGGGATCAACTCGGTGTAGGACGCGTACTTCTTGGTCTCTTTGCGCTTGATGGCGACGGACCCGTCCTTGCCCTGGCAGGCGTAGCGGACGGCGGCGCGGCCGACCTCGCGGGCCTCGCGCTGGTCCACCGGGCTGGCGAAGCCGGGGAACGACCGCTGGAGGTACCCGAACGTGTCGCCGCGCACCCGCGTCACGTTCAGGCTCGAGAGGCCGTCCTTGATGCGCATGGTCAGGTAGTCGGCCAGGGCGCCCGTGCCGGAGAGTTGGAAGTGCCCGAACGCGTCGCCGGCGACGTCGGCGTCGGAGGTCTCGGCGAGTTTCTTGGCCCAGAGTTTGCCATTGTTATCGCGGATGCCCTCGCTGACGGCGATGACCGCCCGGCCGTGCTCCATCACCACGCCCCGCGCGTCCTTCAGGAACTGCGTGATGCTGAAGGGCACCTCGGGCAGGTAGATGAGGTGCGGCCCGTCGCCGTCCTGGCGGCGGGCCAGGACGGAGGCGGCGGTCAGCCAGCCGGCGTCGCGGCCCATGATGACGTCCACCTTCACGCCGGGGATGCTCCGGTTGTCCATGTCGTCGCCGCGCACGGCGCTCGCCACGAACCGGGCCGCGCTGCCGAAGCCCGGCGTGTGGTCGCTGCCCACGAGATTATTATCGATGGTTTTTGGAATGTGGATGCACCGCATCTCGTAGCCTTCGCGGTCGGCCATGCCGGCAATGATGTCCGTCGACTTGGCCGAGTCGTCGCCGCCGATGTAAAAGTAGTACCGCACGTTGTGTTTCTGGAGCACGTCGAGGATGGCCGCACAGTCGGCCTCGTCGGGCTTGTGGCGGCAGGAGCCGAGGGCGGCCGAGGGGCTGTCGGCGACGGCGTCGAGCGTTTTGCGGCCGGTGCGCGTCAGGTCCTTGAACGCCTCGCGCATCATGCCCTCGGTGCCGTGGACCGCCCCGAGGATTCTCTTGATCGGTTTGTGCTTGCGGGCCTCTTCGACGGCCCCGACGAGGCTCTGGTTGATGACGACGGTGGGCCCGCCGCTCTGGCCGATGCAGGCGTTGCCTTCGAGTGTGGCTGCCACGACGGTCTCCTTCGGTGCACGTATGCTGCGGAATCTTCCCCCGCTGAGCCGCGGTATCTTGCCAGCCGCGGGCGGAATGTCAAGGGTTTTGAGGCGGGCGCGCGGCAGAGCAGCGCGTCTCCCTCTCCCTGGACGGGAGGGATGGGGGGAGGGTGGTGCGGCTCGGAGTAACGCAGTGACGCAGTAACGCCGTGACGAAGGCGCGGCCGAGTAACGTTCAACGTCCCGTTGCGCGGTGGGTACGGAGACCCACCGCGCTCATTCGTGGAGTCGCCGGCCGTTTCCTTGCACGTCGCGGCGCGGCCGGGTAGCATGGCCGCCCGAGGCCACGCACCGGCGCGGGTCCGCCCGCGCCCCGGAAGGGACACGACCATGCCCGACGCCCGTCCGCGCTCCGACACCGCCCCCGCCCCCGCCGCGGCGGACCCTGCGGCAGGCACGACCGCCGCCGAGGCCGCAAATGCTCCGGCCGCCGCCGGCCCCGTCGGCTTCGACAACGAGCAGTACCTCGGCGAGCAGACGCGGGCCATCCTCCAGCGCCTCGACCGCTTCGACAACAAACTGTACCTGGAGTTCGGCGGCAAACTGCTCTTCGACTTCCATGCCGCACGCGTCCTGCCGGGGTTCGACCCGAACGTCAAGATGCGGCTGCTGCGGGGCCTCCGCGACCGGGCCGGCATCATCCTCTGCATCTGGGCCGGCGACATCGAACGCAAGAAACTGCGGGCCGACTTCGGCATCACCTACGACGTCGACGCCATGAAACTCATCGACGACCTGAGGGACTGGGGGCTGGAGATCACCGCCGTCGTCATCACCCGGTTCGACGAGCAGCCCGCCGCCGTCACCTTCAAGAGCAAACTCGAACACTTCGGCATCCGGGTATACACCCACCGCGCCACGCCGGGTTACCCGACGGACGTGGACCGCATCGTCAGCGACGCCGGCTACGGGGCGAACCCGTACATCGAGACCGACAGCCCGCTCGTCGTCGTCACGGGCCCCGGGCCGGGCAGCGGCAAACTCGCCACGTGCCTGTCGCAACTGTACCACGATCACCGGCGGGGCACGCGGTCCGGGTATGCCAAGTTCGAGACGTTCCCCATCTGGAACCTGCCGCTGAAGCATCCCGTGAACGTGGCGTACGAGGCGGCGACGGCCGACCTGGGCGACGTCAACCTTATCGACCCGTTCCACCTGGAGGCGTACGGCGAGACGGCCGTCAACTACAACCGCGACGTGGAGGCGTTCCCCGTGCTGCGGCGCATCCTGGCCCGCATCATGGGCCAGGCGGACCTGTACCGCTCGCCGACGGACATGGGGGTGAACCGGGCGGGGTTCGCCGTCGCCGACGACGCCGTCTGCCGCCAGGCCGCCCGCCAGGAAGTCATCCGACGCTACTTCCGCTACGCGTGCGAGCACGCCATGGGCTTCACGCCGGAGGCGACCGTCGACCGGTGCAAACTGCTGATGGACGAACTTGACCTCGACCCGCTCCAGCGGCGCGTCGTCGGGCCGGCGCGCGAGGCCGCCGAAGACGCCCGCCGCCGCGGCAAAGGCAACAAGGGCATGTTCTGCGGCGCGGCGGCGGAGTTGCCCGACGGCACCATCGTGACCGGCACGAACTCGCCGCTGATGCACGCGGCCAGCAGCCTCGTCCTGAACGCCATCAAGCGCCTGGCGGGCATCCCGGACGCCATCCACCTGCTGGCCCCGCAGGTGCTGGAATCGATTGCCCGGATGAAGGACGACATCCTCTCCTCCAAGAGCGTGAGCCTGGACCTGGAGGAGGCGCTCATCGCCCTCTCCGTGAGCGCGTCGACGAATCCGACCGCCCAGATGGGAATGGATAAACTGGCGGCCTTGCGGGGCTGCGAGGTCCACCTGACCCACATTCCGCGCCCCGGCGACGAGACGGGCCTGAGGCGCCTCGGCGTCAACCTGACGACCGACCCGGCGTACTTCATGCGGGATCTGTGCCAGGCGTAGGACGGCAAGTACCTGAGTACCTGAGTAACGACAAACGGCGACAGACGGGTGTTCGCCGCGGCGCTTGCGCCGCGCACAGGGCGTGTGCGTCGAATCGTCGCGAGGGGCTTCGCAGGTACAGAATCGCTTATGTTTGCCGCGGCGCTTGCGCCGCGCGCGCCGTGGATGTTTCGGTTTTTGACTTTGGACTTCGGACTCTGGACTTTGGACTCCGTCGTGATAGTTGCCGAGGTCTTCGAGGCGGGCATGCTCGTCTGTTTCGGCGTGGCGTGGCCGGTGGACATCGTCCGCACGCTGCGGGTCCGGCGGACGGAGGGCAAGAGCGTCGGCTTCATGGCCCTCATCCTGGTGGGGTACCTGAGCGGCCTGACGGCCAAGGTCGTGCGGGCATGGGGCGCCTGGCCGGAAACCGTCACGGCCCTCTATGCCTTCAATGCCGTCATGGTCGCCGTCGACATCCGCCTGCCGCTGTACTTCCGCCGGCGGATACAACAAAACGGCATGCCTCACGCAAAGGCGCAAAGCCGCTAAGACGGCAAACGGCAACGACGGGAGACATAGAGAACGGCAACGACGAGAAGCCACGACCGTGGTCGTTTTGGCTGTTTACTTTGAACCTTGAACCTGTGGTTCTGGCCTTGGACTCTCTAACGATTGTCGCTGAGGTTTTCGAAGCGGGCATGCTCGTCTGTTTCGGCGTGGCGTGGCCGGTGGACATCGTGCGCACGCTGCGGGTTCGCCGGACGGAGGGCAAGAGCATCGGCTTTATGGC